>NZ_CP014222.1:315123-630246 GCF_000969645.2 Janthinobacterium sp. B9-8
TGGCGCAGGGGATCAGCGCTTTGGATAAGGCACAGGCCAGAATAAGGCAAAGCATTTATTATAGCCGAAAGGGCAGAATGGCTGAAAATCTAGAAGTAGGCCGCTTGGGTTTGATTTTATTTGGCATGGATATACCGGAAATAGATGATAGTTATGCCATGAATAACCATTTTCAAAGTGAAATGGTTATTTTTAGGCATTATTTTTTGGATAAAAAATTATCTTGTGTCTATGATTTACCTTTTGCAACGGACCCGGAAACGGACACTATTTTAAAACTGATTGCTTCAATCTCTGAATCTGCTATTTTTACAAATTATCCTTTATTTTCCCTTGTTTCTGCCTTGGGCGTAAACAGGTCTATTGCTTTTGGTAATGCGCAGCTTTCTCCATTTTGCTATACCCTGCTGGGTATTACTTTAATTGCTCAATTTAAAAATTATCAGGATGCAAGAAATATTGCGGATGCTGGTTTAAAGCTAAGCCGCGAAAAGTTATTTGATCTATGGGGATATAACCGCGCGTTTACTTATTACACTTGGAATATTAATCACTGGACTTTGCACGCCGAAACGACTTTGCCGTTATTAGATGAAAATTATAATCTGGCATTAAAAGCGCATGATTTAGTTTATGGCGCATATGTTCTGGTGGCTAAACCCTGGAATCATTTCTTTCTTGGCCGCAGCATGCTGGATGTTATTTCCAGTAGTCAGCAGCTCACTCAATATTGCTTAACGCATGAGGTGATTTTCCCTGTAACGCTGGCCCAGCCTTTTGAAGCGGCAGCCAAAGCGATTCATGGCGAAACGGCCTTATTAAATGATTTAAATAGCGAAAATTTTGATGTGCAGGCTTTTCGGAAAGTTTGGGGTGAAGTGCCGATTGTAATGGCGGGTTTACATATTGCTCAGCTTTCTTTGTATATTTACTCGCAAGAATATGATGCTGCTTTGGTATTGGCCGAGAAAATAGATAAAGATTATCCATCCACCTATTTATTAAGTCTAACTTGGCGTTTTGCCCATGGTTTGGCACTTGCCGCGCTGGCAAGAAAAAGTACGGGCAAAAAGCGCTTGGCTTTTTTAAAGACCCTATCTGAAATTACTGAGTATTTCGAGAAAATATCACAGGAAGGCTCTCCTGATAATGTAGAACATAAATTGGCTTTTTTACGTGCGGAGCAGGCACGTTTGGATAGCCGTTTTGAAGATGCAGAGCTTTTATATTGGCACGCCATTCGTTTGGCTCAGCAAAGAGGCTTTTTGCTGGATGAGGGCTATTTTAACGAGATGCTTGGGCTGTGGTTGGAGGAAAGAGTCTATGCCTTTGAGCCTATTCAGCAGATTCTTACTCAGGCGGCTACCTGCTATCGTCAATGCCATGCTCTGGCATTAATGGGGCGGGTTGAGCTGCGCTTAAAAGTTTTGCCAAGGCAAGAGCAGGAAGTGATTCAAAACGATGTGGATGCGCTGCATGCTTTGGATAGCCTAGATACTTTGGCTATTTTGCGTGCGGTACAGGCTATTTCAAGCGAAGTGGGTGTGCAGCCTTTATTGGGGCGTTTATTAAAAATAATTATTGAGGCCGCAGGTGCGGATCGTGGTGCTATTGTTGTTAGAGATCATGATCAATTGCATATTGAAGCGATTTTAAATTTTGATCAGCCTTTTTTACCGGAAAGTCTGCTGCGTTTTGTATTTAATACAGGACAAACTACTTTATTAAATGTGCTGACGCAGTTTTCTGAATTCAGGGGAGATGATTATTTTTCTCAGCATCGGCCTGCATCTATTCTTTGCCGTGCTTTGGGGCGGAGCAGTGCTGGGCGGAGGGTCCTTTATCTTGAGCACAGTACTATCAGCAATGCTTTTTCAATGCAGCGCAGGCAAGTATTGGAATGGCTATCTGCTCAGGCCGCTATTTCCATTGAAAATGCGCAAATGTATCAAGAGCTTGAATCATTGGTGGCCAAGCGCACGGTGGAATTAGAACGCAACCGCAATGTATTGGAATCCATTTTAGAATTCTCCCCCGCTTTGGTTTCTTTAAAAGATTTAAATGGCCGCTATTTGCGCCACAATTTACGCTTTGCAGAGCTATTTAATCGGGCAGGTGAATCTTTGGTGGGGTTTACTGATGAAGAAATTGGTGGCCCGGAAACAGCCAAACGATTCTTGCTTCAAGATCAGCTGGTTATTTCTGAAAATCGCCCGCAAAGGGTTGAAGAAGAAATTATGACTGCAGATGGATTGCATACCTTTTTGACGCATAAATTTCCGCTCAGGGATGCGGATGGCAGTGTGTATGCGGTGGGGGGAATTGCAATGGATATCACCGAATTAAAGCTGGCCCAGAAAACCGCCGAAGCGGCCACACAGGCAAAAAGTGCTTTTTTAGCCAATATGAGCCATGAAATTAGAACGCCGATGAATGCGGTGATTGGTATGGCGCATTTGGCATTGAAAACAGATTTAAATGAACGCCAGCGCGATTATGTGCAAAAAATTCATTATGCAGGACAGTCTTTACTTGGAATTATTAATGATATTTTAGATTTTTCTAAAATTGAAGAAGGTAAATTAATGATAGAGAGTATTGATTTTAATCTCGATCAGGTTTTTGCCAATATTGCGATGCTGACTTCGGGAAAAGCAGAAGATAAAGGCATTGAATATCTATTTCAGGTTCATCCCAGTGTGCCGCGTTATTTAGTGGGAGATCCCCTGCGCCTTGGGCAGGTGCTGATTAATATGGTGAGTAATGCGATTAAATTTACTGAGCAAGGTGAAGTACATGTGTCGTGTGAGCTCGTTAGCTCGGATACAAAACAGGTTGTTTTGCGTTTTACGGTACGAGATACCGGCCTTGGAATGAGCAATGAGCAGTGTAAAAAACTCTTTCAGCCGTTTAGCCAGGCAGATAGCACCACTACGCGTCAATTTGGCGGTACAGGTTTGGGTTTGTCGATTTCTAAGCGCTTAGTTGAAATGATGGGCGGTGAGATTGGGGTAGAAAGTGTGCCTGACCGAGGCTCGGTATTTAGTTTTACCTGTATTTTGGGGAGAGAGACTCCACAGGCTGCCAGCTCAAGCCGCTTGCCGCCTCATTTGCATGGCATGCGTATTCTGGTAGTCGATGACAATGCGGTGGCCCGTGAGATTTTGCAGCAGTCTTTAGAAAGCCTTACTTTTGTGGTTGATATGGTGGGATCAGGTGAAGATGCACTGGTTAATCTTCACCGTGCAGATGCGATTGAGCAACCTTACAGCATTGTGTTTACCGATTGGCGTATGCCAGAGATGAACGGTTTGGAGTTAGCACGCAGAATTAGTTTGGATAAAAGGCTTTGTCATTGCCCATCTGTGGTCTTGGTCACAGCTTATACGCGCGAAGATATTCGCGCCGAAGCGGAGGCCGCCCATGTGGATGGCTTTTTATTTAAGCCGATTAATCAATCTATGGTGGTAGATACCTTACTCACTATTTTTGCTCCTGAATTACTACGTGATGTGGCTTCATTTACCCGCACGGATGTGGTGCCCAATTTAAAAGGGATGCGTGTGCTCTTGGTTGAAGATAATTTAGTGAACCAACAAATTGCATTAGAACTGATGCGCTCGGCCGGGGTGGCGGTGGATATGGCAAATAATGGGCATGAAGCCATTAAAAAAATAGTTGAATTCGGACCGAAATACTATCACTGCGTATTAATGGATTTACAAATGCCGCAAATGGATGGGCATGAAGCGACTGCCGTGATTAGAAGCGATAATGCTTTTAATTCTTTACCTATCATTGCAATGACTGCGCATGCCATTAATGAAGAAAGAGCGCGTTGCCTTGCAGAAGGAATGAATGAGCACATTACCAAGCCGATTGATCCGGCTTTGCTATTTGAGCGTTTACAGTATTGGCATCAGCATCGTTTAAGTGTGGATGGCAGTACACGGGTATATATTGGAGAAGCAGTGGTTCCTATGGATGATGCAATGATGGCAACGGCGATTGCCGAGCCAGTGCCTATTGAAATACCTAAATCTTCTGCGGCCATTTCTGAATTAGATAAGCTGCAATTATTATCAGGTGTAGCAGGACTGGATATAGAGGATGGTTTAGCCAGACTAGGCAATAATGCGGCTTTGTATTGGCTGATTATTCAGCAGCTGGCCAGTACTGAACAAGATAATGTGGCTAGAATTCGCGCAGCTTTAGCGTTGAACGATATGGAAACGGCTTTAAGAACGGCGCATTCTTTAAAGGGAGCTGCGGCTAATCTTTCGGTAAATGATGTAACGCAGCATGCAACACGTGCTGAATCTTTATTACGGCAGGGCGAAACAGGGGATGGCTTATATCACACCCTTAGCCAGCTGGATCAGGCGATGCAAGTTTTATGCAATGCTTTGCAGCAGATAGAAAAGTAAACGGCCCATATTTTTGCTTTAACCAATAAAAAACACCGCAATAGCTGCGGTGTTTTTTATGACGGCTTGCTGTATTAAGCGGGCGCCTGGAGCTTGCCTTCCAATAGTTTTCTAATTTCAGGCATTTTATGCTCCAAATAATGGATGCTGGTGCTGCCTTTAATAAAGGCTTCATCCAATAGAAGCTGCTGATGCAAGGGGATATTGGTGTTAATCCCTTGTACTACCATTTCTGATAGCGCAATCCGCATTCTAGCCATCGCTTGCGCCCTGTTATCACCGTAGGTAATGATTTTACCGATCATCGAATCGTAATGCGATGGCACGGTATAGCCTTGGTAAACGTGAGAATCCACGCGTACACCGGGGCCACCGGGGGTATGGTAGGTGGTGATCTTACCCGGGCTAGGAATAAACTTGAGCGGGTCTTCTGCATTAATCCGGCACTCAATGGCGTGGCCTTTGAGTTTCACGTCTTTTTGCGTATAGCGCAGTGGCAAATTAGCGGCTACACGAATCTGCTCTTGCACAATGTCGATGCCGGTAATCATTTCGGTCACCGGGTGTTCAACTTGAACACGGGTATTCATTTCAATGAAATAGAATTCGCCGTTTTCAAATAAGAATTCAAATGTACCTGCGCCACGGTAATTAATTTTGCGGCAGGCAGCGGCACATCTTTCGCCGATTTGTTTACGCTGAGCTTCGGTAATACCCGGTGCTGGCGCTTCTTCAATCACTTTTTGGTGGCGGCGTTGCATGGAGCAATCACGCTCGCCCAGATAAATCGCATTGCCGTGCTGATCAGCTAAAATCTGGATTTCAATATGGCGCGGGTTCTGCAGGTATTTTTCCATGTAAACCATGGCATTACCAAAGAACTTTTCTGCTTCTGATTTGGTGAGCTCTACTGCGGCTACCAATTCTTCTTCGTTGTTGACCACACGCATGCCGCGGCCACCGCCACCGCCTGCAGCTTTAATAATCACTGGGTAGCCAACCGCTTTACCAATTTTCATTAGTTCCACAGGATCGTCTGGCAAGGCGCCATCGGAGCCGGGCACGCAAGGTACGCCTGCTTCTTTCATGGCGTCTTTGGCTGAGACTTTATCACCCATAAGACGGATGGATTCTGGGCGAGGGCCGATAAAGGCAAAGCCGGATTCTTCTACACGCTGGGCAAAGTCGGCGTTTTCACTTAAAAAGCCGTAGCCG
The DNA here is from genome assembly GCF_000969645.2 of Janthinobacterium sp. B9-8. NCBI lineage: Bacteria > Pseudomonadati > Pseudomonadota > Betaproteobacteria > Burkholderiales > Oxalobacteraceae > Janthinobacterium > Janthinobacterium sp. B9-8. The sequence continues at coordinate 320,766 of NZ_CP014222.1, forward strand.
GGGTGAATCGCTTGCGCTTCGGTGACTTCGGCGGCGGCAATCAGTGCTGGCACATTCAGGTAGCTTAAAGTCGAGGAAGCTGGTCCGATGCAAACCGATTCATCGGCTAATTTAACGTATTTTGCTTCGCGGTCGGCTTCGGAATGCACGACCACGGTTTTGATGCCCATTTCACGGCAGGCGCGCAAAATGCGCAGCGCAATCTCACCGCGATTGGCAATCAGAATTTTTTCAAACATGGTTTACTCCGGGCGGAGTGAGGCGTTAAACGGGGCAAAGCCACACCACTTAGCGCTCACTAGCAATGAATGATTAGCCAATAATAAACAGTGGCTCACCGTATTCAACCGGGCGGCCGTTTTCGACCAGGATGGCCTTGATCACGCCAGCCTTGTCGGCTTCGATTTCATTCAAGAGTTTCATGGCTTCGATGATGCACAAGGTATCACCCACATTAACTTGCTGGCCTACTTCTACAAAGTTTTTCGCTTCAGGCGATGAGGCGCGGTAGAAAGTGCCCACCATCGGTGATTTAGCCATAAAGCCTTCTGGCTGGGCTTCTACATCGGCGGCGACAGCAACAGCAACAGGGGCCGCTGCTGCAGGTGCGGCGGCAGGAGGCAGCTGGTATTGCATGGCTTGTGCGTAGGTAGGGATATTCTGATTAACACGGGTGATGCGAACGCGTTCTTCGCCTTCGGTCACTTCGAGTTCGGCAATGCCAGATTCTTCGACAAGATCAATCAGTTTCTTAAGTTTGCGCAAATCCATAGGGGTCTCCTCTCTATTATGAGAATTTTTGGGCTTTGATTAAATCAGGGGGCCTTGGGAGTAAAACGGAGTGCGAAATCCAGTGCGCATTCATAACCTTGTGCGCCTAGACCGCAGATAACGCCAACCGCGAGGTCGGAAAAATAGGAGTGATGCCTGAACGATTCACGTGCATGAACATTGGATAGGTGGACTTCAACAAAAGGAATATTCACCCCGGCCAGTGCATCGCGGATAGCCACACTGGTATGCGTAAACGCAGCAGGGTTAATGATGATAAAATCCGTGCCGTCCAAACGGGCAGCATGGATACGATCAATCAGTTCGTATTCGCGATTCGATTGGAATGCGTCAACGCGGGCAGCACGCAGTTGTCCCAGTTCAATGAGCTTGGAGTTGATGGTCTCTAGGGTATCAGCACCGTAGTGCTGCGGCTCTCTTGACCCTAGTAGGTTCAAATTTGGGCCATGTAGTACTAGGATATTGCGTGTGTTTTGCATCCGCTACTCGTTTTTGTTGCCTATCATTGGGCGAAGTTTGCCGCAGTATGTGCGAATTTGTCCAGAAAAAGTGGGTAATTTCGGCGATTTGCATTCTAAAACGTTTGTTTGAAAGCTCGCCAAGCCAATCCACAAGCGGGTTTTATCGTACAAGGCGATACATGCCTTGTAGTTTTGTTACACCTTAAAAAAGGCTTATTTTGTATGCAAGTAGCTGACTTTGATTACCATTTACCTGAGTCTTTAATTGCGCAGTTTCCGCCAGAGGTGCGTGGGGCAAGTCGTCTATTACATATCGATGGTCTGACTCGGGAAGATTCACACTTTAGCGCGCTACCGCAGTTTTTACGCGCAGGTGATGTGCTTATTTTTAACGATACCAAGGTGATTAAGGCTAGGGTGTTCGGTAAAAAGGATTCTGGTGGGGCGATTGAGGCACTGATTGAGCGCGTTTTAGATGAGCATACTGCGCTTGCCCATATCCGTTCATCCAAGGCCCCTAAGCCGGGTGCAAGGCTTATTTTTGCAGATCGTTGGCCTGCTACCATGATCGAGCGCAAAGAAGATCTATTCAAATTGCAGTTTGATGGTGAAGAAAGTGTATTAGATATCTTAGAGCAGGCGGGGCAGCTACCTTTGCCACCTTATATTACCCATACGCCTGATGGTGAGGATGCCAAGCGCTATCAAACCATTTATGCGCGTGACCCTGGTGCCGTTGCCGCGCCAACGGCAGGTTTACACTTTACTGAAGGTTTACTCACACAATTACAGGCAATGGGCGTGAAAACCGGTTATCTCACTTTGCATGTGGGAGCAGGTACTTTCCAGCCTGTGCGAGTGGATGATATTGCAGAACACACCATGCACCACGAGCGCTATTCTATTCCTGCAGCTACCATTGCCCTGATTGAAGAGGCGAAGGCACAGGGTGGGCGCGTGATCGCGGTAGGGACAACTAGCCTGCGTGCATTGGAAGCGGCCTCACAGCAGGGCTTTCTGGCCCAGCCAGAGGGCGACACCAATATCTTTATTACACCGGGTTACCAGTTCCGGGTGGTTGATCGCTTAATTACTAACTTTCATCTGCCTAAGTCCACTCTTTTGATGTTGGTGGCGGCATTTGTAGGTTTTGAGGAAATGCGCAGCGCTTATCAGCATGCTGTAGAGAAGGAATATCGTTTCTTTAGCTATGGTGATGCGATGCTTTTGGAGCCAAAGGCTTCAGTATAAAGGCAGCATTGGGGCTGTTTCGGTTGATGCTCTAGCTACGCCTGTGCGTTTATCAGCAGGTGCGTGGCATTTTTACGCGGCAAGCGCGTTGCTTTGCCCGTGGCTTGGCGGTAATCTTGCCGCCCGCGCTGGACTGTGTTTCCGGCAGCGTTTATGGAATAAAAAATGTTGAAATTTGAATTAAAAACCACCAGCGCTGGCGCGCGTCGCGGCACGATGACTTTAAATCATGGCGTGGTAGAAACCCCAGTGTTTATGCCCGTAGGCACGTATGGCACGGTAAAAGCCATGACGCCGCGCGATTTAAAAGAAATTGGCGCGCAAATTTGTCTCGGCAATACTTTCCATCTTTGGCTGCGCCCGGGCTTAGAAGTGGTCGAGCAGTTCGGTGGCCTGCATGAATTTATGGGCTGGGATAAACCGATCCTGACTGATTCGGGTGGTTTCCAAGTCTTTAGCTTGGGCGCGATGCGCAAAATCACCGAAGAAGGTGTGACTTTCCAAAGCCCGGTGAATGGCGATAAATTATTTTTAACGCCAGAAGAATCAATGAAAATCCAAACGGTGCTTAATTCTGACATCGTGATGATTTTTGACGAATGCACACCGTATCCGGCTGATCGCAAACAAGCTGGCGATTCGATGCGGATGTCTTATCGTTGGGCTAAGCGCTCACGCGCTGAATTTGATGCGCAGCAAAACCCTAATGCGCTGTTTGGTATTGTGCAGGGCGGGATGTATGAAGACCTGCGCGATGAATCGATTGCCGGTCTGTTAGAAATTGGTTTTGATGGCATGGCCATTGGTGGTTTATCGGTGGGCGAGCCTAAGGAAGATATGGAGCGCATTCTGGCCCATACCGCACCTAAATTGCCAGTGAACAAGCCTCGCTATTTAATGGGCGTAGGCACGCCTGAAGACCTTGTGTATGGGGTGAGTCAGGGTATTGATATGTTCGATTGCGTGATGCCCACTCGCAACGCAAGAAATGGCATGTTATTTACGCGCTTTGGCGATGTAAAAATCAAAAATGCTAAACACAAGCTTGATAAGCGCCCTTTAGACGAGACGTGCACCTGCTATACCTGCAAAAACTTTAGCCGCGCTTATCTGCATCATTTATTCCGCACGGGCGAGATTTTGGCCGCTCAGCTCAATACCATCCACAACTTGCATTACTATCAAGTGTTGATGGCAGAGATGCGCGCTGCAATTGAGGCGGATCAATTTACCAGTCATGTAGCGCAATTCCACGCAGATCGTGCGCGCGGTGTAGATTGATTTAAGGTGGCTGTGCACTACGCAGTGCTAAAAAAAACGGCATAGCTTGCGCTATGCCGTTTTTTATTAGATTGCCGTATTACTTAGCTAATTCCAGCTCATGTTTTACGGGCAGGGCAATTTTGTTTTCTGTGCTGTATTGGTAGTCATGAAAAATATGCTCAGCTGACAGAATCTGGTAGCTACCATCTTCGTGCTTGTGGCTGGTATCTTTCAGGCGATAGGTGTAGTGACCACAGGTCCAGCAATCAAAATTGCGCATATGCGTGCAAAGGCAGGTTTTATCCATCACTTTGATACGCTTTGCATCAGGTTGGATGGCGATTTCGCGGTTATAGGCCTCGATATAGCTGCAGCTGCCCTTGGCATCAAGCAGATAGCCGTAAGCCTCGCAGTTGGGGCGGATACCTGCACCAATCGACGGGCTGTTTTTTAGCATGCGCATTGGATAGCCCGTTGGGGATATCTGGTTAACTTCAATATTGTCTTCGCTGGTTTTGAAGTATTCCTGCTGCACATTGGCAGGCAGGCCGCATTCTTCCGATACGGTAAAGCGAGTCGCTACTTGAACTGCAGCAGCACCTGCCTCTAGGTAGGCTGCTGCATCCGAGCCGGTAAAGATGCCGCCAGCGGGAATAATCGGGATATCTAAGTGCTCATCCCGCATAAACTGGCTAATTTCGGCAACAATGGTTGCCAGATCGTATTGCGCCCAATCCATACCAAAGCCTAAGTGCCCCCCGGCTAATGGGCCTTCCACCACAACATAATCGGGCAGACGGTTGAGCTTGGCGTTTTTACGCAGAAATAATTGCAAGGCACGGACTGAAGAAACAATGATTCCCAGCTTGGCATCTCTAAAACGCGGGTGATTTTCGATCAGCCCCATCGATCCTAGATGCAAACCCGCGGCCAGCGTAATCCCGTCGATACCTGCATCAAGCGCTGCCGTTAAACGAACCCGAAGTGTTTCTTTCGGGGCGTTCATGGTGAGTTTTTCCATGCAGTTGATAAAAACCAGTCCTTCTCCACGCTTGGCTTCCATGGTTTTACTCACGTGCAGCTTGGTGGCTTCTTCCAGGCGACCTAAATCAAACTGAACTTCGGATTTATCCGAGTTCGTTACATTGTGTTTGTATTGCTGGAGCTTTTCTTTAACTTGCTTGGTTTTGTAGCGACGATCAGTCACTGTGTTGATCATGGCGTCTGAAATATGGCCAACACCGCCGAGGCGAGCTGCTTCAAGCGCCAGATCTGCAGTGGAAATATCAACACCCATACCGCCAATCATGATCGGCACTAACTCTTTTTTACCGAAGCGAAGGCGGAAATCATCTACACGTTTCATCGTTTGTACTTTAACCAAGTAATAAAAAGGGGCTAAACCTTATATGCACCGCATATTTTTCATCGTAATAACACCACGAGGGTGGGGATTTTGCTGGTAAATTCAAATTAAAATGAGCATTTGAATTACGGTAATTGTTGCTTTACCGCTATTTTCTGCGCTTTTTATCCCTCTCACCCCATGATTTTAATGAAATTATCTCACCATTTATGGATCAATTTATCATTTAAATCAGCCAGCTAGCGCTGCTTTTTGCAATGTGATGAGATCTTTAATCCCTTTTTCTGCTAAATCTAATAATGTATTCATTTCTGCACGGCTAAATGCTTCACCTTCAGCGGTTCCTTGTACTTCTACAAATTTTCCGCTGCCAGTCATCACCACATTCATATCGGTTTCGCAGTCAGAATCTTCCGGATAATCCAAATCTAACACGGCAACACCTTTATACACACCTACCGAAATAGCGGCTACATGCTCACGAATGGGTGATTTGCTGAGCTTGCCAGCGGCAATCAAACCATTAATTGCATCCGTTAGCGCTACAAATGCGCCAGTAATGCTGGCGGTACGCGTGCCGCCGTCTGCCTGGATGACATCGCAATCAATCACAATCTGGCGCTCGCCTAAGGCGGCCATATCCACAACTGCACGTAGTGAGCGGCCAATGAGGCGCTGAATTTCTTGGGTGCGGCCGCTTTGCTTGCCCTGAGCGGCTTCACGGCGCATACGGGTATTGGTAGAGCGTGGCAGCATGCCGTATTCGGCGGTTACCCAGCCTTGCCCCTTACCTTTTAAAAAAGGCGGCACATTTTCTTCTACCGAAGCGGTGCAGAGGACTTTAGTATCGCCAAACTCGATTAAGACCGAGCCTTCAGCATGGCGAGTGTATTGGCGAGTAATGCGGACACTGCGAAGTTCATCGCTAAGGCGTGAGGAAGGGCGCATGACGGGTCTCGTTATAATGTAAGTTTTGGCGATTATACCTTTGCTAGGGCGTTTCTAACGCCCTGCAAGGCCTGAGCCTGCAATAAGTCACACTGACACACTACAGTGACCATGTGACTGATATGTGGCGAAGCTAAAGAAGTTTGTTCAGATAGAGAGACATACGATAAAAATGGGTTGTGGCCATGGTGTTTATCCCCTGTGTGGTATCAGTACTATTTTTTGAAAATCAGCCCCAGTATTGTAAATAGCACAGGCTGATGGAGTAGATAAATAAGCAGGCTATGCCGCCCCAGCCAGCGAACGGGCGCCAGAGACTTGGCCGCACCTGTGTTCAGCCAGTTTGCGGGTATAAGGGTTTGGGCCGAGACGCCTAGTAAAACAACACCAAACCAAGGCAGTAGCGGCACATAATCTTCGGTTATCGGCTTGTAGGTCATCATGCCCAGCCAGGCGAGGGCGGGGAGATTAAACAGCGGTGCTTGCAGATAATTGCCCAGTGCAATACAGGCAAGGCCCAGCACGATGCTTAGTCCTGTTTTTTTGACGAAAAAGGGGGCAAGCAGCCCCGCCACAAAAAAGAAATGCAGCACGCCAAACCAAATGATTGCATGTGGGAAAATAAACCAGCTGCCTAGCGTGGCCGCCCCTGCACAGGCTAAGAGCTTTATTTGACGCTTGATGCTGAATTGAGCAGCTGCAGAGAAACCAGCGACAGCTGCAAACAGGGTGACGATTAAAGTGCGTAGCGCCACCCATTCAGGATCAGTGTCGGTGCGGACAGCGAGCTGGCCAAAATAAGCCAGATCGAAGCAAAAATGGAAAAAAACCATGAGTACAACGGCAAGCCCCCGGAGTAAATCGGGGAGAGGACTGCGTACTTTTGAGGGCGTGGGCATTATTTAGAATATTTTTGAATGGCAGCCTGAATTTCGGCAATCGCCGCTTCGATATCCTCATCCGTAATATTGGCACCCACAGATGAAGGATCAATATGCGTGCTGATGGTGTTGAAATCTAATTTTTGAGTGGAAACAAAAGCATTTTCAGAAAAGAACTGATCATCTGCATCGTGCCAGTTAATGCCTAGCGCGCTGATATTGTCTGAAAATTTACCGCCGTGTAATTCGGCTTGATCCATTAACTGCGGGATAGAAAACAGCACAGGAAACGAAGATAAAAAATGGATCAGCTGGCTTTCTGTAACACCACCCCACAGACCATCAGTGCAAAGCAGCAGGGTATCGTTATCGCATAGTACTATTTTGCCACCCAGCTCAATTTCTGGTTTGAGTGTGCCACCCAGACAATTATAAATTTTGTTGCGTTCAGGATGAAATAAGGCTTCTTCGGCGGTGATTTTTCCATCATTCAATAGTTTTTGAACTTTGGAATGATCTTTGGTTTGTAGCAAAATTTCGTTTTTGCGTAGCAAATAAAGCCGCGAATCGCCTACATGTGCCCAATGCAAAATACCATCCTGAATAATCCCCGCTACAACCGTAGTGCGGGGAATCTCAAGTAACTGATGCTTGCTGGCGTAATCAAAAATCGCACGGTGGCATTGCATTAAGGCATCTTGCAAAAATTGATTCGGGCTTTTTAGTATGGGCTGTGCTTTTTTCTGAAACTGATCTGTGAGCAACTCAACGGCGATTTGCGCGGCAATCTCGCCGTGTAAATGCCCGCCCATGCCATCAGCGACGACGAGCAGCAGCGCATCCCGGCTATATGAATAGCCAAGGCGATCTTGATTATATTGCCGTCCGCCTTGGCGGCTATTTTGATATACGGTGAATTTCATTCTGTTTCCAGCTGGCCTTTATTTGAATACTCCACCCATTTACGGCGCAGTGTATTAACAATGCCAGTACGTTTAACTGGGGCTGAGCCACGTTCTAAAAGTTGTTTTTGTAATTGCGGCACGCTTTGCGGCCTTTGGCTTGGATCAAGGCTTAGGCAGGCAGAGATCAGCTCGAGCAGCTCGGGCGAGTAGCGATCGCCATATCGATCATGCAGTTTAAGTACCTTATCTTCTTTTAAGCGCTGATCGGCGGCCTGTGGTGCGGTACCGGCAATACAAGCGAAAAGACTGGCTCCCACGCCATAAATATCGGTCCATGGGCCATGTGCATCTTTTTTATTATATTGCTCGGGCGCGGCAAAACCCGGCGTATACATCGGGGTGAGCTTGCTTTGCTCTAAGGCCAGTGTTTGGCGGGCCGAACCAAAATCAAGTAATACAGGCGAGCCATCTTTGCGGATATAAATATTGGCGGGCTTGATATCTAAGTGCAGCAGCTTATTGAGGTGAACTTCGCGTAAACCATTAAGTAAATGATAAAACACATGGCGAATCAGCCCCTCATCCACCCCGCCTCTGCTGTGCTTGAGCTGGATTTCTTTTTGCAAAGTGCGACCACGCTCGTATTCCATCACCATGTAAACAGTGTCATTTGCACGGAAAAAATTGCGCACCCGTATAATGTTGGGATGCTGAATATGAGCAAGGGTTTTACCCTCTTCAAAAAAACACTTTAAGCCGTGGCGGAACAAAGCGATATTCTCTTCGCTACGTGCCTGTACTAGTTCGCCTTCGGTTCTCAGTGCTAAAGAATTAGGTAAATACTCCTTGATGGCGACGGGGTAATCTTTTTCATCATGCGCCAGATACACAATGCTAAAGCCACCTGCCGACAGCAGTTTAGCGATCGTGTAGTTCTGTAATTGATAGCCGCGTGCGAGCGGTTGATTGCTTGGGGTTGCCATCCGTGTCTTTTCGTTATACTTGTGTATCTGTTAATTCTGATTTCAGCCTGAGGGAATGTAAAGCAAATCCCTTTAAAGGAGCTCTAATGATTTTAAGCATGACTGGTTTTGCCTCTGTTCAGCGCGAATTGCCAGGTGGCACGCTGAGTATCGAGCTCCGTTCGGTGAATCACCGTTTTCTAGATCTTACACTGAGAACGCCCGAAGAGCTGCGTCCTTTTGAAGGAGCGATTCGTGAACGGGTGGCTGCCAAATTAGCCCGTGGCAAAGTAGAGTGCCGGGTAAACTGGAATGCGCGTGCTGGTGGTGAGTCGGCCTTACAACTGAATACCGAGTTATTGCAACAACTATTAGCCGCTGCCGCAGTGGCTAAGAAAATTGCCCCTCTGGCTGCCGAGCTTCAGTTGGGCGAGTTATTGCGCTGGCCGGGGGTGCTTTCTGCCCAAGTGGCCGCACCAGAATCACTCGGCGCTGCTTGCCTGGAAGTGTTGGGCGAGGCGCTAACCGATTTTAGCGCCAGCCGTGGCCGTGAAGGCGATAAGCTCAAAGCACATTTATTAGAGCGCATCGCAGGCATGCAAGCGATTGTGGATCAAGTCACCCCACTGATCCCGCAACTAGCCGCATCTTATGAAGCCAGAATGAAAGCGCGCTTTTTAGATGCACTGGGCACCATGGACGACGACCGCGTTCGCCAGGAAATTGTGATCTTTGCGCAAAAAATTGATATCGACGAAGAGCTCTCACGCCTAAACGCCCACTTTAGCGAAATTCGCCGCATCCTAGATAAAGGCGGCTCCGTCGGCAAACGCCTCGATTTCCTCATGCAAGAGCTTAACCGCGAAGCGAATACCCTAGGCTCGAAATCAGTTAGCGCCGAAACCAGCCGTGCTTCGATCGAGCTAAAAGTATTGATTGAGCAGATGCGAGAGCAAATTCAGAATATTGAGTAGTGTTTTAGCCTTGCTTTACGCGCTCGTAAAAGCTAAGCCCAGCAATTGCTGGGCTTAGCTTTTTATTAATCAAGTGTTTATATCCACGTCTCTCACTGTGCTACAACTTAAATTTCGCTCAAAATTCACGTAGTCAGCCCCTGGCTTGAGTCTGTAAAGCTGTGCCATGCGGCCACCTGATGGGGTTTTTTCTTCGCTGATATCAAAGATATTGGAGGCTTCTACCCGGCGCATTAAGCTTTTACGTTGTACCGGTTTTTCGATAATGGTTTCAATGACTGATTTTAATTGGGCAATGGTAAATTGCGTGGGCAGACAAAATACTGGCGTCATTGAGTAGAGTGTTTTTTGCTGCAAGCGTAGCCTTGCGGCTTCAATAATGTGCAGGTGATCGAAAGCGAGCTCTAGGCTGGGTAGCTCTTTGTAATTAACCCAGCTTGCAGATTCTACACTGGTGATCTGGGGGCTGACGGCTTGATAGGCCACCAAGGCAAAGTAGGCGAGTGTGACGCTAAAGCCACGCGGATCGCGTGCAGGGCCTGATATCACTTGTAGCTGTTCCAAATATCCCGGATTTAAGCCCGTTTTGGCTTGTAACTTTCTGCGTGCTGTTGCATCGGTATTTTGATCTTGTATGGTGTCGATAAATCCCCCCGGCAAGCCCCAGTAGCCTATAAAAGGCGCTTGTGCGCGCTTAACGAGCAGCACCAGTAGTTGCTCGTTTTCCACGGTAAATAAAACACTGTCGACGGTAAATAAGGGGTTTGTATATTCTGTACTCATGCTTGGCTCGGCTTGTGTCTCTAAGACATTATAAGGCATATGCCTGATTTGTTTTTAGCATAATCTGCATGCTAATGATTGACATAGTGTCACAGGGACACTATTATGGCGATAACGCTTCAGCTCTTAAGTAAATGCTTGTCGTAACTCAATATTGGGTGATCATGATGGATGAATGTTCTAGCCGCTTTTATTTACCCCGTTTAGAAAGCCAAGGGGAAGAATATAAGCATTTTCAATTTGGTGCCGGTGAAAGTCATTTTCAAATTCTGACTCAAACAGCCCGCCATGTAGAAATCATGTTTCGCTATACGGGGGACCAATCCATCATTCAACTGCTTTTATTGAATGATGCCTTAAAGCGGCAGGGCGCTGAATTAATTGATCTGTACATCCCTTATTTCCCCGGTGCGCGGCAAGATAGGGTGTGCAACCAGGGAGAGGCACTTTCTGTAAAAATTTATGCTGATTTAATTAATCTGCAAAATTTTAATCGGGTGACCATTTTTGATCCGCATAGCGATGTTACAGCGGCTTTATTAAATAAAGTCCACGTTGTTAAAAATCATCAACTGATTAAAGAGGTGATGGTCGAGATTGGTAAAGAAATTATTCTTATTTCTCCCGATGCAGGGTCAAATAAAAAAATATTTGATTTATCTGTACAGCTGGGCGGATTAGAAGTAATTAGGGCCGATAAAGTACGTGATGTGAGTAATGGCCAGATTATTGATACTGAAGTCTATTGCGATGATTTAGGTGGAAAAACCTGCGTCATCATTGATGATATCTGCGCCGGTGGCCGCACTTTTATGGAGCTGGCTAAAAAGTTAAAAGCTAAAAATTGCGGAAAGATTGTTTTAATTGTTTCGCATTATGAGGGCGTGGCTAAAGAAGCCGATTTACGCGCCAGTGGAATCGAGGCTATCTTTAGCACCAATAGCCTGAAAGATATAGCAAGCTCTGATTTTTTAAAAATAAAAGACATCTGGTCCTTTATGCCTTTTATGTCAAATCAAGGAGTATCAAAATGAACTTGAATCCAGTGACTGCCATTGATGGTTATAAAGTAGACCATCGCAGACAATATCCTGATCAAACTGAAATTGTATTTAGTAATTTAACTGCCAGAACCACGCGCAGAACATACACCGATAAAATGGTTTTTTTTGGCCTGCAGTATTTTATTAAAGATTTTCTGATTAAAGGCTGGAATGCTGACTTTTTTCAACAACCCAAAGCAGCGGTAATCAGCCGTTTTGAGCGGCGTATTAATAATTATCTAGGCCCCAATAATGTGGGCACTCAGCATATTGCTGATTTGCACGATCTGGGCTATTTGCCGATTAAAATCATGGCATTGCCTGAAGGATCGGTTTACCCACTGCGTGTGCCATGCCTTGTTATTTTTAATACCGATGAGCGTTTTTTCTGGCTGACTAATTATCTCGAAACGATTCTTTCGACCAATATCTGGGGCATGTGCACCAGTGCAACGACGGCACATGAATATAAAAAAATTCTGACCCGATATGCTTTGGAAACAGACGGCAGTACTGATTTTGTAAACTGGCAAGGGCATGATTTTAGTTTTAGAGGTATGTTTGGTGCAGAAGCAGCAGCCATGAGTGGTGCTGCGCATTTATTAAGCTTTACCGGCACCGATACCATTCCGGCGATTGATTTTCTGGAAGATTATTATCTGGCCGATAGCGACAAGGAATTGGTTGGCGGTAGCGTAGCAGCCACCGAGCATTCGGTGATGTGCGCGGGTGGAATGGAAAATGAATTAGAAACATTCCGCCGTTTAATCGAAGATATCTATCCAGCTGGGATTGTGAGTATTGTGTCTGATTCCTGGGATTTCTGGCAGGTGATGACCGATTTTACTGTGCAGCTAAAAGATAAAATATTGGCTAGAAATGGTAAGGTGGTATTTAGGCCTGATACTGGATCACCAGTAAAAATGATTTGCGGCGATGCCACTGCGCCTCTTGGTAGCCCGGAATATAAAGGTGCAATTGAATGTCTGTGGGAAGTATTTGGTGGCACAGAAAGTAGCAAGGGCTATAAGCAGCTTGATCCGCACGTAGGATTAATTTATGGTGATTCAATTACTATTGAAATTGCCGAGGCTATTTGTGCAGGCTTAAAAGCCAAAGGCTTTGCTTCAACCAATGTGGTATTTGGTATTGGCAGCTATACCTATCAATATGTCACTAGAGATACCGATGGTTTTGCAGTAAAAGCAACTTTTGCAAAAATTTCCGGGACCGACAAAGAAATATTCAAAGCACCTAAAACTGGTGATGGTACAAAAAACTCTGCTAAAGGTTTAGTGGCTGTATATAAAAACCAACAGGGTGAGTTTTATTTAAAAGATCAGGCTAGCTGGAGCGATGTTTACAATTGCGAATTTATTCCTGTATTTGAAAATGGAAAAATTCTGAATGAAGTGAGTCTTGCCGAGGTAAGAGCTAGATTAGCTGCAGATTGTTAATTGAGTTGATGTAAGCGGGTGAGCCAGTCTCACCCTTTTTTTTAAGCGCTGTTATATTTACCAATCACTTCAGGAGAATGCAATGAATTCGTTTCAACGTTTGCTGTTAGGTGCAATGGTTTTGACTACGTTTCAAGCAGGGGCGGCAGCGCCTATGGTAAAAACCTCGGCACCGGGGTTTTATCGAATGATGCTGGGTGATTTTGAAATAACGGCCTTATCAGATGGCACGGTGTCGCTGCCTATGAGTGATCTTTTAAAAAATACCAGTAAGGCTAAAGTTGAAAAGACTTTAGCAAAGTCTTATTTATCTAGCCCATTAGAAACCTCGGTGAACGCCTATTTAATTAATACCGGCGAGAAATTGGTTTTGGTGGATACGGGCGCGGCAGGTTTATTTGGCCCAACACTGGGGCATTTTGGCGAGAGCTTAAAAGCTGCGGGTTATTCGCCAGAACAAATTGATGAGGTCTATATCACCCATTTGCATGGCGATCATATGGGCGGGCTAATGGCGGGGGATCAATTGGCTTTTCCGAATGCCGTATTACGGGTGGATCAGCGTGATGTGGATTTTTGGTTAAGTCAGGCCAATATGGATGCTGCGCCAGCTGATAGCAAAATGTATTTCCAGGGCGCAATGGCTTCGGTGAATCCCTATATCAAGGCAGGTAAGCTGAAAACGTTTAATGGCGATACCGATTTAATTTCCGGAGTTAAAGCTGTAGCCACTAATGGCCATACAGCGGGCCATAGTATTTATAAAGTGCAAAGCAAGGGACAAACGTTGGTGCTGTGGGGGGATTTAATGCATGTTGCCGCCGTACAATTTGCCAAGCCCAGTATCACGATTCAATTTGATAGCGATAGTAAGGCTGCGGCTAAAGAGCGTAAAAAGGCCTATGCCGAAGCAGCTAAAGAAGGCTATATGATTGGCTCTTCACATATTTCTTTTCCGGGGCTGGGGCATTTGCGGGCAGCGGGCAAGGGCTATGAGTGGCTACCAGTGAATTATTCGCCGATGTATGGAAAGTAGTTGGGGGGATGCTCATTTTAAAAAAGCCGAAGCAATTCGGCTTTTTTATTGAAAGTTCAAGCCAATCCTATCGACTAAAGGTAAAAAACAGGGCAAAGCTTGGTTTGGCTTAGGGTGTGCAAGTCGTTTTTTTGCGCACCGCACTCGGTGCGTAATGACTACGTTGTTGTACACCCTAAGAAATGCCAATTCATCTTAAGACAAAAGCTTAAGTTGATAGGATTGACTCTAAAGCTCTGTGCCCTCTGTGTTTCAAGAGTAGGTTTTTGCTAACTAATATCAATTATTCAAACAACACTAAACACCGCTCCTTTTGCTTAGGATGCGGGATGACGGTGGATGCTATGCCGTAAGCGGTGCTTAAGAGGGCCGGGGTGAGAACTTCTTGGGGTGTGCCGTAGGCGACGGTGCTGCCGTTTTTGAGCAGCAGTAAATGGCTGCACCAGCGGGCGGCGAGGTTTACATCGTGCAGCACAACGGCAACAGCGATATTTTCGGTCTGGGCCAAGCGACTGACCACGGCGAGTAAATCGTGCTGATGGCGAGGGTCCAAGCTGGCGGTGGGCTCATCCAGTAGTAAATAACGCGGCTGGCTTGGGTTAGCAAGAATTTGCAGCAGCACGCGGGCAAATTGCACGCGCTGTTGCTCGCCGCCCGATAGCTGGGTGTAGCGGCGCTTGGCCAGATGGCTGATATCGGCGAGCTGTAAAACCTTTAAACTTAAGCTGTACACCGTGTGGGGCGAGAGCTCGGCAAAGGGGTAAGCGCCCATGGCGATCACTTCTTCGACCCCCAGATCGAAAGCCAGAGTTGGGTTTTGTGGCAGCACGGCACGCTGGCGGGCGAGCTTCGCCGCTGGCATTTCAGCAATATTTTCCCCTTTGAGGCAGATTTCACCCTGATCGGCTTTGATCTCGCCAGACAGCAGCGAGAGCAGTGTGGATTTGCCTGCGCCATTGGCACCCAAAATGGCCGTTACTTCACCGGCACGCAGCTCCAATGAAACATCATTCAAAATCAGCTGCTTGGCGCGTTTAAAGTAAAGATTTTGAGCATTTAATAAGCTGGGCATTTATTTTTCCATACAAGGGTATTCAGTGCATTAGGGGGGCTTTAGCTGCGAATAAGGGTTTTCGCAGCTGAAGCCGCTCCTAATTAGGCACTCGGTTTATTTTCGTGAAATCAATAGCCAAATAAAGAAAGGCCCACCGATCAGGCTGGTGACAATGCCGATAGGCAGCTCGGCAGGCTGGGCAACAAGGCGGGCAACGCAGTCGGCGGCGACGAGTGCAATTGCACCTGCCAGCATCGAGGCAGGTAATAAACGTCGGTGATCTGCACCCAGTACCATTCTGATCAAATGCGGTACAACCAGCCCCACAAAGCCAATTCCTCCGGTTGCCGCCACCAGCGGGCCAATTAATAGCGCGGTGAGCAATACTAATTTGCGGCGGATGGCCTTCATGGGAAAGCCTAAATGCTGCGCTTCGCGCTCACCCAAAAGCAGCGCATTCATGGCGCGCCAGTGGCGCAGAATCAGGGCCGAAATCACCAGTAGGGCAGGGCTTAGCACGCTAAGCAAAGACCATGTGCCACCTGCTAGGCTGCCCATACTCCAGAATGTAAGGCTGCGTAGTTGATTATCGTCAGCCATATAGGTCATTAGCCCAATCAGGCTGAAGCAGATGGCATTGATCGCAATCCCCGCCAGTAGCAGCCCGGCAATGCCCTGATAATGTTTACCTAAGTGATAAGCCAGTGCTGTGGCAATCAGGCTGCCCGTAAAAGCGGCCGGAGCCAGCACCATTAAGCTGCCCCCGCCTAATAAAATCGCAGCAACAGCACCTAAAGATGCGCCCGAGGTAATGCCCAAAAGACCGGGTTCGGCCAGTGGGTTTCTAAATAAAGCCTGCATGGCTGCGCCGGTGAGGGCTAACACCGCACCTGCTAGTGCGCCAAATAAGACACGTGGCAAACGCATATCCAGCAAAACACTTTGCCAGAGCTGCTGCTCCGTGCCGATTTCAAATCTGGGGCTGAAGATTAATCGAGGTAACTCGCTAAGTGGAATGGCAACTGCGCCACTGCTGGCTGAAAGCATCATCAGCAAAATAAGCAAGCCGCCTAAGGCCCACAGCAGCCAGTTAGAAAACTGTGGCAAGGTTGTGCTGGGCTGGCTTATTGCGGTCATGACAAATCCTGATACAAGGGGAGTAAGAGCAGCGGATGCAGGGTTTGCATCCGCTTATGATTGCTACTTGGCCGAAACATGTTGCAGCTGTAGGGTGGGTGCAACCCGCTGTTTTCGTGGCTTTGCATGGCAAAGTTCGGCGGATTTCACCGGCCCTACTTCGATACTTGTTTCAGCTGTTGCAAAGCTTCTGGCAGACGGGGGCCAAAGCCGAGCAGAAGTAAGTCGTCCATCACCACAATTTTTTTGTTTTTGGCTGCAGGTGTTTGTGCAAGCCCCGGCATGGCAAGTACTTTTTCCATACCGCCAAGGTTTTGCATCGACATGCTGGAGAGCACAATCACATCCGGCTGTAGCGCGGCGATGCTTTCCATGGATAGCGGCTTGTAGCCGTGTTGCTTGGCTAACACATTGTTTAAGCCCGCTAATTTCAAGATGGCATCGGCCGAGGTTTCATTACCTGCGCCTTCAGGGCTGCCGCTACGACTAATCAACAGCAGGGCGCGTGTATTGCTGGCTGGGACTTGAACCACATCACGTTTAAGCTTGGTGATGATGCTCTTGCCTTTTTCCTCTTCCTGCAAAGCGCTGGCAATCCCCGCGATACGTTTTTCTAGCGCCGCCAAATTAGGTGCGCTAGGCAGCACAATCACAGGTACACCGGTGCGTTGTAGCCTTGCCAAGGCTTCTGGCGGGCCAGCCTGATCAGATGCTAGGATCAAATCAGGCTTTTGCGATAACACGCCTTCTACCGAAAACGAGCGGTAGTAACCCACTTTGGGCAATTTATTGGCAGCAGGCGGGTAGACGCTCGATTGATCGACCGCCACTAAACGCGCTTCGGCGTCTAGCGCGTAAACGATTTCAGTGAGCGCTCCGCCAAGCGTGACGATTTTCTTAGGGGCAGCGGCCAGGGCTGGGTTAAGTAGCGTCAGTAAAACAGACGCAATAAGCCATTTTTTCATGGAATTAGCCTGCCAGTGGGGTGCTGCAAAGATCGCACATCAGCTTGCGCCATTCTGGCAACTCAGGCACGCCCGGTTTTCTCACGCCAAAGAATTGCACAATCAGCTCGCCGCCATCGGTGTAAACCTCTAGCGATGTAACCCAGCCGTCGCTGGTCGGTTTGTTGACTACCCAGCACTCGCTAATGGCGGTGGTGTTGAGGTGCAGATTAAACATCGGATCAAGAATATTGAACCAAGGGCCGGTGCGTAATAGTTTTTCAACGGTGCCAGAGTGGATCTGCACCATGCCACGATTGCTGACAAAGCACATGATCGGCAGTTTTTCTGCTGCAGCGCGATGCAGCATGATTTCGGTGGCATCAATCGCCACGCGCTGTGCCAGATCATCACCCGCTGCTTTTAATGCGGCCAAGCGGGTTACTTTATGTTTGCCCAGCATCGGGAAAAAGCCGTGGGTGTCGGTCAGGCTAAGCCAGTGTTCGCGCAAGGCGGCGTTATCCTGGCAATCGCCACGCGTGGAGTCGATCGGGTAAGCTTCGATATGCATTGCCGGGATTTCAGTGGCGGCAAGCAGGCTAACAAAGGCGTCAAAAGCGGCAGCGTCGCTTTTTTCAGTTAAGTAAACTTTATGGATGGCTTCCCCTGCGCCATCAAAAAACTGCACGCTACGGCGGCCGTTTTCACTCACGGCAAAAGCGTGTTTCCAGTAGCTAAAAAACATCCGCAGATCGATATCTTTACCCAGCACCATGCCAACCGGGCCTGTTGCATGGATTTCTTCATAGCGGCCATGGCGCTCGTGCACACACCAGTCATTGCGGCTTAGTACCATCACTTCGCCAAGATTTTGTAGCTGGATAAAAATTTCCTGCGGTGTGCCATTGAGCGCAATGGCGGTCACGCCGCATTGCGCAGCAACCAGCTCGGCTTCGGATACTTGCAAGCGGGCCGCGCGATCACGGGCGCGCAGTTTAGGCTCGGCAGCGGCCAGCGCATCGTAGTTGGCTTTCAGTACGGCGGTGCGTTCTTGAGTAGATTGTGCGTGCATGGTGTGTCCTTATTGATTGGTTGATATTGCTTTGGGTGGAGTGCGCCTTATGTGCACTAACTAAAGTCAAAAAGATTTTTTAAGTGCCTTCGGCACGTTGATTTTTGGAGCGGTAGCCACCACGGGGGCGTTCTTTTCTTGAACGGCCAAGAAAAGAACCAAAAGAAGGCCGCCCCGGGCAGCACAAACCCCCTCTCTGCGGACAATCGAGCGGCGGCTGCGGAACTCGCTTCGCTCAGACAGGCATCAAAGAAACCCCGCCCGCTTGTTCCTCGATTCGGCGTGCTTCAAGGGGACTTTAAAAAGCCCCATGCCACGAGAAGCGATAAATTAATCATTACAGGAGTTGAAAATGCTCAAAAGCTTATTGGGAGCAACTTAATTCAAAGCCTGTTTTTCTCCGTGAAACTCCGTGTTCTCCGTGTTCTCCGTGGTTTCCGTGTTTCAAGGTTTGGGTTTTCCTGAGCAACATACGCTAGCTTTTAAAACCGCCAATCCGCCGATATCCGTACATTGCGGCCCGGTTGGGTGTAGCGGTCTAGTGCGCTGTTATTGGCGGCTAGGAAACGCACATCGCTGTCGTTCCAGTATTTTTGGTCTGCAATATTAAACACACCGCCGGAGAGTTTTAGATCCTTGATCGGGCTCCACCAGAGTGCTAAATCAATGGTGCCGTAGCCGGGGCTTTTAAAGTAATTAGCTTGAGATACGCGGCTTTTGGCGCTGGCTGCGGTGAGCAGCGCATTGCCGCCCCATTGCTCTTTGCTGTATTCAAGGCCGAGCACCGCTTTTAATGGCGCAACGCTATCGAGCGATTCATGGGTGCTTTCATTGCGGCCAACTGTCCAGGCCATATTGCTCCATGTGCGCCAGTCCTTACTGATTTGCCAGTGGGCACGGGCTTCTGCGCCGTAAATGCGTACACGGCTCTGGTTTTGGTTTTGGAAGGTGATCTCGGTGCCTGGTACGCACAGTGGGTCGCCAGGGCAGATATCGACTTGCTCGATAAAATCTTTGTAGCGATTATCAAAGGCCGTAAAGCTTCCGCCCACTGTGCTGTTGCCTAAGCGTGCACCCAGCTCTACACCACGGCTGGTTTCGGGCTGCAAATCAGGATTAGCAATGGCGGCGTAGCCTTGGTTCGGCGAGATATAGCTGCTGTTTAGCTCCATCGCGCTTGGGGCGCGAAAGCCTTCGCTGTATTGGCCAAACAGGGTGATTTGTTCGGCAATTTTCCAGCTAGCGGCCAGCTTAGGCGATACCTTGGCATCATCTAGCGGCACCGCTTTACCACCCTGGCTGATAAATTCTGCGTCGAGCTCAGGGCGCAGCTTAAAGGCGTCATAGCGCAGCGATGGGGACAGTAAAATGCGCCCGTCATCCCAGCCCATTTCATTCTGGGCGTAAATACCCCACTGGGTGGTTTGGGTCTTGGGCACATCGCGCACGGGTGTGATGGTGCCGGTACGCAGGGCGGCTAAATCGTTCTGCAGCCACTCGCCGCCGATGGTCCAATGCTGGCTGATCGGGCCTGCGATGCGTTTTTCGATTAAGCCCGAAATGCCCACCATATCCTGATCGTAAATAGATAAGCGCTGCCAGCTGGCTATATTGCGCCGCTGTTGAGTAGAGGTTTGCTCGTTATTCTGGGTCTGGTAATAAAGCTTGGCCTGCGCCGCATCAATCAGGCCTTGCGCCGGTGCTGTGTAGCTGTAATCCAGCGACACGCGGCTGCGGGTCTGAATATCATTAGCCTCGCTGCTGATAATCGATCGCGTCATCGGTGCCCCGATATCGGTGTAAACCGTGGTATCGACTTCGTTGCGATAGTTTTCTGCGGCCATGGCCAGCTTGTGGCCGTTTTCAAAGTAGTGCTCTACTTTTGCCATCACGCTGCGCTTATTTGTGTCTTGCGGATTAGCCGTGGTGCGGTGGTAATTCTGGCTATCGACTGTGCCCTTGGTTTCGAATTCATGGCCTTGGCGTTGAGCCGCCTGCAGCAGCCAGAAAGTGTCTTGATTAAATGCACCGGCTACGGCGGCTTGTACACTCAGGCCCTGATCGCTGCTGTCGTAATCTGATTTAACTTGGCCCGCAAAATTACCGCGTCCGCGGAGTAAATCAGTAGGGGATGTGGTACGCAGGCCCACTACACCGCCTAATGCATCCGAGCCGTAAAGCGTGGATGAAGGGCCGCGCGCTACTTCAATTGCACTGAGCTGGCTGAAATCAACCTGATCGCGGCCACTGTTCTGATACGCTCCGAAAGCAAAAGCATCAGGCAGACGAATGCCATCCACCAGCATTAGTACACGGTTGCCTTCGAGGCCACGCACATTCACGCTGGATAAACCGTAGCGGCCATTGCGGCTGATATTAATGCCTGGCTCTTCGCTGGCTAAATCGCGGTAATTCTTGATAAAGCCGCGATCAAGCTCGGAGCGATCGGTGCTGCTGACTGAAGGTGGCAATTCGTCGAGTTTTTTATCGGTACGCGTTGCAGTCACTACCACAGGCTCAAGCTGAGCGGCGGGGGCAGAGGCATTGGCCGCGAATGCACTTTGCAAAGTGGCGCTATGGTTGGCTGCGAATGCACTTTGCAAAATGGTGGCTAAAAGAGTGAGTGCGATGGCGTGAGTGCTGCGTTGCATACTAATTCCTGATAAGTGCCGTGATTTGCTAGCTGCGGCCAATTCGGCGAGGTGCGGTGCTGCAAGGGCGGTTAGAACTTGTGAGGCAGTTTTCTTTTTATCGTATCAATAGTCATTCTCATTATCAATGTATTTTTACCTTTATTGCCCTGTTTTGAAAATACTTTCAATATTTGTAAAAAAATAAGTCGTTATTCTTATAATTAAATGACACTTAATTATTATTTTTTTTAATGTAAATAAAGGTTTAGTAAAAATTAAAGCATTTTATTTGTTTTGATTAATGACAATGGCTTGTTTTATTTAAATTAAAAAAATTGCTTTGAACTTTAAAAATACAAAGTTATATGGAATAAAATGCTATTTTTTCAATAAATATATTAAGAAAATGAAAGTGGTTTTGCTAGGGTTATGAATGGCACGAATAAATATACGAATGGCATTTGTGTGTTTAAATTTGATTTAGATCATCTTTACATGGAATGGTACTGGCCTTAGTATGTTTTGTTAATGATAATTATTCTCGTTAATAAAACAGAGAATCCCATTGCAGACTATTTCGTCAGACGCTAATCAATCCCAGGCTATTGCTTCAGCCTTTTCTCAGCGCCGTGCCTTAATGCCTTTTTGGGGGCAGCAGGCTTTGGAGGCCGAAGCTTGGCCTGCGGCATGGCAAGAGATGAATCAAGCACCTTTGCTTGTGAATTCTCTGGCCTATGTGCATATCCCTTTTTGCGCTAATCGCTGCGTATTCTGTGGCTTTTATAAAAATGCATGGAAAGAAGAGCGCGGCACGCCCTATGTGGATCGCGTGATCGCAGATTTGCAGCATGCGGCGGCCAGCCGTGTGGCCGGTGGCTCCATTGCCGCAGTGTATTTAGGTGGTGGCACACCCACCGCCTTATCCGGCCCAGATTTAGCGCGCTTGCTGCGTGCTTTGCAGCAGTATTTGCCGCTGAGCGATGATTGCGAAATCACCGTAGAAGGGCGGATATCCCATTTTGATCGCAGCAAAATTGACGCTTGTCTTGAGGCAGGGGCAAATCGTTTCTCGATTGGCGTGCAAACTTTCCATACCCCACTGCGCCGTCACTTAGGGCGTAAGCATAGTGGCGAAGATGCTGCCGCTTATTTAGCTGAACTGGCTGCAGGGCAAGAAGCCGTGGTGGTGGCCGATCTGATGTTTGGTCTGCCGGGGCAGGATGAAGCCATCTGGGCCAATGATCTGGATGTGGCGCTGGGCTTGGGTTTGGATGGTATCGATGTTTATGCCTTTAATCTATTTCCCGGCCTGCCTATCCAACGCATGCTGGAAAAAGGCGTGTTCCCGCCTATGAGTGGCCTGCCCACGCAGCTGGGACTTTACCAAATGGCGCTAGATCGTTTTGCCGCAGCAGGCTGGCAACAGCTCTCAAACAGTCATTTTGGTTCTGGCCTAGGGCGAGAACGTAACCGCTATAACTTAGCCATTAAATCAGGCCATAGTTGTGTGGCCTTTGGCTCGGGTGCTGGCGGCAGCCATGCGGGCTATGCCTATTCAATTGAATCCGATTTAGAGCGCTATCTAAATGCAGCATCGCCCGCAATCGCCCGAGTCTCCCGAGCAGACCCAAGCCAGCACTGGGTTGCGGCTTTGCAAGGCGGTATCGAAATCGGCCAGATCGACGCATCACTTTTACCCACCGCCTGCCTGCCCCTGCTGCAAAGCTGGCAACAGCAGGGCTTGATTACGCCGCTGCAAAATTCACTGTGGAGCATCGCTCCACTGGCCCGCTTCTGGGGGCCAAGCATGGCGCGGGCTTTGGTGGATTGCTCTGTTGTAAAGCCCAAATCCAGAACCACGGACGGCACTGAGAAGATGGAGTTTCACGGAGAAAAACAGAGTCTGAAATAAGCGGTTTAAATCGGTTTTAACTATTTTCAAATTAAGTAGTCTGTCGCATATCGTGGCTCATGGCATAGGGCTTAATGGTCCCCTGAGGCAAGCCGATCGAGGAATAAACGGGGCGGGGCTTTCATCAATTCGTGTTTGAGCGAAGCGAGTTGAATTGATGCCGACTTGTTTATCCGCAGAGAGGGAACCCCGCGTAGCGGGGCGCAGACGCCGGGGTCGCCTTCTTTGGCTTCGTTTCTTGGCGACGCAAGAAAGGAAGGCCCATGCGGGGGCTCCCGCACCAAAAGGTAATGTGCCGAAGGCACGGAAAAAATGCTTTGTAAGTTAACTTTGTGGAAAAAAACATGAACAACACTCAATCCTTACGTGAACGTCTTAGTAAAAATCCTGGTGTGGTGCTGGAAGGCTTAGCCACTGCCGCAGCGCTGCCTATGAATGAGGTGATTGAATGTCTTCCCGCTGCGATGTGGCAGTGTATTGCCGGTGAAAAAATGGCCGAGCTATTGCTGGAAATGGCTAGCTGGGGCGATGTGACGGTGATTATGCATAGCAGCGATGTAATTATGGAATTCACAGGGCCGATTCCTGCAGGTGAGCTAAGCCACGGGTTTTTTAATTTGCCGGGGCCAACGGGCTTGCATGGGCATTTAAGGGTAAGCCACTGCGGGGCCATTTACGCGATCGAGCGTCCCTTTATGGGCCGCGCCACGGCTTCTGTACTGTTTACTAATCATGAGGGTGGCGTGATGTTTAAGGTGTTTTTAGGCAGGGATAGCAAAGGTGAAATCTCCGCCAGCCAGCTTGAAGCACTGCATCGATTTTTTGCGATGGATACAACTGTCGATGGCTAAAAAGCATGATGCGCATTATTTGGGCTACAAGCCGTTGAGGGAATGCTGTAATGTTTAAATGATTGTTATTTACTATTTTTAAAGGCCACACAAGAGATGCATGATGTATTGATTTTTGGTGCCAGCCGCGGGCTGGGGCTTTGTCTTGCGAAAGCCTGCATTTTGCGCGGCGAGAAGGTGGCCGCCATGGTGAGAGCCGAGAGCGACACTGCCGCTTTAAGTGAGCTAGGTGTTTCTTTGATCACGGGGGATGCTTTTAGCGTGGATGACTGCATGGCCACCATCAAACAGGCGGGTGCAAAACGGGTGATCAGTGTTTTGGGCGGTAAAAATGCAGCAGGGCAGCGGATTGATGCCCTAGGCAATTTAAATGTGATCGAGGCCTTAGAAGAGGCTGCGCCCCAAACACGGTTTTTACTTGGCACCTCCTTAGGCTGTGGCGATCAATGGGATTCTTTAGCGGAAGGGGCCCAGCGCATGTTGGGCGAGGCGATTAAAGCTAAAAATCAGGCCGAGCAGCGCTTAGAGCAAAGCACTTTAGCTTGGATGATTGCAAGGCCAGCTGGCTTAAGCCATCAGCCCGCCACTGGCCAATATCGGGTGCTGGCAGGTCGCGACGATGCGGGCAATTATCTGCCAAGAGCAGACGTTGCTAGCGCCATGCTGGAAATCTTTGCCGAAGATGAACGCCTTCATAAAGCGTGGACCATTCTGGGGCCGGTAGATCCTGCCTGATATCTGTTTAAGTACAGTCGCGTGGGCATAAATACATGCCACCCTACATTGAAATTCGCTGTTTTATCATCACTCATTCATTTGCTAAGGCTCTATGTATAAAAAAATCCTCCCCGCCCTCTGTGCTGCGCTAGTTTTAAGTGCCTGTGCCAATAGCCCGGTCAATGCGCCTTTTGCGGGTAAATCTTATGTTCTTATGGGCGAAGTGCACGATAATGCCTTGGGACATCAGGCCCGCTTTCAGGCTTTAGAAAAAGCCGTGAAAGCAGGCTGGCGCCCGGCGATTGCTATGGAGCAGTTTGATGTTGAGCGCCAGGCAGATTTAGATCAGGCGCGTTTGGAGCAGCCGAATAATCCTGACTATTTAATCCAGAAAATGGGTGGTAAGCGTTGGGATTGGCCACTTTACAGGCCCGTAATCGAGCTGGCCATGCGTTATGATTTACCTATTGTTGCAGCCAATTTATCGCGTCAAGACGCATCCAAAGTCGTGAAATCTGGCCTTGCTGCGCTCGCCAATGCAGAAGAGCTGGGTCTTACTCAGCCCTTGCCGGCTGGTTTGCTCGCCGCCCAGCGTGAAGAAGTGCGCGTGGGGCATTGCAATAAGCTGCCGGAAAACTTACTCGATGGCATGGCGCTGGCCCAAATCGCCCGGGATGCGGTGATGGCCAAGGTGATGAAGCCTTATCAGGCACGGGGCGTGGTGCTGCTGGCTGGCAATGGCCATGTGCGCCGCGATATGGGCGTGCCGGTCTGGTTGCCCAATTCCTTATCAATGGGCTTTGTTGAAGGCAGTAAGCAGGGGGCATTTGATCAGGAACAGCTGATTGATGCGATAAAAAGAACCGATCCTTGTGCTGGCTTGTAACTTGGATTTTATTTTTCAAAAATATCTGTTTTCTCAGTTTATGGAATAGATTTTTTGCCATTAGGGATTGCGGTAGTAAATAGAAATTGATCTGTGTGTTTCGTTTTGTTTTTTAAAATAAAGTGATGATTGTTTAAAAATGTCGTACTAGAGCCGCAACTCTATTACGACATTTTTATGTGCATAATAAGAAGGGCTAAGTTGTATAAGATAAATTTTAGGGCTACGATTTAGTGTTAGATAACAATGCAGAGTAATGTAATAGCCATGCATAAGTGGCTGATTTTGTATCGCTGGTAGTCATGCACATTAGAATTTAGTAATATACCCTGCTTAATCAGATAGAAAAGCGATTTAAATCTGTTTATTAGCCGGATCAAACACTGCTCAATATAAGGCCAACTGAAGCTATAGCCTGCTTTTTGTAAGCTATTTAAAGCGCATGGAATGATCAACTGCACGCTGTGCCAGAAGGCTTAAGGCCTGCTCGTTTTAGAGTACCTCCTCCTTTTTATCTTGGTTTGATTGTTTTTTTAGTTGCGCAGTGAAATTCTTAAAAAGTTGAGGCATGTTTTGGAATTAGAAAAATTGAGATCGCGCGGGCGCGTGTCGCTTCAGTTTGCAGTTACTGCCACTTTTATCATTATGCTGGTGCTAACGCTGGGTGCGATTATCACTTTGCAAATGCGCAATCAATCCAAAATACTTAAAGATTTAAGCCGTAAAGTCATTTCTGCTGAAGTGGCTGCGGTGCGTAGCGATTTAAATGTTTTTCTGCGTGCGCCAGCACTTGCTAACCGGATGGTGGCCGTGTTGATGAGCGAGCAATACTCCCCTTTAGATAAGGATTTATCGCAGTTTGAAGTGCCCTTTGCCCATATTCTAGCTGAGGTTTTTCCTGATCAAAAACAACTGAGTTTGATTTCTTTTGGCTCTGTGCACGGTGAATATATTGCGATTAGCCGGGAAATTTTAACAAACCAGTTTTCTTTGCTGCTTAAAGATAAGCGAACTAATTCTTATTTAAATTTTTATAAAGGTTTGCAATCTTCTGATCCCATCTTAAATCAATTTTCTCATTATGATCCAAGACCCAGGCCTTGGTATGCACCTGTCGCTAAAAGTAAAAAACCAGCGTGGACGGCTGCTTATCAAGATTATGATGCAGTGCAAGGTATTACGGTTTCTTTTAGTAGTCCGCTTTATGATCGTGCAATGAATTTTATTGGCGTAGTGGCCAGTGATATCAAGCTGGATAATTTTGATGGCTATCTAAGAGCAAGCCCAAATCTGGGTAATGGCGCTATTTATATAGTGGGAGATAATAATGAATTAATTTCTCACTCTAGCATTGAAGCACGATTGCCACGCGCTCCTTTATTAGTATTGCCAACTCAGGAAAGTGCAAAATTATTAAAGCCTGTAGATAGTGCGAATGACATGATTAAAAAAAGTGCAACGCTGTTGTTTGAAAAGAACATTGAAGATTTTGAATTTGATCTGAAGGGTGAAAAAATATATGGCCGTGTTTCTCCTGTAGCGGATAATAATGGACTAAATTGGCGTGTTGTTATCCTGATTCCAGAGCGTGATTTATTAGGTACCTTAAAAAAAGATATGCTGGTTACGCTGTTAATTGTGCTGAGTATCGGTTTATTTGCCGCTTTAGTGGCGTGGAAAATCATTGCTAGTATCACAAAGCCCATTTTGCTGGCTGCTGAAACTGCTAAATTACTGGCAAAACAGGAGTGGCAACCTGCAATTGCCGGTGGTTTACAGCTAAAAGAAACTAAATTACTGGCTAATGCTTTTGATGAAATGTCTAATGCATTGTCATGCTCGTTTGAGCAATTGAATTATCGTATCCGGCATGATCATATTACCGGCTTACTCAGCAGAGAGGGTTTGCTGGAAGAAATGCTGGAGATTGTTAAAAAATCACCCGAGATGTGCTGGGATGCTTTGTTCTTAATTGGCTTGGATAATTATCGCAGTATTCACGATAGTATTGGTTATGAGCAGGGAGAGGAACTACTGTGTGCGATTGTAAACAACTTAAAACAGCATTTGCCGCAGCAAGCTTTATTTGCCAGAGTAGCAGAAACTGAATTTGTAATTTGTGTGCCTGTCGATTTTAATGTGGTTTGTCTGGATGATCTGATTAATAAATATCTGGATAGTTTTTCTCAGTCTTTTCATTTGCAATATGATGAAGTTTTAATTACGGGCAGTCTGGGTGTGGTCTGTGCAAGCTTTAATCATATTGAGTTAATTGATAATTTAAGAAATGCCAGTATGGCTTTAAGTAAAGCAAAAGATAAGGGCCCGATTTCTTATGAGGTATTTCAGGGCAGTATGGCCGAGCAATCAACTCAGAAAATTCATTTAATCGCCGAGCTGAATGCCGCCATAGAGAAAAATGAATTTAGAGTATATTTTCAGCCGGTTGTTAGGTTAAGCGATAGTAAGGTGATTGGTGCAGAAGCACTGGTGCGCTGGCAAAGCGGCCAGCGTGGCTTGGTTGCCCCCGGCGTGTTTATCCCTTTGGCAGAAGAATCCGGCCTGATTTTACCGATAGGGCATTGGGTGCTGCGCGAATCATGCCGCCAAATTGCCGAGCGCTTAAAAAATGGCTGGGCAAGTGATTTTGATGTGCATGTGAATGTCTCGGTGCGGCAGTTGATTCAGTCTGATTTTTATCAAAAGCTGGAAGCCATTTTGCAGGAGTTTTCTTTATCTCCGCATAATCTGACTTTAGAAATTACTGAATCTATTCTGATTGAAGACAGCAATGTGATTGCTACATTAATTAGCCGGATTAGATTACTCGGCGTATCCATTGCGATTGATGATTTTGGTACGGGCTATTCATCGATGTCTTATTTGCATCAGTTTGCTTTTGATTGTTTAAAGATCGATCAATCATTTGTGAGCCGTTTTTTAGATAATCATAAGAGCGAAGCCATTGTTTCAGCCATTATTCGTCTGGCTGGTGGTTTTGATGTGCCTCTGGTGGCTGAAGGGGTAGAAACACTAGAGCAGGCGCGAAGGCTGCATGAGCTGGGCTGCCAGCGTGCCCAAGGCTATTACTTTGGGCGTCCTGCGCCTTTGGAAGAATGGCCAGAAGTGTGGTGTGGATCAGCCCCATCCGGGCCGCTTTCATAAGTCTTGCGAGACATGGCGTTTTCATCGGCTTCGGAGTTTAGCATCAGTAATTCAGTCGCAGATGCCTGCACAAAGCCCAGCCTATCTAGTAGCTTTTTAGAGCGAAAATTGCTTTGTTTTAAAACAGCAAAATATTGAGTGATGTTGTAGTACTGGGCTAATTCTTGCAATACACAGCTGACCGCTTCCCGCGCAATGCCCTTGCCCCAATGCTGACTGGATAATTCATAAGCAATCAGGGCGTGCTGATCGGTGATGGTGGCTTGTACATAGCCGGCTAGTTGCTGGGACGCCGATCGCCTGATAACCCAATTAAACCATTGCTCCGATTCATAGGGGCAAGCTCTGGCTTCTAGCCTGCTAAAGCGGGCGTGCAGCCAATCTGCAGAAATGGGTGGCGCGTTTTCAAATTCATAAATGGCCGGATCACTCAGTACTACAAACATCGCAGCCGCATGGTCGGCAGTTTGTGGCTCTAAAATAAGATCCGACGTATTGAGTGTTCGCACGCTTTGGACTTGGTTCATATTGATTTTCTGCTACAAAACATCGTCATTTCCGTGTGCCTTTGGCGGGAATCCAGTTACGCTGCTGGACCCCCGATAAAAACACTAGTGGATGACGGTTTTGCGTTGATCAGTTGTTAGGGATTTATTTCGAGCGATATTTTTGGAAATACCTTTTTTAACAGGGCATATTGCAATTTGTTTCATCGGAAATTTTGACGTACTGCCCCGCATGCAATCTCTCTAGTCCTTAGTCATTCAATTGCTAACCCAAACGCCTTGCTGACCAACATAATAGGTGTGGCAATCTTCTACTTCCAGATTGTAAACGCGAGATTTAAATGCGCGATCCCCTTCGTCATAAATAATGGACAGCATTGCTTTATGGTCAAAAACCTTGCAATCAAAATCTCCAGGGTAGGAATAGGGTACAGCAACGTCACGCTCACAACGATATGGATATGCCCAGAGATCACTGCCTGCGTCGAAAGTGACAATATGCGCTTCACTCTCGTTGTCTGGCATGCCCAGAATATCAGTTCGCACCCAGCCCATACCTGCCACTGGTGTGCGCCAAACCGGCCACACTTGCTGCACGATGGCGACACCCCCATCAGCCAACTGCAATTGCTGATCTGCACTCAATTCTTCCGCCGCAGTCCATCCTTCGCCATCCACCCAGAATGGGTGGTTCGCCGTGGCATACAAATGGTGGATCGGCTGATCGCGTTTCAAATGATCTTCTGCCGCCAGCGTATATTTAACGACCCAGATTTCTTTGTCGTCGTAAGTGAAAGTATTGACAACTTGTTTGCAGACCCGCTCACCGCCACCTTCCGGCTGCGATAACACGCGATCGCCAATCCGGATTTTTTCAATGGGTTTCAGCCCCTGATCGGTATGCACCAGTGTCCCGGCAATAAAGCAGCCACCCACTTGCTTTGGGAAATGCTTGCCTTTTTTATGCCAATTAAATAGCCCGCAACGACCGGTAAGCGGCTTCTGATATTCAATTTCTTTGTGCATGGCATCTGTATCACTATGAGTGGCAAACATTACATCGGCATGGCCGGCCGTTTGCGGTTCTAAAATCAGATTGGTGGTGCTAAGCGCTCTCATGCTTACCAATCTCTTTTCAGTAGCGCATATTGCAATAAATCGTGATGCTGCCCATGCCAGAATCCTGCTTCCTTAAAGCAGCCTTCTTGCACAAAACCAAGCGATTCTAGAGATTTAATCGACGCGATATTTTGCGGATGCACCTGAGCCTGAATGCGATTAAGCACCATATGCTCAAAGCCCCAAGCAATGATCGCCAGCAAAGCTTCGCGCATTAAACCTTGCCCCCAATGGCCCTGCGCTAGCTCGTAGCCGATATGGCAATGTTTGCCATTTTTATCCCATTTAAATAGTCCGCAACTGCCAACGATTTGCCCCTGATATTCAATTCCCCAGCGCGTGCCGGGGTTGGGCATGGTGCGCCAGTGGGTAAAAATATCGATCAACTGGCTTGCTGCTGCTAGATTGGGCATGACATCACAGCCAAACCAGCGCATGGCTTCTGCATCACCATGAATGGCAAAGATCGCGGCTGCATCGTCTGCAACAAGCTCTCTTAGGGCTAAGCGCGGTGTTTGAATGAGGGGGAAGGGGAAGTGAGTACGATCAGGCAATGAGCAATCCCGCCGCATTCAGCCTTTGCGCAATCGAATCCAGATCGCCTTCATATTCCCAATACATCACCCGGCCATGCGATGAGCTGACCAGCAGATATTTTTCGGTAACAGATTGAATTCGCTCGATGGCGATTAGTTTTTCGAAGAATGGCTCGTCATGGAATTCTTCGACGATTTCTTGATTCTCAGCCGTATAGCCATGAACCAGCATGGCGGTGCGAACGCGCAGGGCGATGTATTTCATGGGGTGTCCTTGGTGATTGATGTGTTGCTCATTTTCAGAGCAATTTGTGCGACACGCTTGCCCAAATAATGTGCCGTTATTAAATCGATGGAGTTAACTTGCCCGTCGCTGCTTTGTGCCGCTACGCCTAGCTGCGTGCCCAGTCGATTACGGCCTTGCTCATCATAGCCGCCTGGAATATCTAAGCCACACCAGAGCATGCCGTGCTGGGCGGCGAGTACGCTAAAAGAGAGCAGGGTATTAAACTGATCACCGTTTAAATTACTGCCAATGGTAAAGCCGGCGGCGATTTTATTTGCCCAAGTGCGCTGGCTCCAACGCTCCCCCGATGCATCCGCAAACGCTTTAAATTGCGCCGAAGGCCCACCCATATAGGTTGGGCTGCCAAAGATAATCGCATCTGCTTGGTCGAGCTGCGCCCAGATCGCTTCGTCAATAAAACGCCCAGCAATGATTTCTGCCCCGCTGATGCGGTAAATCGATGGCGTGGCTAGCTCCTGAGCACCGGCAAAAATGGCTTCGGCCAATTGAGCAGTGGTGCCGCTTGCTGAGTGGTAAATGATGACGATGGATGGCATGAGTTTGCGCCTGTGATTTGCTAGAGTTACGGCTGACGCTAAGTGGGCAAAATCTCGGACCACAGAGAACACAGAGAGCACAGAGTTTCACCCAGGAAATGATAGATTTAATGGTTTTCTCTGTGACCTCTGTGTCCTCGTTTTACTCTGTGGTTCAAGGTTTAGCTCCTTAACAAGGCAGGACTTAGCTTTCTGCCGAGCTCGCTCCTACCTTGCCCTTCCTATGCTTGCTAAGCCACTGCACAAAATCATCCACAAAGGTAAACACCACCGGCACGACTAAAAGACTGAGCAGGGTGGAGGTGATCAGCCCGCCGATCACGGCAATCGCCATCGGTGATCTAAAGCTGGGGTCGATGCCGATACCCAGTGCAATGGGCAACATGCCTGCGCCCATGGCGATGGTGGTCATCACGATGGGGCGGGCGCGTTTTAGGCCGGCGTCCATTAGCGCGTCAAAGCGGCTCATGCCATCCCGACGGGCAACAATGGCGTATTCGACCAGCAAAATGGAGTTTTTGGTGGCGATGCCCATGAGCATAATCAGGCCGATTAGCGTAGGCATAGAGAATGAGCTTTGGGCAATGAGCAGTGCCAAAAATGCACCACCAATGGATAAAGGTAAGGCGGCCAGAATGGTGACGGGCTGCATAAAGTCTTTAAACAGCAGCACCAGCACCATGTAAATGCACAACACGCCGGTCAGCATGGCGATACCAAAGCTGGCAAAGAGTTTTTTCATCTCTTCTGCATCACCAAAGGCAGCGCGCTCCACGCCCTTAGGCAATTGCAGCAGGCTAGGTAATTGATCGACTTCAGCACTGACTTCGCCAAGCGAGCGGCCATTGAGCTCGATATCAAAAATCACATTTCTGGCTCTGTCGTAGCGATCAATCTGGCTAGGGCCTGAAGATAACGCTACGCTGGCCACTTCGCCAAGCATTACGTCGCCATTTTTACCAAGCACTTTAAGTTGCTTGATTTGCTCCAAATCTTTGCGCGTGCTGTCGGGCAGGCGTACCACGATGGGGATTTGCCGCTCGGGCAGATTCAGCTTGGCGACGGAGGTATCAAAATCGCCGACGGTAGAGATACGGGTTGTGTCCGAGATACTGGCAATGCTGACGCCTAAATCGGCCGCGCGGGCCAGATCGGGGCGGATGGTGACTTCGGGCCGCACCAGACTTGCGCTTGAGGTAACGGCTCCCACGCCTTGCAAGGTGCGCATATCGCGTTCCACATTCTGCGCCGTAGCGACCAAGGTGGCCGGGTCGTCCCCTCTTAAAATGAGCTGGAATTTTTCCCCTGATCCGCCAAGGCCTACGCTCACACGCACACCTGGAATATCTTTGAGTAAGTCACGTAAACGTGATTCGATTTCTATTTTCTTATCACGGGCCGTGCGCTCGCTTAAGGTAAGGGTGAGGTTGGCCTTGTTCACCTCGGTGACGCCGCCTGCTGCCATCGGATCTGCTCCCGCACCCCCGCCGCCAATGGCGGTATAGACGCGCGTCACTGATTTTTCGCTAGCTAGCAAGAGGCGAGCACGTTCCGCCACGCTGCTGGTTTCTTCCAGCGTAGTACCGGGCGGCAATTCAATTTTGACCAGCGTTTGCGAGCGGTCATCTGGCGGAATAAAGCCGGTAGGCAGCAGCGGCACCAGCATCAGCGAGCCAATAAAAAACAGCAGCGAGAACAAGGCGGTGAGCTTGCGATGCTCCAGACACCAGTGCGCCAGTTTTAAGTAGGCCAGCATAATGCGGCCTTCTTTATGTTCATGCGTGATGGGTTTTAGAATATAAGCCGCCATCATCGGCGTGAGTAAACGGGCCACAATCAGGGAAGCCATCACGGCCAGCGCCGCTGTCCAGCCAAATTGCTTAAAGAATTTACCTGGAATCCCGGCCATAAACGCGGTAGGCAAAAACACGGCAATCAGGGCAAAGGTGGTAGCAACGACTGCAAGGCCAATCTCATCCGCGGCTTCCATCGCAGCCTGATAAGGCGATTTGCCCATGCGTAAATGGCGGACGATGTTTTCAATTTCTACAATCGCGTCATCGACCAAAATCCCTACCACAAGGGCCAAGGAAAGCAGCGTGACAGTATTTAAGCTGAATCCTAAATAAGCCATGCCAATAAATGCCGGCAAGATAGACAGCGGCAAGGCGGCGGCAGAAACTAAGGTGGCGCGCCAATCGCGTAAAAACCACCACACCACCAGCACCGCGAGCAGGGCACCTTCCCATAGCAGGGTCATCGATCCATCAAAAGATTCTTGCACGGGCTCGGCCATGTCATAGGCTGCGGTGATGGTGAGCCCCGCGTTGGCCGCCTTGATTTTTTCCAGCGCAGTGTGGATGCCTGCGGCAACTTCGATTTCACTTGCGCCGCGCGAACGGCTGATTTCAAAGCCCACCACCGGCTTGCCATCCAAGAGGGCAATCGAGCGGCGCTCGGCTGTGGTGTCGGTAATGGTGGCCACTTGATCAAGGCGAATGCTGCGACCATCGTTCAGTGGCAGCGTCATCTGGCCTAGCTCGCCTGCACTTTGTACGGTAGAGATGGTGCGAATGGCTTGCTCGCTACCGATTAAATCACTGCGCCCCCCCGATGAATCACGCTGGGTTTGCGCGAGGCTACGGGAAACATCGGCAGCGCTCACCCCTAAGGCGGCGAGGCGTGCTGGGTCGATTTCTACGCGTACTTCTCGGCTAATCCCGCCCACACGGGCAAACTTACCTACGCCAGAAACTGCGCGAACTTCCTTGCTGATTTTATTATCCACCAGCCAGGAAAGAGCTTCTTCCCCTAAGGTATTGGATGCCACAGTAAAGACTAAAAATGGCACACCCGAGAATTCCACCTTGCCAATCACGGGGTCTTTCAGATCGCTAGGCAGATCACCCCGCACGCCGCTGATGGCATTGCGTACATCGTCTACCGCTTCGTTGACGGGTTTTTCCAGCACAAATTCAACCGTCAGCATCACGCTACCGTCTTGAATCTTGCTGTAAACGTGCTTCACCCCCTGCAAGGCGGATACTGAGTTTTCAAGCTTTCTGGCGACTTCGCTTTCCAGCTGGGCTGGTGCAGCCCCAGGCTGAATGGCCGTTACCGTCACCATCGGCAGCTCAATATCAGGGAAGTCTTGCACCTTCATACTCTGGAAAGACAGCACACCGGCCAGAGACAGCAAGACAAATAACATAATGGCCGGGATGGGGTTTCTGATCGACCAAGCAGAAAAATTCATTACTTATCCTTAAGGGCTTTGTAGGGCGGGTGAAACCCGCCGTTTTCCTATCATTCCATGGCAAAGTCCGGCGGGTTTCATCCGCCCTACGTTTTCTTATTTAGCAGCCACCACTTTCACCACATCGCCATCGGCTAAAAATCCTGCGCCGCTGGCGATGATTTTGGCATCCTGGCCGATGCCGTTTACGGCTACGTTCTGGGTATCTTGCCTGCCTAATGTGACGCGCTGCATTTTGACTTTATTGCCCGTGCCCAGCACAAACACATAGGCAAAGCCATCACGCATGACGATGCTATTGCCCGGTAGGGTGAGCACATCGCCTTGGCCGGTTTGTAATGCGCCTTTGGCAAACATGCCGGGCTTGGCGGTTTCGAGCGAGGTGTTTTGCAAATCCACATATACCAGCAAATTGCGTGTGCGGGCGTCGACGGTGGGAGCGGCTTTGCGTACTTTGCCATTTACCGATTGGCCATTGGGCAGGGTGACGCTGACTTGCTGGCCGCTTTTGATTCGCGCGGCATCAAGGGCGCTGACTTCGGCGCGCCATTCTAGACGGCTTTGCCGGACTAATCTAAACAGCTCTTGCCCCGGCTGTACAACCGCGCCCACGGTGGCGCTACGGGCTGAAATTACCCCATTATCGGGGGCAATCACTTGGCTTTGCTTAATGCGTAATTGCTGCGCGGCAAGGCGGGCTTTGGCGGCTTGCAGGCGCGCAGCAGCGGCTTGTTCTTGTAAAACAGATTGTTTGATTTGCTGGCCGCTGAGCGCGCCATTGCTATCGAGCTTGCGAATGCGCTCGGCATTGTCTGAGGCCTCGTTCCATGCTGCTTCTGATTCTGCCAATGCGGCTTGCTGCTGGGCCAACTCAATCTTGAGCGTGTCGCTGGAAAATTGTGCCAATACCTGGCCGCGTTTCACCACATCGCCGATTTGCGCTTGCACCTCGGCCAGTGCATAGCCGCCAATTTCCGCACCAATCAAGGACTCCTGCCACGCTTCGATATTGCCATTGGCGTTGATCACCACTGGCCATGTTTGCTTGGCTGGCGAAATTACCGTGACCGTCATCGCGGGTCTTGCCGCTTCAGTGGCCTTGGCAACGCTTTTGGGTGTGGCCACCAACACGATCACGCCGCAGAGCAAAAGGCAGGCGCAGATCGCAGTCAGCTTGGGATGTTGCTTAAGGATACGCATGGGTACAGCTCCAATTGATTGGGGGCATGCTGATGTATTTGGTGTTTAGCGTAAGCGCTTAGCTGAACGGTGCTTTGCATTGCACGCTGCGTTTCGAGTACGTTCTACGATTCTTGATGTCATAGCTCGAGTCGTTATTTCGTAGGGTGCGCAACGACAAAGTCGTTACGCACCAAGAGGCGGTGCGCAAGAAAAACATTTGCACACCCTACGACATCTGCGTGCTTTGTGTTCTCTTTGTGTCTACAGATCTTTTTGCTCTTGTTTTTCAATATTCGGTGCTTTTCCACCGAGGGCTTTATAGAGTGCAATCCAGTTGGCGCTTTGTTCTCTTTGCAAGATGAGCAGGCGGTTTTGGGCGGCTAGCTCATAGCGCTCTATTTCTGCTGTTTGCAGCTGGCTGGCGCTGCCCACTTTGTAAAGCGCCTGGCTGGCTTTGAGCTGTACGCGGGCAAGGCTAAGCTGGCGTTCCAGCTCTAGCGTGCGGCGCTGACTGTCGTCTAGGCGCAGCATGTTTTCTTCGATTTCGCGCACGGCTAGCCGAGCCTGCTGCTGATAGCTATGGATGGCTTGCTGGTAGCGGGCCATGGCGGCATCTTGCTTGGCGCTGAGTTCCCCCGCATTAAAAATCGGGATCGTAAAATTGATACCAAATGACCAGTTGCGGCTGTCTAAATTAACTCCATCGCTGAGCTGGCAGCCCACACAAATCGTGCCAAGCAAAGAGGCTGATGGGTAGCGGGCGACTTCTTTCACGGCGACTTCTGCTGCGGTTGTTTCTAGTAAAAAAGCAGCGCTTTTTATATCGGGTCGATCGGCGAGGACTTCGGCAGGGATGCTTTTGATCGAAAGCGCAGGGCGGTTCGGCATCAAGCCTGCTTCTGGTGCGAGCATGGTTTTAAGGGTGTTTTCTTTCATCCCTGTTAATGCCACCAAAGCTTTGAGCGTAACGCCACATTGGGTGGCAATGTCGCTGGCCTGAAAGCGGGCTTCTGCTTGCTCGTGATCACTCTTGGCGGCATCCACAATACTGGCAAGGCCTACATCAAGCTTGCTACGCATTAATTTTGCACTTAGGGTTTGTGATTGCAGTACTTGGCTGGCTAGGGCTTCCTGCCCCTTGCAGGCGCGGTAGCCGGTTAAGGTATTGGCGACTTCTGCGGCAAGGCTGGCAGCGGCTAGCTCGTAAGCGTTTTCATTGTTGCTCAGATTGGCGTACACACCCTGCTTGGCCGCCGCGATACCACCCCAAAGATCGATTTCCCAGCGTGCATCCAGGCCCGCATTGGCCAGGTTTTTGGCTGATTCAGCAATGGGCAGCGTATTCATACTGCGGCTATAGCCAGCCGTGGCGCTCACATTGGGCCAGAGATGTGCGCCTATGGCTGCTGCTTCTGCACGTGCTTCGGTGATTTTGGCCTTGGCCTGCGCCATACTAGGGTGACTGGCCAAGGTGTGATCAAGTAAAGTATTTAGGTTTTTATCTTGCCAGCTGGCCCAGCTATTCTGTACTGATACTTGGGCAGAGTTGGGGATGGAGCCGCTCCATTCTGTAGAGGCGGGCGCTAAATCCTGCGGTGAAGGCTTGGGAATGTTTACCGCGCAGCCAGTCAGTAGCGAGAGGCAGGCGATCCAATGTAGTTGCTTGATGGTCGGGTGTAGTAATGCAGGCAACATACAAAACCTCAGGCAGCATGATAGGCGGTTGAAGACTATATTTTTTGGGCACGATTTATGCAGAGCGTATGCTAAATGAGTCGCTAATGTCAGGCAACAACGGTTTGAATTTTACGCTTTATATTTTTATTCTTACTGGTTAAGAAATATTATTGCGTGTGATCTAAGCACTTTATGTTTTAATCATGTGGGCGAATCAGCTTCATCGCCTTGGATGGTGAATTTATATGCGGCAAGCGCTCGCCTGATCTGGCGTCTAATGCTAATCTTCGCGTAGTTTTATTACAGGATTTGTTCGATGGCAAAAGGTAATCTTTTTGTGGTGACTGCGCCTTCAGGTGCGGGGAAAACCACCTTGGTCGCAGCGCTTCTTGCCGCAGACCAAAATGTACAGCTTTCAGTGTCTTTCACCACCCGTGCAGCACGCCCTGGTGAAGTAGACGGGAAGGATTATCATTTTGTAAGCCGCGAAGTGTTTGAGCAAATGATCCATAACGGTGATTTTCTGGAGCACGCTGAGGTTTACGGCAATTACTACGGCACTTCACAAACATGGATTAATACGGCCATCGATACCGGCCGCGATATTCTTTTAGAAATCGACTGGCAGGGCGCGGCGCAAGTTCGCCGTCTGTTTCCTGAAGCGATTGGCCTGTTTATTTTGCCGCCTTCGGTTGAAGTTTTAGAGCAGCGTTTAAAAAACCGCGGCAAAGACAGCGATGAAGTGATCGAGCGCCGCATGGCGGTGGCTAAAGAAGAAATTAGCCATGTTGAAGAGTTCGATTATGTAATCGTGAATGAGCATATTGATGAAGCGGTGCGTGATATTGTGAGCGCGGTAAGAGCCGAGCGCCTGAAGCTGCATCGCCAAAGCACGCGCCATCAAGCTTTAATCAGCGGCCTGAAATCGGCTTAATCTCGCTCTTTTACGCTGTTTTTATGGTCGTTTACTCAGCGGTTTTTTTGCTAGTGGTTCGGGCTGTTTCACTTTTACCAAGATGGATTCGTCGATTGGCTGACGGCCTACCCTGTTTTCTGCTAGAATCGAGGGTTAGTCGCACCTTGTGCGCATCATCCATATTATTTCCAGGGACAACGCCATGGCTCGAGTTACCGTAGACGACTGCCTTAACCGCATCGAAAATCGTTTTGATTTGACCTTAGCAGCAGCTTATCGCGCTCGCCAAATTGCCAACGGTTCTACTCCACAGATCGAGCACAATGGCCGTGAAAAGCCAACTGTACTTGCACTGCGTGAAGTTGCTGCAGGTTTGGTTAGCCGCGACATCTTGATTAAGCGTTCTTAAGCTTAAGCTTATCCGGCCCAGCAGCTTGCTGGGCCTGTTTTATTGTGGGCTCGATTATGGAAATGCTACTGGCTGATATTGATTTACCCGAGTTGGCGAGTACCGCCCCGGAAGTGTTCGCCGATGCAAATCGCTTTCTTTCCCTGAATACCTCTTATTTAAAGCTGGAAGACCGGCAGTTTTTAGCGGCTGCCTTTTGCTTTGCTGATGCCTCGCACCGAGGCCAAGTTCGCCGCTCTGGCGAGCCTTATATTTCCCATCCTCTTGCCGTGGCCACCATTCTTACCCAATGGAAGCTCGACGCTCAGGCGCTAGCAGGCGCTTTGCTGCACGATGTGATGGAAGACAGCGGTGTTACTAAACTTGAGTTGACAGAAAAGTTTGGTAAAACAGTTGCCGAGCTGGTCGATGGCATGAGCAAAATCGACAAGCTAGAGTTTCAAAGTAAAGAAGAAGCACAGGCCGAGAATTTTCGCAAAATGCTCTTGGCGATGGCGCGTGATTTACGCGTGATGCTGATTAAGCTGGCTGATCGTTTGCACAATATGCGCACCATGGATGCGATGCGAGCGGATAAGCAAAAGCGAATTGCTCGCGAAACAATGGAAATCTACGCGCCAATTGCTAATCGAATTGGCCTTAATAGCGCTTATCAGGAATTAGACGATCTGGCATTTAAATATCTGCACCCTAATCGCTATGGTGTTTTATCCAAAGCATTAAAAGCTGCCCGTGGTAATCGCCGCGAAGTGGTGGGTAGGATATTAGATTCAATTAAAGATAAACTCGCTGCGGCTAAAATTGAAGCCAGCGTGACAGGCCGTGAAAAAAACCTCTATAGCATTTATCGTAAAATGCAGGAAAAACAACTCAGTTTTTCCGAAGTGCTCGATATCTATGCCTTTAGAGTAATTGTAAAAGACGTACCTACCAGCTATCTCACGCTGGGCGCATTGCACGCATTATTTAAGCCAATTCCTGGCAAGTTTAAAGATTATATTGCGATTCCCAAGGCCAATGGCTATCAAAGCCTGCACACCACGCTATTTGGCCCCTATGGCACGCCGATTGAAATTCAAATTCGTTCGGGCGATATGCATCGTATTGCCGATGCGGGTGTGGCCAGCCACTGGATGTATAAAAGCGGCGATGAAGGTTTTTCTGATGTGCAGAAAAAAACTCATCAATGGCTGCAATCTTTATTAGAAATGCAAACCGAATCGGGCGATGCGGTTGAGTTTTTAGAGCATATTAAAGTCGATTTATTCCCCGATCAGGTGTATGTCTTTACGCCTAAGGGCAAAATTTTTAATATGCCAGCCGGTTCCTGTTGCGTTGATTTTGCCTATGCCGTGCATTCGGATATTGGCGATAGCTGTATTGCCGCAAAAATTAATCATGAATTAGTGCCATTACGCACCCGCTTAAAAAATGGCGATCAGGTAGAAATCGTTTCTGCCGTGCACGCACGCCCAAACCCATCTTGGCTGACGTTTGTGACCACTGGCAAGGCGCGCTCGCATATTCGTCATTTCCTAAAAAGCCTGCGCTTTGAAGAATCTGTATTATTAGGTGATCGTTTATTGGCTCAGGGTTTTGCCAGTTTAAATCAGCCTTTACAGCAGGTGAGCGACGATGTGTGGGAGCGCTATTTAAAAGAAAATGGCGAGAAATCCCGCGAAGTGGTGAAAGCCGAATTAGGCCTCGGTAAACGGCTGGCTATGGTTGTGGCTAAGCGTTTATTGCAATTAGCGGGTAATTGGCAAGAAGAATTAGTTGGTGGGCGTAAAGCCGCCGCCGTGGCTGTGCGCGGTAGTGAAGGCATGGCGATTCAATGTGCGCGATGTTGTAACCCTATTCCGGGCGACCCTATTTTAGGTTTCGTTAAAAAAGATCAGGGTTTGGTGATTCATACCCACGATTGCCCACAAATTGCCCATGGCCGCATTGATAGCGAAAAGCTAATTGATGTGGAATGGGATGCCGATGTAAATCGCCTATTTGATGTGCCCGTGCGTATTCTGGCGCAAAACGATAGAGGCACTTTGGCTGCGATTGCTACGGCAATTGCAGAGGCCGATGCCAATATCACGGCGGTGGCGACGCAAGAGCCGGAAGGCTTCTCTGAGCGCTACATGCAGATTCAATTTACCTTACAGGTAAGCAATCGCACGCATTTGGCCAAGGTGATGAAAAACCTGCGTCAATTGCCTTCGGCCTATCGCATTCAAAGAATGCGTTCATAAGACTGCAGGGCCATATTTCTTTTTATTTACTGAACTACATCATGAAAATCTCAATTAATGGCGAAGCCCGCGAATTTGTGGCCCCCCTTTCCCTGCTTGATCTAATTGATTTGCTTGAACTCAAAGGTAAACGAATTGCTATCGAGCAAAATGGCGAAATCGTTCCTAAAAGCCAACATGGCGCTACTTTTCTAAGTGAAGGTGATATTTTAGAAATGGTTGTGGCAGTAGGCGGGGGCTGATTATTATTTTGTAGCTCGGGTTAGCGCTTGTGCAGCTCGGTATTGTCTTCATTTATAAGAGGTGTCTATGTCGGATCAATTTCAAATTGCGGGTAAGGCTTACCAATCAAGATTGATTGTTGGCACCGGTAAATATAAAGATTTTCAAGAAACGCGTGCTGCGGTGGATGCCTCTGGTGCAGAAATTATTACCGTGGCAATTCGCAGGGTAAATATTGGTCAGGATGCCAGCCAGCCGTCTTTGCTTGAGTATTTACCGCCGTCGCAATTTACTTATTTGCCAAATACCGCAGGCTGCTATAACGCCACCGATGCCGTGCGTACCTTACGTTTAGCGCGTGAATTACTCGATGGACATAAGCTGGTAAAACTCGAAGTACTTGGGGATGCCAATACGCTTTATCCTAATGTGCGCGAAACGCTGATTGCCGCGGAAACGCTGGTCAAAGAAGGCTTCGATGTGATGGTTTATACATCGGATGACCCGATTGTCGCTAAAGAGCTGGAAGACATCGGCTGCTGCGCCATCATGCCTTTGGCTTCTTTGATTGGCTCGGGTATGGGGATTTTAAACCCATGGAATCTGCGCCTGATTATTGAATCGGCCAAGGTGCCGGTGCTGGTTGATGCCGGCGTAGGCACGGCGTCCGACGCGGCGATTGCGATGGAATTAGGCTGCGACGGCATTTTAATGAACACCGCCATTGCAGGGGCAAAAAATCCGGTACTGATGGCGCGGGCGATGAAGCTGGCGGTAATGGCTGGGCGCGATGCATTTTTAGCAGGGCGTATCCCAAGAAAACTCTACACCGCAGACCCAAGCTCACCGGTATCGGGCTTGATTGCAGCGAAGTAAGAATGTGCTTTAAAAAGGACTGTAGACACAAAGATAGGAAGAGCACAGAGCATACAAAGCAGGGGTAATGGTATTAAATTTGTACTCACCTGCCTTTCTCCCCGCGCTCTGTGTTCTCTGAGGCCTCTGTGTCTGCAGATCTTTGGTTTCCCACAATTAGTGTTTAAAATATTTAATATGCGCCGCGCGATGCGGCGTTTTTGTTTGCAAGGAATCGAGAAATGGAACACCCAAATTATATGCGCCGTATTCGCAGCTTTGTGCTGCGCCAAGGCCATTTATCCTCAGGCCAGGAGCGGGCAATTGCTGAGTTTGGCGAAAAATTTTGCATTAAATATCAGCCTGA
Organism: Janthinobacterium sp. B9-8; assembly: GCF_000969645.2. Taxonomy (NCBI): domain Bacteria; kingdom Pseudomonadati; phylum Pseudomonadota; class Betaproteobacteria; order Burkholderiales; family Oxalobacteraceae; genus Janthinobacterium; species Janthinobacterium sp. B9-8. Next base: position 363,393 of record NZ_CP014222.1, read on the forward strand.
GTTACTTGATCTGACCGCTGCATTTGGCCGATCTGGTCCTAAGATTCTGGAAATTGGTTTTGGCATGGGCGGCCCAACCGCTGAGATTGCCACGAATAAACCAGAAACCGATTACCTTGGTGTAGAAGTGCATACGCCAGGTGTAGGCAGCTTGCTTAAATTATTGGGCGAGCAAGGCTTACAAAATGTACGCATCGTGCAACACGATGCGGTAGAAGTGCTGGATAAAATGCTCGCAGCAGATTCCCTCGATGGCGCGCATATTTTCTTCCCTGATCCTTGGCATAAAAAACGCCATAATAAGCGCCGTTTGATTCAGCCTGATCTAGTCAAGCAGCTGTGTTCACGGATTAAAAGCGGCGGCTATGTACATTTGGCGACTGATTGGGAAGACTACGCCATTCAAATGTTGGAAGTCTTGTCCAACGAACCTAGCTTAAAAAACACCGCAGAAACCTACGCCGAGCGCCCAGATTACCGCCCGCTCACAAAGTTTGAAAACCGTGGTATCAAGCTAGGCCATGGTGTTTGGGACTTGGTGTTCCGTAAGATTTAATGAGGTTTAATCATTTGTCGGTTGGGTGAAACCCGCTTTATGCATATGAAATACTAAAGGTGGGCTTCGCCCCAATCCTGTCAACTTAACAGGATTGGGTTTGATTTTTATAGGGTGTGCAAGTCGTTTTTCTTGCGCACCGCCTTGCCGTAGCAACGACTTCGTCGTTGTACACCCTAAACTGCTGCACAATGACAAGCATGGAATCATCGTAGGGCGGGTGAAACCCGCGTATTTTTCAGCATGGTTCGCGGGTTTCACCCGCCCTACATGATTAATTTGATAACACAAAAGCTACCCCCTACATTTCCGCTTTTTCTACGCTTAATGGTTTATTTCGCAGAAAATAGCTTTATTTTTCCTGATTCTTGCCGATAACGCAGTGATGGGCCTGCTCTTTCGTCAGATTATGCAGGGCGGCCATTATGCTAAAGTAAATTCAGCTCTAAAGATAAGGCGGTATAAAATGCGGATCAAACACACTCTGGTGTCGCTTGCGACTTTACTAGCTTGCGTGGCTACTTCTTACGCAGAAGAAGGCGTAGTGACTGCCGCTGGTTATGGTGCACCACCGCAGATTGAGGGCTTGTCAGGGGCTCAGCGCCGCTTGATGTCGATGCGCGCTTCAAAGCTCGATGCTTATCGTGCACTGGCCGAAACGGTGCAAGGTTTTAGATTGGCGGGTAATAGTACGGTGGCGGCTCTATCGGTGCAAAATGATAGCTTCCGTATTTATGTAGATGCGTATTTACGCGGTGCGCGGGTGGTTTCGATGAATGCCTTGCCCGAAGGCGCTTACGAGACAGTGCTAGAGCTGGATATGTCTAAGCTGGCTAATGAATCGTCTAATCACAATTTCTTTGCTATGCGGGGTCGTTAATTGATCAAAGCCTGTGCGCTTTTGTTGCTGGCGTTTAATTGCTATGCAGCAGAGATTGAAGGCTTGTCTGCGATTGGCGTGGGCGGTATTCCTATGGCCAGACAAGAAGCCATTCAAGATGCGTTGATGCAGGCTTCTTTATGGAACGGGGCCAAAGTTGAAGCAAGCAGCTCGGTTGAAAATGGCCGTGTAAGCGAGCTGCAGCGTGTGTTTCCTGTTCAGATTTTAGATCGGTATAAATTATTACGTGAATGGCGGGAGGGAAGTTTTTATCATGTGATGATAGAAACAGATCCTAAGCTAGATCCTGTTCCTGCTGAGAAAATGGCGGCCTCTGCTCCGGCCGCTACGCTTGCAACGCCTGTTGCAGCTGCTGCACAGGGTGTTTTAGCCAAACCAGCACCTGTTCGTGAATGTCCGCAATCTGATTTTGCTTATCGCAAAAAATTATTGCTGGCGCATTTCCAGCTGCAAAATCCAGCGGACGCCAATGATCTCTCACATTTCCAGGATGGTTTGCAGCAAGAGCTAAGCCGGATGTTATCGGCATCAGATCATTATCTGCCACAACGCACGGTGAATGAGGCAGCGTTTAATTTACAACCCGGTTTTTATGATCCAGTTTTGCAGCCAGAGCGAGTCCGTGAATTAGCCCGTCGCTACGGTACGCAGTTTGTGGTGGGCGGGGTAATTCGGGATATTGGCGCTTATGGCGAGGAGTATGGTCTGGCCTGGGGCAGCGATATTCGCAGCGGTGAGCGAAAAATAAGCGCTAGCATTCCTATGCTCAAGCTTAATGGCTGGATGCCTGCTGTGGCCGAGCTGGGATTGAAAATCAAGCCGTCTTCACGGCGTTTTGAGGCGGATGTGTATGTGTTTGACGGCGCCAGTGGTGCGTTGTTAAAGCAGCAGCGTTTTGCTGATTCGGCAACAGGCGATGTGATACAGGGGCGGGATTATATCTTTGGCTCCCGCCGTTTTTATGAAACTGATTTTGGCAAAATGGTTGAGCAGCAGTTAGAGCAGATGGCGGCAGGCGTTGATCAGGCTTTGGCTTGTCAGGCATTTGCCGCAAGAATCAGCCGGGTGGATAAAGATCGCATTTTTATTGATGCAGGGAGTACGGCAAGAATTACCAAAGGCGATAAACTGCAGTTGTTTCGGGTCAGTGGCTCTAATCAGCTGGTGCCCGCTGTGAATGGCGATAGCAGCATGTCGCTAGGTACGCCTGAAGCGCTGCTGAGTGCGGTGACGATTACCCAGGTGCAGCCTTTGTTTGCTATTGCTATTTTAGAAAGCGGCAGTATCCGTCCTGAAGTGGGCGATTACGTGCGTTTTAGTATGAAGGAATCACGATGAACACCCTGCGTATTGCAATGGTGGCGAGTTTAATGCTGATGATAACGAGTGTTGAAGCCTCCAGTTATAGCTCCAGCCGGTATGTGCGTAAGCCGGGTGCTAGTCATGCAAAAGTAACGCATGCAGCACCCACGCATGGTAAAGGGTCATCGGCAAACCCCATGGTCGTGGCACGGCCTCAGCCCCATGTGCAAACCTTGCCCGCCACGATGTTGTCTCGCCCTGCTGTTTCAGGAGGGCAAGGCATGCTGCAATCAGAGTCTAAATTAAGCCCCGCACAAGAAACCGAGCTGCGCTGGCGCTTGTATAGCTTTCCTTAAGTAGCGACTTAGGTTGCTACTTAACTGATGAGTTTTAAAATACTTAAAATCTTATAAAACAACTTAATTCAAACCTTGTTTTTCTCCGTGAAACGCCGTGTTCCCTGTGAGCCCGTGGTTCAAGACTTGGGTTTCGCTGCGTAACATCACTTGCTTAAGGCTAAGCTTTGACTCGCCAAGGTGGGTTTTTTCTATTTTCCCCAGCCCAATACAGGCAAATTGTATTTCCACTTGGATCATGCAATCTTGCTTCTCGCCATAGCCAAGGCTCGTCTCTAGGCTCCTGGAAAAAAACAAGGCCGAGTTTTTGTAATTGGCAAACCTTGCTATCAAGATCCTGATGTTCAAAATAAATAACGCTGCCACTGTTTGTTGCAGCTTGTTCGGCTTGATGAATTGAAAAAGTCGCTTCTCCTTGCGGGCACTCAAACCTTGCGTAGTGCCCTGATTCTACGATCAGCGTAAATCCCATTTTCTGATAAAAGCGTATGGATTCGCTGATATTGAGCGCTGCTAAAGTAATTTGATTGAGGTTCACTGGTCTTTGCCGCTAGTGAGTTTGCATAAATCAAAATTGAGCGATAGCTAAGAGCAGCTAGTTACTTGAAGCTGTGCCCCTTTAAGCTGGGCATTTATTTTTTCCAGTTTTTGCTGCTGATCTGCTGATACTTTGCGCAGTGTAAAAGTCATATGAGAGGGACTATCATCACGCTCTCTCACTACGGCTGATTTTACGCCCTGATTTTTTAGTTCGTTTAAGCGTCGCTCTGCGCCTTCGCGGCTACTGAATATGCCGAGGGAAATGGCGTTTTGCCAGCGGCCGCCATTATTGATCACATAGTAATCCTGCACACCTTGATCGCTTAGTTGCTGTGCTTTTTTCTTGGCTAGCTCAATATCCGTTTGTGGTGGAACATAAACCCATACTTTGCCGCTGACGCCCGCTTCTGTATTGCTAATGCCTAGTGTTTTAAGGCGCGCCCGCATGGAATCCGTTTGCTCTTGGCCTATGCCGCTCCAGCGCATACATGCGGTTGCCAGCTCAACTTTGGGGGCGGGCGTTGGTGTCGGAGTTGGCTTTGGTGTGGGGCTTGGTGTTGGCGGGGCGGCTTCTACTTCACTGGCCATGACCGGCATAGGTCGATTGACGATCTGTACAGGCAGGCTGGCGATTAGCTTTACTTTATCTGCATTAATTTCGCTGTTTACACGAGGGGCTGCGGAAGGCGCAGGGGTATAGCTCCAAAGGAGCAAATTAGCAGCAAGCAATAGAGCACAAAACCATTTCATGAAGCGTTATTCCGGGCAAGGGCGGCAAGACCGTGCAGCACCAGCTGCTCGGCAATGATGGGGTGGTAAGCGCTTAAAAGCGGCGCAATGGCTGCGGCGTCTCCGCCGGATAAAATACAAAGCGGCGTGTCCCCGCGCAAGGCCAGCCGGGCATGCATGGCCATAATGCTGCCTGCTAAAGCGCTTAAGCAGCCGGTTTGAATCGCATCGGTGGTGCAGCGTGGAAAATCATGAAAAGCGCCATCGCTGAACGTTAAGCGCTCTGTTTGCTGTGCCAGTGCTGATTTCATCAGGCGTAACCCCGGCAAAATCATTCCACCTAAAAATTCATTATCTTCGGTCAGCGCATCAACGGTCAGCGCCGTGCCTGCGCTAGCGATCAGTAGTGCTTTATCAGGAAATAAGCTGCGCGCACCTAAAACGGCCGCCCAACGATCCGGTCCCTGCTGCTCTAAATAGCGATAGCCATTCTGAATACCCAGTGCTGCACGGCTGACTTGCAGCCATTGAATAGTGCGTTGCCATTGCGCCTGGCAAAAAGCATCAAGTTGGCTGGCCAGATCTGGCGCACCTACTGTGCAGCCGTGGATGACTTCTGGCTGGGGCAGGGCGCTTAGCTGCTGCAGTAGCTGATTAAAATCTGTGTTGAGGATAAAGCCTTCCGTAGATAAGGTTTCACCTTCACGATAGGCCCATTTAATCCGTGTATTGCCCAGATCAATTAAGAGTATTTTCATTTTGCATTCACCTTGCGTAAGCTAACATCGCCCGCATAAGCCACTTTTAAGCCATCTTCTCCTGCCAGCCTTAATGCGCCATCCTCGGCCACGCCAATGATACGTCCACGGCTTTCTTTGCCATCGGCGGAGATGAGCTTAGCTTGTTCGCCCTGCCAAAGATGCCGCGCTTCCCATTCGGTGCGCAGCGGTGCAAAGCCATCTTGATCAAAGCGGGGCAGAATATCGGCTAGCTCATTTAAGATGGCAGCAAGCAGTGCATTGCGCTCTGGCGGAGGGCCTGAGCAATCGCTTAAGTCTGCTGCATGATCGGCGTGGATGCGCTCCTCGGGAGAGAGGCGCAGATTTAAGCCGATGCCAATCACAGCATCCGCAGGCCCTAAGGCATCGCCAGATAGCTCAATTAAAATACCAGCCAGCTTTCCTTTGGGGCAAAGCACGTCGTTAGGCCATTTTAGCCCGGTGCCTTGGTAGCCTTTTTTTTCGAGTGCGCGTGTAAGCGCAATCCCGAGGGCAAGGCTTAAGCCCGCCAGGCGAGTCATTCCGCCGCTAAAACGCCAGACCACAGAAAATAAAAGACTGCCGCCCAAGCTGCCTATCCACTGCCGCCCTAAGCGGCCTTTTCCGGCGGTTTGCCATTCGGCTGCAAGTACTGTTCCGGGCTCGGCACATTCTTGCCTCAGGGCGCGGTTGGTCGAGTCAATTTCATCGACTAATTGCAGGCAAAAAGGCGTATTGGGCTTAAGGTGTTGCTTGATGATGGCTTGATCCAGCCATTCCACAGGCTGAGCAAGCTTATAACCAACGCCGTGGCGGCGCTCCAGCTCGATGCCATAATCGCTGCTGCGATGAAGCGCACCAGAAACAGCGGATCTGGAAATACCCAGCAGCTTGGCAATGGCTTCGCCTGAGGTAAATTCATCAGCATTAAGCTGACGCAGAAGTGTAAGTGTATGCAACATGGCGACATTCTAGCGGCAAGCAGGATTAAGCTCCACCTGCTTGGCTGTATATGGCGTAAAGGACACTTAAATAGTTGAAAAAGCGGTGCTAGGAGTGGCCCAATCCTAATGATTACACGGCAATATGGTGCTTATAGCGGTTTGGAGTGAGATGTTGGCTAAGGCTGATGTTCACGCAGGATCTTTTCCAGCAAGCCACGCACGACTGAGGGCTCGAAAGGCTTATCGCAAATGCCGGAAACACCCGCTTGAGTAACCGCAGCAAGCCGGCCACCATCGCTTTCGGATGAAACCATTAAAATGGGGATATTGCTTTGCCAGCTGTTGTTACGTACAAATTCAATTAATTCTTTGCCATCCATTTCCGGCATATTGTAATCGGTGATTAAAAGATCAAAAACGCATTCTTCTAAAAGCTGTACGCCCTCATGGCCATTTGCAGCTTCTTTAATATTACGCACGCCTAGGTTTTCAAGCACTTTACGCATGTAATTACGCGCAGCTTTAGAATCATCAACTAGCAATACTCTCAGCATATCCAAATCTAAATCGTCTTGATCCAGCGTTAAATCTTCAGACAGATAATCCAGCGAAACGCAGAGGGCGTGATCTAGGTTTTCTGAAGTAAATGGCTTAGGAATAATGGCGCATGTGCCAAGCTGGCGTAATGGCTCTAAAACTTTGGGCTGGGTTTCGCTGGAAATCAGCACAAAAGCAATATCTTGGGTATCGGGATTATTGCGCAGCTGGGTAAGTAGCTCAATGCCAGTCATGTCTTTTAGGTAGAGGGCGCTGAGGATTAAATTGGGGCTATTATCTACTTTTAAGGAGGCGAGTGCCTGCGAGCCTTGCTCAAAAGAAAGGATATCAATAATGCCAAGCAGCCTCAGCTTTGCGGTAATCAGTTTATTTTGTGCCGTAGAGGGCTCTATCAAAATAAGGCGTAGCTCACCAATCGAAAAGTGTTTAGCCATGATTGTATATTCACCTAATAATCACATTCCTTTATAGATGCCTAGATAAAATAAGTAAAAGGCTAAAGGGGCCGCTTGCTATTTTTCAGAGAAAAAGTATGCCAGATCGGGGTTGAATTTCAGCTGGCTGAAGATAAATATGCAAAACGCCCAATTCATTGGCTGAATTGGGCGCGGTTTTTTTACCAGCCTAGGTTTGAATAAGGCAGACGATGCCGTTTACATTGTTTCAATCGTATGGTTTTGATTGGTATAGATGCAAATATCTCCGGCGATTTCTAATGCTTTTTTAACCACCACTTCGGGGGCTAAATCGGTGTTTTCCAGCAGGGCACGGGCGGCAGATTGCGCAAATGCGCCACCTGAGCCAATCGCAGCAATGCCATGCTCTGGCTCTAATACATCACCATTGCCTGTAATAATCAGCGTGGCGGTTTTATCGGCCACAATCAGCATGGCTTCTAAGCGGCGCAACATACGATCGGTGCGCCAATCTTTAGCCAACTCTACGGCTGCACGGGTCAGGTGGCCTTGGTGTTTTTCCAGCTTGGTTTCAAAGCGCTCGAACAGGGTAAAAGCATCCGCAGTGCCTCCGGCAAAACCAACGATGACTTTATCGTTATAGAGCTTACGCACTTTGCGTGCTGTACCCTTGATAACAACATTGCCTAAGGTCACTTGGCCATCGCCACCTACCGCGACCAGATCACCCCGGCGAACAGAAACGATCGTTGTGCCGTCAAATTGTTCCATCTTTAGCATCCTTCCAATTTATATAAGGCAGAGGTGGCGGCTGGGGCGGCAAAATACAAGGGTTTATTTTTGCGATGACTGGGACAAAATCAGCAGCTCGGTCATCCCCATAATGCGAAGTAAGGCGAGAACCAAGGCGTTTACATTGCAAAGGGTAATTTGCTGCGGGTATTCCATGCATAAACCGAGTAGCTGTCCTGCTGAATCAAAATCAACCCGTGTCACTGCTGTAAAATCGAGCACAGGAAATGTATGCTGGCGTACAAAATCCCGGATGATGGCCAATTGCTCTGGTTTGTTATTGAGCAGATCGCCTTCGATCAATAAACGATCAGTTGCGCTGTGCGGTATAAAACTAGCTTCTTCTACAGGGGCATAGACGGCAGCGCTGGTCTCTATCCAGGAAGGTGGAGACACCTCAAAGGTAATTGCATAGTCAACCGCTAAGTTTTCAAACTCGTCTTGCAGCCCCTGCATCTGCTGCAATTCAATTAATAATAGCCAGAGCGGTGCTTCGGCAGGAATAGCGCGGCCAGTTTGAATTCGTTTTCTAAGCAAAGTTTCTACTTCAGTATTGCCTAAAAGTTGTAACTGGATATCTTGCTTGCTAAAGCTCTGCCAGGTAGTCAGTAATTCTGCAGCGGCAATGGTGTCGATCTGCGATATCTTCGCTAAATCCATACGCAATTTATTGCAACCCTGCGAAGCAGTCTGGCATGCTTTAATTTCTTGATCGATATTTTGGCTATTCAAAATAGCGGGAAAAGCATAGTAGTTTGAATGCTCACTGCTTATTTTTGGCATTGCGTCATGCCAAATAGGCGGCGTTTTTTCAAATTCTAAAACAAACATTAAGCCTATTTCGTCAAATAGGGGTTTATTATTATGTTGTTGTAATAATTCAAATAACATTAACCATGTTTCTGTTTGGCGCAATCCGGTAATTTGCTTAATTTCTGTAAGTAGAAAAGCCATGGCTGCTTTACTTTGGCCACTGCTATGCAGCATTGCGGCCTCTTCTTGAGCGGGGGTAAGTTGCGACTTATTATCTACCACCTCAATATTAAGCTGCGCAAGATCAAAGTCAGGTTCTTGTTGAGCAGCCGTGGGTTTTTCATTCGCTTCAACTAAGGGAATATGAGCGGGTGTATCAGGGGTGAGTTTTTTACGAATAAATGAAAAAGCCACTTTAGGAATCCAGTATTAGGTTTGCTGCCGGTTTAAATACTCGTTAATTCTAAGCTTTTTACCTTGTTTTTTGCGGATTATTTTGCCTGACATTGATATCACCTGAAAAGCGGAGCGAGTAAAGCGCAAACAGAATGCTTTTGCTCAACATCGTTTTAGCCAAACTTCCGTGTGTCAGCTCACAAAAAATATGCTTACGGCATTTTGTGTGAGGCAGCTTAAATGAGTTTGGCTTGTATGCTCGGTTTTGTATTTTGGGATTATTCCATTTATTGTGGATTAAGCTCACACCTCAATAGGCAGCTCGTGGTGACTCGGCCTAAAATGCTTACTTCCTACTGAAAAACTGAGTATTTAATTTATGGAACGCAAAATCGGCCTGAAATTTAAACGCTGGCTGCTGTTCTTTGGCTTGTTTCTGTCGCTGCTTGGATTGGTGGGAGGCATGCTCTTCCCCCGATGGGCTGAGCCGAGGTTGGAAGCTGCGCTTTCTAAAACCTTGCATCGCACCGTGAGTATTGAAGAAGTCACGTTTAATCCATTTATTCTTAAGGCTACCTTGCATGGTGTAAGTATCAGCAAGGAGTCTGTGCCATTTGCACGGTTTCAATCGCTGGTCCTTGATATTGAGTGGGCTTCTTTATGGAAAATGGCACCTATTATCAAAGAGATTACACTGACTCAGCCGCAAATAGACGTTATCAGATTAGATGAATCAAAGTATAATTTTTCAGATTTAATTGAGTTATTTGCAAATAACAATAATAAAGAAACTGCTCGTTTTTCACTTAATAATATTAGAATAATAAATGGCACCATTATTTTTAATGACCAAGTGCTGCATACTCAGCAAAAATTAACAAATTTAGAGCTGGCGTTGCCTTTTGTTTCTACCTTGGCTCACAGAGTAAATGATTACATTCAGCCCAGTGTTTCTGGTAAATTAAATGGAACAGTGTTTAAAATTGATGGTGAAAGTAAACCGTTTTCCAATAGCTTAGATACACGATTAACTTTTAACTTGCAAAAATTAAATATATCGCAATATACACAGTATATAAAACTACCTAATGAATTAAAGTTATTATCTGCTTATTTGTCAGGACAGCTCAGTTTACAATTTCATCTTGAAAAAGATAGCACAAGACTACAGATTAGTGGCCCTTTGCAATTAGAACAGTTTAATGTAGAGCTGAAAGATAAGCCATTTTTGAAAGTAAATCAGCTTTCAGTATCATTGAAAAATTTAGAGCCTCTTGCGCAAATTTATCGTTTGAGCGATATCAAAGTAGATGGCCTTGATACCACTATAAGTAAAAATGATCGTGGTGAATTAAATTGGCTACAAGCTTTTAAACAACAACCTGTTGCAGTGGATGATCACTCTAAAAATAAGAATATTATTGATATTAAAAATATTAAAATTGTTAATAGCCGTGTTGCATATGAAAATTTGCAGTTTAATGATATTAAAGCAGACGTAGCCGTTTATTCTAATCAAAAAAATAAAGCGATTCCTGTTTTATTCTCAGCAAGAACAGCAGAAGGGGAGGTGTTTTCAGCTGATTTAAAAGTATCGCCTCAGCCTTTTGTTTTAGATGGCAAAGTAAGTCTGACGGCTTTAGAGCTAAAACAGTATATGCCATTTATCTCTCCTTATTTTAACGGAATTGTTGATAGTGGTCAGCTTGATTTATCAAGCACGATTCATTTTTCTAGTGAGCCACTTGCCTACTCTTTAAAAGATACAGATATAAAATTACAACAGTTTTCTTTGCATTTACCTAAAGAGAAAAAATCCTTATTAAAGGCAGAGCAGTTTGCCATTAAAGCGCTTGAGCTAGATTCAAAACAGCAATTAATTACCGTGGCAGCCATTGAAAGCCAAGGTGGCCAACTTGGTGTGCAATGGCTGGCTAATGGGCAGTTTAATTTTTCGGCGCTGATTCCCCGTCGTGAAGCTGTGCCTGCTTCCGGGCAGTGGCGTGTGCAAGTCGCGAAAGTGGATATGAGTGAGTGGCAGCTTGATTTATCAGATAAACGCCTTGCCAAAGCGCCTTCTATTCCGATAAGAGATATTTCTTTAGTTTTTGATCAGTTAGATACCGCAGCAGGAAGTAAAGGTAAGTTAAAATTGAGTGCGCACTGGGCCGATAGCGGCTTGATTGATATCAGTGGGGATATTGTGCCGATGCCTTTTTCGGCACAAATTGCGCTAGATTTACGCAAAGTGAATGCCGCATTTTTACAGCCATATTTTACTAAGTATTTAAATATTTCTCTTGCCAGAGGTTTTTTAAATGCAAAAGGAAATTTGCAAGTTGTAAGCAAGCCTGATTTAAATGGCCGCTATCGTGGTGCTTTTAGCGTGGATCATTTCTATGCGATTGATAAGCAGACATCTACTGCTTTTTTAAAATGGAATCGTTTAGATTTTAAAGGCGTTGATGCTGCTTTATTACCACTGCGTGTTGATATTGCTGAAGTAGCATTAGATAAGTTCTTTTCTCGTTTGATTTTATCGCCAACGGGCAGACTTAATTTACAAGATATTCTGGTGCAAGATGGCAAGCAGGTTTCTGTGGCGAATGCCAATACGGCAAGTGCTGTAACGGCGGTGCCCGTGGCGGAGCAAGGCTTGCCGCCTGTTCAGATTAAAAAAATTATACTGAATAACGGTGATATCCGTTACAGCGATTTTTTTATTAAGCCTAATTTCACTGCCAATTTAACGAAGATGACAGGGACTATTGCGGGCTTGTCTAGTGCGGAAAATGCGCGCGCCCAGCTTGATTTACAGGGGTTTGTAGATAAAACTGCCCCGGTTAAAGTTAGTGGTGAGCTGAATCCCTTATCAAAGAAAATATTCCTTGATTTAAAGGGCGGAGTTAAAAACTATGATTTAACTTCGGCTTCGACCTACTCTACGAAGTATGCAGGCTATGGGATTGAGAAGGGTAAGATGTCGATGGATATTGCTTATAGGATTGAAGGTGGTAAATTAATTGCAAGTAATAATATATTTTTAGATCAGCTTAATTTAAGTGAAGAAAGAATAGAGGGCAAAGACGCCACAACATTACCCGTTAAATTAGCACTGGCTTTGTTAACTGACAGGCGAGGCCAAGTTAAGCTTAATTTACCAATTGAAGGTTCATTAGATGACCCCCAATTTAGCGTGTCGGGTATTATCTGGCAGGTAATTGGCAATGTTTTAGAAAAAGTGGTGACCTCTCCTTTTGATGCCCTGGCAAGCTCATTGGGCCATGAAGGGGCTGTATTGTCGCATGTTGATTTTATTGCTGGCAGCGAAAAAATAGATGATAAGGCAATAAAGAGCATTCAGCAGCTGGCTGAAATACTTGCAGATCGTCCTGCATTAAAGCTGGATGTGCAAAGCGTATTAAGTCTATCTGTGGATGGTCAAGGTTTAAAGAAAAAGAGCTTACAAAGAAAAATTCGCTTATTAAAAATGGCAAGTGTGGCAGATAGCTTAAGCCAGGATGAGCATGAGCTGATGATTAGCCAGGATGAATACCCAAGCTTGTTGGAGAAATTATATAAGAGTGAAAAATTTACTAAGCCGACCAATTTAATTGGTATGGATAAAGCACTGACTGTAGCAGAAATGGAAAAACTGATCTTTGAGCATACAGAAGTAAAAAATGATGATTTATATGCTCTGGGCTTACGGCGAGCTTTGCTGGTTAAATCAGCACTGTTGGTTGCTGGTGTAGATGAAGCGCGTATTTTTTTAGTGAAACCCAGGATAAGCAGCAGTGAAGATAGCAAGTCACGAGTGAAGTTTGATTTGAAATAAAGCAACACTGATCTGCTAAAACGGCCGCTGATTAACAATATATATGTTGATCAGTGGCCGTTTTTTATGTGAATTTAAATTATATTGATTAATACTCTGCAATGTCTTTAGTCTTACAAATAAAATTGAAAATGATATGGCTTACACGGATAAGTTATGTCATGTGTTTTTTATATTGTATTAGTTAATAAGCGCATATTGTTTTTGCTTGTAATACATCTTAAAAGCACCTTTACTGATGAAGTATTAGCAGTTGATGGATTTCTCTTTCACGAAGTTTATAACGTGTATTGGGGCGTTTATGTTTTTGTATGGTGAATCTGCATCGCATTTAAGCGTTTTATTATTGCTAGGGCAAGAGGCTGATAGTGCATCGTTGCTGCAAGGCATGGCAGCTAGTGATTTACCCTGCACCATCCAAGAGTGCCGGGATTTAATGCAGCTGGATCAGATCTTGAGTGCTCAACATCACGCCATTGATGTTCTCGTGATTGATCTGGCTGAAAGCCATCTTAAATACACCAAGCAGCTGATGCAGCTTAGCCAAAACTTTCCCATTGTGATTTTGGTACCAGCAGGACGTGAGGGGTGGGTAAAGCACGCCGTGCAGTTAAATAACGAGCATTTTTTGATTAAAGATGCCGCAGGTGGTTTTTTGGCGCTGCTGCCGATTGTTTTGCTGCGGGCAATTAATGAAAGCCGGGAGCAACTTGCACGTACCCGTGCCGAGCTTAATATGATGGAGCATCGTTTAAGCTTAAGTCAGATTGTTGAAGGTAGCCCTGTCGCCTCTTTTGTAATTGATTGCAATCATGTGGTGACGCATTGGAATTTGGCGTGCGAAACGTTTACTGGCAAAAAAGCCTTTGAAATGATTGGCACATCGAATCAGTGGCAGGCTTTTTATACATCGCCACGGCCAGTGTTGGCTGATTTGATGCTTGATGAAGCCTTAGAAAAAAGTGTGGGTTTGTTTTACCCCGGCAAGGTGCAACTTTCCAGCAATGTGCGGGGAGTATTTGAGGCAGAGGATTATTTTGCCCATTTTGGTGAGCATGGTCGTTGGATTTATTTTACGGCAACGCCCATTCGGGATGATTGCGGCAAAGTGGTAGGCGCGATGGAAACTTTGCAAGATGTGAGCCAAAGGCATGAAGTTGAAGCGGCGTTGCAAGCCAGCCAGGCTTTTTTGGCGCAGATTGTGGATGGCAGCTCGGTCGCTACGTTTGTGATCGACCGAAATCATACGGTAACGCACTGGAATCGCGCTTGTGAAGCCCTAACTGGGCTTGCTGCCAAGGAGGTGATTGGTAGTAAAGAGCAGTGGCGGGCGTTTTATCCCAGCGAGCGCCCCGTGATGGCCGATTTAATTATGAATGGGGCAATGGCTGAGGATGTGGATCAGTTTTATCACGGCAAATTCAGGCCTTCGCGTTTGATTGAGGGGGTTTTTGAAGCTGAAGATTTCTTTTCTCAATTTGGCCCAGAAGGAAAATGGGTGTTCTTTACTGCTGCACCGTTGCGCGATATGGATGGCTGCGTGGTGGGCGCGATTGAAACATTACAAGATATGAACGAGCGGCGTTTAGCCGAGGAGGCCTTAAAAGCCAGTGAAGCACGTTATCGGGATTTAAGCATGACCGATGGCATGACTGGCCTATTTAATAGCCGGCATTTTTATGAGAGTGTTGAAAAAGAGCTGGAACGGGCACGGCGTTACGGGCGGCCTTTATCTTTGCTTTTGATGGATATTGATAATTTTAAAAAAGTAAACGATCAATACGGTCATTTAGAAGGCGATAAAGTATTGCAATCGCTTGCTATGGTGATTAGGGGCTGCTTAAGAGAAATGGATAGCGCTTATCGTTATGGTGGGGAAGAGTTTATTGTGGTTTTGCCAGAAACACGCAGCGAAGATGCAGTCAATGTGGCGCAACGTTTACGCCAGCGCTTTGCCGATCAAATTCAGCGCCCAGCCCCGGAGCAAATACTCCATTGCACGGTGAGTATTGGAGTAAGCCAGTTTATCGTGGGTGATGATGCTAAAAGTTTGGTGAAACGAGCCGATGAGGGGACTTACCAAGCCAAGCATCAGGGGAAAAATTGCGTGGTATGGGTGGATCCTTCCTAATTCAGTGCGCTTGCTTAAAATTTTACGGCTAATAAAGTGATTGAACGATCTTTTAAATCATCTCTTTAGTTTTGTTTCATTGTTTTAAGTAATAAGCATATATAAAAACTCTGGCTTTATTAAGATGAAGCTAGGGTTTTTATTATTTATCGGTCTGTTTATATGCAATAAATGGTTGTTGTAGCGCTGCAAATGTTTTTTATTGTTTATTTTTTATATAAATCATAGGCTTAGATTTGTTGTCGGGTGTTTTTATTATTCCTTTGTCATTGCCGTTGCTTCCTGTGCTAAATTGGTTGTTAGGTATATAAAAAATACTTTTAATAACTTTAAAGAATAAAAAGGTATCCGCTTTTTATCTGCTCAGGGGGATGTAATGCGCTTTAGACCAAAATTACTGGCGATTGTGATCGCTCAAATCACTGCTGCTGCCTATGCCGAAGATCTACCAATAGCAAGTAAGGTGGAGCGGGTTGAGGTGGTGGGCTCTAATATTAAGCGGATCAATAAAGAAGGCCCTTCTTTGGTAACGGTGATTAAGCGTGATGAAATTGAAAAGTCAGGTGCCACAACTGTGGTTGAAGCGCTTGATAACTTGCTTCCAAAGGCGTCATTAGAGTTTGCTACGGATGGTGGCCGGTTTGCACCGGGTTCTAGCAACGTGGGCCTGCGCAATATGGGGGCTAAAAATACGCTGATTTTACTCAATGGCCGCCGCTTAGCACCAAATGGTTTTGCCGATGTTGATACCAGCCCGGTTAGCCTTAACAATATTCCGCTCTCTGCAATCGAGCAAATTGAAGTGCTTTACGATGGTGCAGCGGCTATTTATGGCTCTGATGCGGTAGCAGGGGTGATTAACTTTAAAACTAAGCGCAATTTTCAGGGCGTTTCGGTAACAGGTAAATATGGGCAAAACTTTGTAGGCGATGGCCAGGATTTAGTGCTGGGCATTGCCGCTGGCTTTGGTAATTTAAATGAAGATAATCAAAATTTATTAATCACGCTGGATGTGACGGATAAAAAACCTACTTTTGATAATCAGCATGATGCAACTAAAAGCCTAGATAAACGTGGTTTAGGTGGGGCAGATAATCGCTTTACGGGTTTACATGGTGGTGCTTATAAAATCAAAGGAGGAACAACAACACTATTGCCCGGTTGCGAAGGCAATGGCGAAATTGTGATTGATCAATTTGGCAACCAGAAATGCCTCTCTAGTGAAAATCTTTATCGCAGCGCACATATAAAGCGCTTAAATGCCAATGCGCTTTATAACTACCAGCTGAGTGATGATGCTCTATTATTTGCCGAGCTGGGGATTGGCCAAGACAGACAATCTTTTGAAAGTTGGCCTCTTTCTATTCCCGCCGCGCAAGCAGTGATAAAAGCCGGTGATGCGGCCTATAAAGACGTGATTAATGGGGTAAAAACCAATGGCAAAGATATCACCGTTACCCGGCGTATTTATGAAGCAGGTTTAGCGCAAAATAATGTAGATAGCGATACGCTGCGTGCCGTTTTGGGGGCTAAGGGTACGCTTGCAGGCTGGGATGCTGAAACCGCTTTGACCTACAGTAGCAATAAAAGCAGCCAAGCGAGAGACCGCGCCGATCCAGCCAAAATTACGGCTGCATTTAAAAAGGGTGGATACGATCCATTTATTGCAAACAATCCGGAAGCCTTAGCCAAAGCTTTAATTACATCACGCTATCGTGAAGGCACAGCTTCTTTATTAATTGGCGATGCGCGGGTTTCTAATGCTTCGCTATTTCAATTAGCGGCTGGCGATGTTGGCTTTGCTGCCGGGGTGAATATTTTAAAAGAAAAGGCGGAAGAAGACAGCACCGTGGCAAGTAGCCGCTGGGTTAAATCGATTTATGGTGAATTAAATATTCCGGTATTAAAAAATCTGGAAGTACAAGCTGCATTGCGTTACGACCATTATGATGATGTAGGTGGCGCTACATCGCCTAAAGTGGCCGTTTCTTATCGGCCTGTTGAATCCTTGCTATTACGCGGATCGGCCACCAGCACATTCAGAGCGCCAAGCCTGCAGCAATTAAGCATGTCACCTACCCCGAGTTATTACTTTTATAATGACTGGGCACGTTGCAAGCCAATGGGCGTTCCAAGCGGTGAATGCATAGGCAGGGTTGATTTAAATAGCCGCAGTAATCCGGAGTTAAAACCGGAAACGTCTAATAACTTAACGCTGGGTTTTGTATTTCAGCCGCTAAAAGACTTATCGCTCAGTATTGATTGGTACAACATCAAGCAAAATGATGCAATTGCTCGTTTGAATCCGCAGTATGTGATTGATCACGAAGATGGCAATCCTGCTATGGCTAAATTGATTAAACGTTTGGCACTGGATCCGGACGAAGTAAAAAATTACCCGGCTTTAGCAAAAGGAAAAATCGAAGTGGTCGATTTGCCTTTGGCCAATATTGGCCAGATTGATACCTCTGGCGTCGATATTGATTTCAATTACGCCTATAAAACCAATGGCTGGGGCAAGTTTATTTTTCGGGATCAGTTTAGCTATACGCTGAGCTATAAGAGCTCTGATCTGGAAGGCGAAGCGCCCATTGAGCGAACGGGTGGGTATGACACACCAGATTGGTCGAACCGGATTTCGCTGGGCTATCAATATGCAGAATACGATGCCACTTTAACGGCTAAAACATTTGCCCGTGTGCATGATGCTGCTGATCTGCCAGAAAACAGCAGTAACCCGGATGGCTATTTGCCCTCATACACCGTATTTAATTTATCTGCGGGTTATCAGCTCAATAAAAACACATCTTTTGTATTGGGTGTGAATAATCTGTTTGATAAAGTTTCGCCATACTCTGTTGATGGTGGAGGGCATAGCGGTACCACATCTGGCCGGTATGGATTTATTGGTTTTGATTACAAGCTTTAATTTGTAGTATAAATAAAAAAAGCAGGCCGTTTGGGCCTGCTTTTTTATGTGGGCAATGATTGAATCTAATCAAGTAGCAAGCGCCACCCAAATTTCGGTGCGCAAATCTTTAGGCGGAGTATTGTGCGGCAGATTCAGGTATTGCTCTATCACCGGAATATTGGCGGGTTGCTCGCCGCTTTGTGGCAGCCATACCCCAAATAACCAGTGATAAGCCTGTTGCAGCTCGCTATATGGG
This sequence comes from Janthinobacterium sp. B9-8, assembly GCF_000969645.2. Taxonomy (NCBI): domain Bacteria; kingdom Pseudomonadati; phylum Pseudomonadota; class Betaproteobacteria; order Burkholderiales; family Oxalobacteraceae; genus Janthinobacterium; species Janthinobacterium sp. B9-8. The sequence goes on from NZ_CP014222.1 coordinate 381,530, forward strand.
CCGCGATGTTCAATCACCCCATAGCGCCCCGCAGGAATTTGCGCCCGGGCAAGCTCGCTAGGCAAATCCCCATCGGCTTTGATCTCTACGCAGGCATCCGAGCGTAAATCTGCCTCGGCCACACTTTGCGGATCATCATGATATTGGGCAAACCAGCGCACTTTCATTGGATCGACGGGAAGCGCTGTTTTGGATAATTGCAAACGGGCAAAGGCCTCACCAATCTTCAGATACGAGCCATGATGACGGCTGGCGGCTAAGTGAATCGGCGCATCTAGTTTACGAAATTCAACGTTATACATACCAAGCTCCTGATTAATTTGAGAATGGATGTGGTTGAGTCTTTGCCGACGGTAAGCCCCCGGTGGCATGCCGTGCGCGGCAGCAAAAGAGCGCACAAACGCCGCACTGCTCTGATATCCCGCACGCTGGGCAATACGGATTAAGGGAGTTTCATTCGTTTGGGCTAATTGCCGCGATGCATACAGCAAGCGCATACGCAGCTGGGTAGCGTTGACCGTTTCTCCCATCATTTCACGGTAAATACGGTGAAAGTGAAATGGCGAAAAATGCGCAATGCCCGCTAGTTGCTCAATCGAATACGCTGCTGTTGGATCTTGCCAGATAGTATTCACCACCCGCATCAGCCGTCGCCCATAATCCTCTACCTTCCAGCTTTTACTCATAGCCTCTCCATGTCTAGCAGCCTGTCGGGCTTAAGACTGATCTACTGTGGGAAAGCTGGATTTGGCCATATTTCACGGATTTTTTTCGTTAAATAGCCAGCTATTCGCCTCAAAAATCCGTGAAATCTGCCTCAAACCGGACTTCCCCTCACAACGATCGCTTAAGCCCATCAGGCTGCTAGTAGATTAAGCAGATGCGATTGATATAGGTTGCTAAGTTTGGGGTAGGCGCATAGCGGGCACTCATCGTGCCCGCCTTTTTTTAAGCCTTAGGCTTAAGCAAGTCTTGGCAAGTGGCGCGTTGTGGATCGCTTGCGGGCAGCTTGCTGCAGATGCCATCAAGCTGAGCCAATACGCGGCCAACTGCTGCATCGTGCTGTTTGTCTTTATTCCACGTAGCAAGTTTGCTGATGATTTTTTCTAAGGAGCGGCGGCTGCGCTCATAAAAAGCGTTAGGTGTTACCGCGACTTCTTTCAGAATGCCTTGGGCCGTTTGCTCGATACGCTCCTCGTTTTGTGGAGCCAGATCAACCAGTGCGGACACATAGCTGCTGCCCCATTGCACGCGGGTGGCTGGGCCTACCGATTTTTTATACGCTTCTTCGTACCAGCCTAAGGCCGCAGTTTTATCGCCGCGTTTTTTAGCGTTGGCCCCGAGGGAGAGCATAAAGTAGTAAGGCGCATGCGAGCGTTTTAGCTCGGCTTTGAGTAATACATCCGATTCATCCAGCAAGCCTGCCTCGCTGAGTGTATAAGCCGCAGTGCTGATCACCGACTGGCGTTCGAAACCATTGGTGGTGCTTTTGTCTGCCTCCGCCACGCGTTCAAGCACTTCTTTGATAATGGGGGCTGCCAGCTTGCTGTCTTTGGCCGCATCCAGCTTGGCCAGTGCCACCTGGCTGGTAAGTGCGCTTAAGCGATCATTGGCCGAAAGTGTTTTATCCAGCGCTAGTTGTTGCAAGGCCTTATTCCAGGCATCGCTCAACTTGCTGCGCTCACTGGTTTGCGCTTTACTTAAATAACTAACTATATCGGTGGCGCTATTCACGATCACATCAAAGTTATCGCGTGTTTGCTGCTTATCGGCCAGCACTTTATGCACTAGCGCCAGCTCTTCTGCTGAGCCGTTTGCTTTATTGTCCCCAGCTGCAATGGAAATGGCTTTAAGTTGTAAATGGGTGGACGCGTAGCTTTCAGAGGCGGGCACGGCTTGGGCCAAGGTTTTAAGCGTGGCAGCAAGCTGATCTTCGGGGACGAGCTGGGCCTGATCCGAATCCCATGAGTAATCGGCCAGTAAGCGCCAATCGTCACTGCTCAGCTTGCCGCCGGCCAGCGCACTGCTCAGTGTTTCTTTAACCGGGCGGGCGTTAGAGAGGCCTAGTTCCAGCGTGCTCAGGTAGCGATCTGCATCCACTTCACCCGGCAGGCGGGTGATTTCTGATCCATCCGCTTTAAACAAAATCATGCTGGGGTAGCCACGCACCTTGAACTGGCTGGCTAGCTTTTGCGCGCCCGCGCTATCGCCATCGATATACACCGGAATAAATTGCTTGGTGCGATCAATAAAACGCTGCTGATTAAACACCGTGGCTTTAATCTGATTGCAAGGCGGGCACCATGTGGCCCCCCAGTATAAAAACAGCGGCTTTTTCTCGGCTTTGGCTTTGGCAAAAGCCGCAGCAACATCACCTTGCTCCCAGGCAATACCGGGCGGCGTATTGGCTGCAAAAGCAGAGCTAGTCATCAGGATAAGGGCAAGGGCGTGGGCGAGTTTCACGATGACCTATCTTATATTTGTTTGGGTAGATCTATCTTAGCTTATATATTTATTGGGAATAAAAGATCATGAGCATTTCTTGATATTTGTTGCGATATGACGACAGCTTGGTGGAAGCTGAGGCATCATCAACATAACTTTGTTGGGTGTGAATAGCATATGACGCAATATGGAGTTTGCTATTACGAATCAAGCAGATATTAATCGTTTGATTGAAAATGGCGCACTGCGCTCTCGCTGAACGATGCAAGCATCGCACGCAGAGCTGAACGATGCCTGTATCGCATGCGGAGCTTCGAGCGCGCCCTAAGTGATCTCATCATCCCTACAATAACGTCACCCCTGGCAGGCTGAGGCGGCTGACTTCGCGCGTCGTGGTGACGAAGTCTTTGACAAAGGCGGTGTCGATTTGGGCAAGGGTGATTGCGGCGTAGAGATCGGATGTCAGGCCTTGTTCGGCGATGGGTTTGGCCACCACATAGCCGCGCTCCAGATAATGTTGCACGCTCCAGCTGGGTAGAGCGGCGATGCCTCGGCGGCTGGCGACGAGCTGCAAGATGGCGGCGGTCAGCTCGGTCGTGCGGCGCTTGGGGTTGATGCCTGCGGGCTTTAATACTTTGCGGATTAAATCCAGCATGTCATCTGGCACGGGGTAGCTGATCAGCGTTTCATTGGCAAAATCTTCGGCGCTTAAAAAGGGCTTATACGCCAGCGGGTGATCTTTGGCGATCAGCGCAATCATTTCGTAACTAAAGAGCGGCTGATAGCTGATGCCTGGCTCATCAGCGGCTTCAGACACAATCGCCAGATCGGCGCGGTCTTCAAATAAAAGCTGCACAGGGTCGGCATGAAAGCCAGACACGATATCCAGCTCGACCTCCGGCCAGTGGCCGCGAAAATCATCCATCGCCGGCATTAGCCAATCAAAACAGGTGTGGCATTCCACCGCAATACGCAGCTGGCCCGCTTCGCCTTCCCTTAATTTAGCGATATCCCGCTCGGCCTGATCGATACGCGGCAAAAACTCGGCGGCAAGCTGGGCAAGCTTTTCCCCCGCTGGGGTGAGTTTCAGCGGACTGGATTTACCTAGGCTGGATTTACGCAGCAACAGCGGCAGCGCGTAGTGATCTTCTAAAAGGCGAATCTGATGCGACAGCGCCGATTGCGTAAGGTGCAAACGCTCCGCCGCACGGGTCAGATTGCCCGACTCACGAATCGCGAGCAGGGTTTTAAGGTGGCGAAGTTCGAGTAAGGATTGCATGGGGATAGACCTGTTTAATCTTTAAAAAACCTGAAGTCTGTAGACACAGAGAACAGGGAGAAAACCTAAAAGCGAGTACACAAAGGTAGAAAGAATATAAGCCTCATCACGTAACAATCTTCCTTATTACGAAGATATACAGCTTACAAAACTCAGGTTTTCTCTGTGTTCTGCATTTTTACTCTGTGTTCTCTGTGTCTATAGATTTTTTTGAATTTCTTTCATCAAAACCATGAAAATAATGAATTTGAATCATAGCAACTCCGCTGGCATGATACAAATCATATTCATGATAAACAGAGATTACGATGACTACTACTCATACTACAAAGGCACATATTCTTGGCTTTCCGCGCATTGGTGCACAGCGCGAGCTTAAATTTGCGGTTGAGCAATTCTGGAAGGGTGAGATTGATGAAAGTGCTCTGGCGCAAACGGGTAATGCTTTGCGCCGCCAGCACTGGCAATGGCAAAAAGATGCTGATCTTGATTTTGTAGCGGTTGGTGATTTTGCTTGGTACGACCAGATGCTGAATGCTTCGGCGCTGTTGGGCGCTTTGCCTGCACGTTTTGGTTTTGATGCTAAAAATCTAAGTCTGAAACAATACTTTGAACTGGCCCGTGGCAATGCCGCGCAACCTGCTCAAGAGATGACCAAATGGTTTGATACCAACTACCACTATCTGGTGCCAGAGCTGGATGAAAATACCGATTTTGCCGGTGGTGTGGATTGGTTCTTTTATGAAATTGAAGAGGCACGCTCTCTGGGGCATGCGGTGAAGGCGGTTTTACCTGGCCCGCTTACTTTCTTGTACCTTGCCAAAGCGAAGGCCGATGGCTTTGATAAGCTCAGCCTTTTGCCCAAAGTGGTGGCGGCCTATGCCCGCATCCTTGAGCGTTTGGCAAAATTAGGCGTGGAGTGGCTGCAGTTGGATGAGCCAATTCTGGGCCTCGATTTAGAAGCAGAATGGCTGGCCGCATTCGAGCCGGTGTATCGCAGCTTTGCCTATACCGGTCCTAAAATTTTACTCGCTACTTACTTTGAATCGGTTGCGGCCCATGCGGCCCTGTTGCGCGATTTGCCGGTAGCCGGTGTGCATCTTGATCTGGTGCGCGCGCCGCAGCAATTAGACGTGTTTGCCAATAACTGGCCAGCCAGCAAGGTTTTATCCCTAGGCGTAGTGGATGGCCGCAATATCTGGGTGAGCGATTTTTCCGCGATTCTGGCGCGGATAGAAGCACTGCAAGGCCGCAATATCTGGTTGAGCGCTTCATGCTCGCTATTGCATGTGCCGGTCGATTTGGCGCAAGAAAGCAAGCTGGATGAAGAATTAAAAGGCTGGTTAGCCTTTGCCAGGCAAAAATTGCAAGAAATCAGCGTGTTAAAACGCGCCTTGAGCGGGGCCGATGTCAGCGCCGAGCTAAGCGCTAATGCCGCAAAAGTCGCCTCACGTGCGGCATCGCCACGGATTCATAATCCAGCGGTGAGCGCCCGTATTCAAGCCTTGAGCGAGGGCGATGCTCGCCGCCATGCTGTGTTTGCGACGCGCCAAGCAGAGCAAAAACTGCGCTTTAACTTGCCGCCGCTGCCAACCACTACCATCGGCTCTTTCCCGCAAACTAAAGAAATCCGTGCGGCGCGTGCGGCGTTCAAAAAAGGCACGCTGGCGCAAAACGATTATGTGGAACAAATGCAAGCCGAGATTCGCCTTGCGGTAGAAAAGCAAGAAGCCCTGGGTATTGATGTGCTGGTACACGGCGAAGCCGAGCGCAACGATATGGTGGAATACTTTGGCGAGCAACTTTCCGGCTTTGCCTTTACCCAGTTTGGCTGGGTGCAAAGCTACGGCAGCCGCTGCGTCAAACCGCCAGTTTTATTCGGCGATGTAAGCCGCCCAACGCCAATGACAGTGGAGTGGACTCAATACGCGCAAAGCCTGACGCAAAAGCCAATGAAGGGCATGCTGACTGGCCCGGTCACGATCTTACAATGGTCGTTTGTGCGCGATGATCAGCCGCGCTCGGTCACCACACAGCAAATTGCCCTAGCGATTCGGGATGAAGTGGTCGATCTGGAAACCGCAGGCATTGGCATTATCCAGATTGATGAGCCCGCTTTCCGTGAAGGCTTGCCGCTGAAAAAGAGCGATTGGGCCGCTTATTTGCACTGGGCTGCCGAGGCATTCCGTATCTCTGCATCTGGCGTGGCGAATCAAACGCAAATCCACACCCATATGTGTTATTCGGAATTCAACGATATTCTGCCCGCCATTGCCGCAATGGATGCAGACGTGATCACCATTGAAACCAGCCGCTCGGATATGGAATTGCTCACCGGCTTTGGCACCTTCAAGTATCCAAATGAAGTGGGCCCGGGTGTGTACGATATTCATAGCCCGCGTATTCCGCCGGTGGAAGACATGCTGCGCCTGATCGCCAAAGCCGCCGAAGTGGTGCCGGTTGAGCTGCTGTGGGTGAATCCAGATTGCGGCCTAAAAACCCGCAACTGGCCAGAAACCGAAGCGGCCTTGGCCAATATGCTGGAAGCCACCCGCCAGGCGCGTCAGCATTTAGCAGAGCACGGCCACCTGCCAAGCTTTGCCAGCATCCCCGCTAAGCCACATGTGCATGGCGCGTGTGCCTGCCACTAAGATCTTTGTCCCTCTCTCCAAGGGGAGGGGGACATTCTTAAATGACTCAAGATTGTACGGCAGTGTGCCTGTCTTATGAAAGCAGCCACTTTTCCCGACCTAATGCAGCCTTAAGCCTGACTCACTACTAGCTTTCAATAGTATAATGGTAATTGTTATAAGCTAGACAGGATATGTTATGCAGGTGCCTGCATTTCCTCCCGATGAGGCCTTGCGTGTAAAAACACTGCGCGAGCTGCTGATTCTGGATACGCCGCCAGATGCACGTTTTGATAACCTCACTCGCGCCGCAGCGGCTTTTTTTCGTGTGCAAATTGCGGTAGTCAGCCTGATTGATGTAAACCGGCAATGGTTCAAATCGGCTTGTGGGCTGGATGCCAAAGAAACGGCCCGCGATATCTCTTTTTGCGGCCACGCTATTTTGCAAGACGACGTGTTTGTGATTGAAGACGCTCTATTAGACGAGCGCTTCTTTGATAACCCGCTCGTAAGCGGTGAGCCAAACATTCGCTTCTATGCCGGAGCGCCCTTAAAAACCAGTAATGGCATGAACCTCGGCACGCTCTGCCTGATCGACAAACACCCCGGCGCCTTGCTCGATTTTGAAATAGAAATGCTATCCGATATGGCAAAGCTGGTGGTGCAGGAGCTGGAGCGGCCAATGGTTGAGGCTGATGTGGTGGTGCATGTATAGGGTGGAGGTGAATGAAGAAATTGGAAACTGGGTCATGTTTTTAATTGTGGTTTGGTCTTAGTTTTCTTTTATGTTAGAGCCTGTTAGATACATTGGAGTAGGGATGCGCCGCTTGGCTGAATTGAGTGATCTTGAACCTGTTTTTTTCATCTATATGAATGCTGAGGTCATCCATTTCTTAGGCTTTGATCCTATGCCTATCGAGGCATTTAAACCCATCTTTTATGAATTCGTTGAGAGCCGCTGCTTCTTTGTGTACGAGGTTTCTGGAGAACTTGCCGGCTTCTATAAAGCATCTCGGCATCCTGGGCGGGCGAGCCACGTCGCATACTTGGGTTCACTTGCAGTTGCTCCGAAGTTTCAAGGGCAGGGCATTGCACAGATCATGGTTGAAGAGGCTATTGAGGAGCTTTGTCGCTTAGGTGCTAAGCGGATTGAGTTGATCGTCGAGTCCGACAACACGCGAGGTCTTTCTTTCTATACACGGCTAGGGTTTGAGATCGAAGGCAAACTGAGGAAATTCTACAAGCGCTCTCATGAGTCCACGTATGTTGATGATTACATCATGTCCAAGATCTTCGACTGAGTGTAAAAAAGGTCAGGTATAACACTCCAACTTTGTTAGAAAGACCTGACCTTTGCCTTCAAGCTTATCCAAAATAAACACTTATCTCACCCTAGCCATGTAGGGCGGGCTCGTTTTATCAACCCGCACTGATTGTCTGTTGTTATGTCGGGGGCAGATTGGAGGGCATAGTTTTAACGTCCACAATATTGTATTTATCCTGATTATGCCTCTTGCTCATTGCACTCGATTTTTGCATTTGTAGGGCAGGTGCAACCCGCGTATTTTTTAGTAGCATTGCTCGCGGGTTGCACCCGCCCTACGATATTTATATGTGTAGTTGAACAAGAGGCATAATCAGGGTATTTATTATGCTCTACGGTTTTACCAGAGGTTTTTTCTTATATGAGTGATTCCAAGCAAAATATGCACGTCATTGTTGCTAGCGACGTAAGTAATGGTCGTGATGGTATCGGCATTGAGGTTTACTTGGATGAAGAAATGGTTCTCGAAATTTTTCGGGACGATACAAAGAAGGAGCGAGAAGTCACTTTGTATAAAAAGGATCTTCCGCTTTCGCTCGTTGAAAACGCTATAGAAGTTTTCAAAATGAAAATTCCTTGGGAGTTCATACAGGTCGATGTGCCAAGTGCATGACCATTTCGAATTAAAAGGGCTTAGCTTCTTTGATTTTTTTCAAGGGGGAATTAAATGATATCAAAAATGTTCATATTAATAGGTGCGCTATTATTTTGGCTTCTTGTAGGAGGAGCGATAACATTTTTGCCATATTTAAGTGATAACCATACTTTTCATGTTGGGAATTTTATTCTTAGCACTCAATTATTTTCATGGGTAGCCCAGCTTTTTTTTATAATTCTTACCATCTGCTCTGATTCGCGAAAGCCAACTATAGCATTATGGTGTGTTTCAATTGTCTGGTTTATGTTTACGGCTGCTTCTTGGATGATGCTGCCCCCGTAACAAAGGTCGTAGGGTTTTTACCAGTGGAAACTGGGGACAGCTCACTGTTAGTTGTTTGCATTTAACTACGATCTGTCCCAAGTCTTCATGCATGATTATCATGTTTTATCTGTGTTCTAAATTTAATTTCCCCATCGTCTGTGTCTACAGACTTTAGGTTTTAAACCACCACCTCATTGCCGCATTGCAATCGCAACCCTATTCAGGGCATTCATATTGGCAATTACAAAGGTTAAATCTGATATTTCTTGTTCATTAAAATGTTTTTTTAACATTTCAAAATCAGCATCGGGGGCGTGGGTAGTGGCGATTTGGCTGAGTGATTTGGCCCATTGAAATGCTGCGCGTTCTTGCTCGCTAAAGAGGGCTGCAGTGCCAGCCTGTCAGGCTATCTAAACGCTTTTCATTTTCCCTTGCGGCTCTTAAGGCTTTGCTATGCAGTTTCAGGCAAAACGAGCAGCCGTTGATTTGCGAAACACGCAAATTCACCCATTCCAAAAGCATTCATAGATACGAGTTGTCGTTTCTCGATGAAATTGTCTTGAGCTCTGGGCATTCAGAGCATCGAGTTACTCCTCTCTTAGATATGAGCGCAGTACAGCGTCACAGAGTTGAAGATTGCTCAGATATGGTAGCGTTGTTGCGAGTGCGAAGTTTTAATCATTCTGTTGTAAGCTTCACAGGTAGGAACTGCATGGCGTTTCCTAATTATTACAGTTCAAAGTACTTCACCCTGCAATATAACGATATTAAGCATATTGATTTTCCTTTCCACTAAATTGCTCGAAAGTACGAAACGCCTAGCGGTTCGTACCTACGGGCTTATAGCTGGTTTTCTGAGGGAGATTATCTCGCCATTTGTGTATTTTAATTAAATTTATCGAAATAATTAGAAAGTTTCCACATTAAAACAGTGTACTGCTTCTTATTTTCATCATGTATAGTGTGCAATTAGAGTTATAGGCTTAATACATTAAAGGTTGTTGTTGGTAAAATTAATTTTATGATTTATTTTTATGCTGGTTTATATGCTTAATGCATTTGATGCTATGGCAATAGCATGAAGAACCTGATTGCAAAGTTGGCGCAAACCTTATAAATATAAAATGCTTTGTTTTTTTACTATGATAAGGATTGTTTTATTATTAATAGATGTTTAAGATTGGTTTATTAAATACCCTTCCTGAGGATGGTGAATTGTATTTTATTTTAAATGCAGTGCTTTCTTGAGGTGATATTTATTAAACAAGTATGGAGCTCATGCCACACTACGCGGTGTAGGTCAGGCACTACGAGTTTCTAATTGTTTTTATGCGCAATAACCTAGGGGCATCATGTCCACATTTTTATGCAGAAATTTCTCAAAGGCTGCGAAAAAATTCAGCTTATAAAATGCGTTGGTTTTATGGAGGTATTACCAAGTGGCCTGTTGAAAATTACTGATTTTTAATTGTTTGGTTTAATATGAAAATACTAGCCTAAATTTTGGAGGTGGAAATTTCATATAACGTTTTACTATGTTCGCTAAAAACACAAGAAAGTCTCTGTACGTTTATTTTTAATAAAGCTATATGTTATCACTAATATTTTTTATTAAACCCTGATTAATAGGTAAAATATATGCGACATAGTACTTTTGGTTCCTGTTTTAAATGGATGTCTATTGTATCGCTAAGCCTTATATTAGCGGCCTGTGGCGGAAATGATGATGCTTCTGGAGATACGACTGAACAAGCAAAAACATTTACTGCAGATGGAGGTGTATCTCCATTCTATACGTGGGCGGGCACTTTTTCGTCAATACCGGGAACATTGCTCCGCCAAGAAACAATGCCCCAGGGGCAAGTATTATCGAATGCTTCGCAAGGGGTGAAAATTCTGTACACCTCTACAAATGGAGTGGATAACAAAACGCCAATTTATGTTTCTGGTGACATTCAGTTTCCTAAGGGCACGCCACCTGCAGGGGGGTGGCCAGTGATTGCATGGGCACATGGGACCGTAGGCGTTGCGGACGTTTGTGCTCCATCTTGGAGCGGGCGCTCTCAACGAGATATTGCTTATTTAGACACTTGGCTAAACCAAGGGTATGCAATCGTATCCAGTGATTATCAAGGTTTGGGTACTCCAGGCTTGCATCCATATTTGCATTCTCGTCCAGAGGCTTATAGCGTATTGGACGCAGTGCGTGCGGCTCAGCGTGCATTTCCTCAACTATCACGCTCTGTAGTTACGGTTGGGCAGTCCCAAGGTGGACAAGCTGCAGTAGCTACAGCGGCTTATGCTCCCATGTATGCGCCAGAGCTTAACGTATTAGGAACTGTAGCGACGGGAGTTCCTTATGCCTTACATCAAATAGCTCCATTATTAGATTCATTAGTTGCCAAAATACCGTCTACTGGCTTTACTTCAGTAATTGCCACATTAGAATCATATGCATGGTTTAGCTATGCCACAGCGGAACTTGTGCTGCCAGATTTTTTATTATCAAAGCAACTGACTAATAAAGGAAAAGATTTTTATTCTTTTGCAGCAAGTAAATGTTTGGGTGATATAGAGAACTATATTATGCAAAATAAACTGACTACTGCAGATGTGTTTAACTCTGATGTAGCAATATGGACAAATCAAGTTTTACCACGAGCCAGTTATCCTACTCTTAAATTAAATACGCCACTTTTTATAGGGACGGGCGCATTAGATACAAGCGTGCCAACGGCGGTTCAATATTTACTCGCAAAAGATGCATGTACTGCCGGAAGTGTAGTTGAACAACATTACTACCCAGGTCAAGGTCATAGTGGGGCAGTCACCGCATCGCTAATTGACTCTATTCCTTTTGTGCAGAAATTATTTTCTGGACAAAAAATAATATCGAACTGCAGTACTTTATTGCCGCCTTCACAACGCTGAGCTATTTAATTGGGTAATAATCGGTGTCAGAATATAGTTAATTTTTTGTTTTTAACTGTGTTTTGACACCGTCAGGTGCATGGTTTTGTAGGGCAGGCACCAATAAGCGGAACGTATTGCATAAATTTTAAACTTCAGACGGCGCAATGCGCTTTGTTTTAATATCCCCTCTCTTTGTACTTACAGACTTTAGGTTTTTTTGCAAACCACCGCTTATTGCCGCATTGCAATCGCAACCCTATTCAGTGCATTCATATTGGCAATGGCGAATGTCAGGTCTGATATTTCTTGCTCATTAAAATATTTATTTAAAATATCAAAATCAGCATCGGGAGCGTGGGTGGTGGCGATTTGGCTGAGTGATTCGGCCCATTGCAATGCCGCGCGTTCTTGCTCGCTAAAGAGCGGGTTGCTGTGCCAGCCTGCCAGGCTATCTAAACGCTCGTTATTTTCACCTGCTGCTCTTAAGGCTTTGCTATGCAGTTTCAGGCAAAACGAGCAGCCGTTGATTTGAGAAACACGTAAATACACCCATTCCAATAGCGTTTTATTTAAAGCGCTATTCTCTAAATAGCTTTTAACGCTGCGTAATCCTGTGAGTGCTTCGGCGGATAAATCAAAATAGGGTAAGCGTAGTTTTGGCATTTTAAGCTCCTGGCTGATTGGCTGCTACATGGCGGGTCATCACGATGCGCTGGCTAAGCCGCTGTACGCTTGGAGCACAGAGCATGACGATGGTAAAGGCTGCGGGCCAGGCGGTGATAAAGGCGCTGCCCCAGCTGGCAAAAAAGTGGCCATTCAGGCCGGCCACAATCCAGGTGACCCAGCCGCTCATCACGCCGGACATCAGCAGCGACATCAGAAAAGAGAAAACCCAGCGGAATTTTTGTGTATCAGACATATTGCTTAGCTCTTGTGTGTGTTGAATGAAGATGAGCATAGCAAAAGCGATTAAATGATAATACAATCATAAAATCAAAGTTAAATTCCAAAAATGAAATCATGCTCGATGATCTGGCACTGTTTGTTTGTATTGTGGAGGCAGGCAGCTTAAGCGCTGCGGCTAAAAAAATGGATTTGCCGCCAGCCACGCTGACACGGCGTTTGCAAAAGCTGGAGCAGCAGCTGGGCTGCCGCTTACTGAATCGTAGTGCGCGGCGTATGCAGGTGAGCAGCGAAGGCCAGCAGTATTACGAGCAATGCCGCCCCCTGCTGCAAGCTTTGCAACAGGCCACGCAGGCATTAGATGCCACCCAGCACAGCGTCAGCGGGTTGGTGCGTGTATTAGCCCCGATTAATCTGGCCAATGGTATTTTCCGCAGCTGCTGGGCAAGCTTTATGCAAAAGTACCCTGAGGTAAGGCTGGAGTTAAAACTGAGCAATTTGCAGGAAGATTTGATTGCCAGCGGTGCTGATCTGGCGCTCAGGGCGGGTGAGCAGCAGGATTCCAGTTTTAATCAACGCCGTTTGGGCGAGGTGCATTGGGTGACGGTGGCTTCTGCCGCTTATTTACAGCGCAGCGGCGCGCCGCTTACGCCGGATGATTTACACCAGCATCAGCTGATTCTGGCCGAGCCGATGACGCGCTGGGTGTTTGTGCATAAGACGAGCAGGGAAAAATGCATTGTGCAGGGCCAAGCGCACTTCAGGGTAAACGAGATGGCTTTGGCAGTGCATATGGCTAAAGAGGGCGTGGGGATTTTATCCTGCCCGATTACGGTGTGCTGCGAGGAGCTGGCGAGCGGCGTTTTGCAGGAAGTGTTGCCCGATTGGCAGGCCGATAAACGCGCTGTGTATGCGGTGTGGCCACAGCAGCGCTATCTGCCTGCCAGAGTTCGGGCTTTGTTAGAGCATTTATTGGCTTTTGCTGAGCAAGAACCTTTGCTTAACGGTGTACTTAGTCGATTAAGCTAATCTTGTGTATACGGCACCATGCTTTAATTTCTTTTTCACTACATTCTTTTTCAAAGCGATACCATGCCGCCAGCAATTGATGCCGGTTTGCCCAATCTTTAAACCGGCCAAAAGCACCCTGATGTCTGAACATAGCCTGCACTTCATTATAAAAATCCGGCGCATATTCTTCGGCAAAACAAACTGGTAATTGGCTGCCCAAACCTAAATCGTTTTTTGTAGGTAAAGGCAGATAGAGCGCATTATTATCTAGATCATTGGGTAGGGCTTCTATATCGTCAATGGCATCTAAATATTCAGATCGTAAATAAATGTTGCCGCTTTCAAGGTGAATAAATCCTTCGCAGCTTTGATTAGGATCACCACCCATAAAATCGATGGCATCAATGATATCGCTTAATTTTGCTTTCACAGCTATTGCCCCGCTATGTATATTTTATTTAAGAGATAGTTTATTTTTTTAGCAATGTTTTTATATTTTTAAAAAATAATAAAACATGGAGTCCAATAATATACGCGTCATCTGCTTTGAATTGCAAATACTTTTTATCGTGATTTTTGCTGCGCTGCAACAGGCTGGGCGCAGAGTAGTTTGCAAGCTGGGTATTAACCTGTGGCTATAGAAGGTTTGATTAGCGGGTGGTTTGATGTGAACGTATTGAATGCTTTTGTTTAAAACAGGGTATGCACTTCTATTTGGGGGGGAGATTGATCAGGCCATGTTTTACTTTGAAATCGTACTCTATTTTTTTGTAAGTGCCATTTGATTTAATTTCCTGCATTCCTTTTTCAAAAATATCGGCCATGCGTTGGCCGTCTTTATGTGTTTTTGAGAAGTTCAAATAGAAAACGCTGGTTTCAATTAAACCCACTATTTTTATTTTTCCTTTGTAATTGCGGTTGGCATTAATCATTAAAGTGCCGGGCGTGGTGTTGATTACGCCGTATTGCACTCTTTTTAGCAGAATTTTCTTGAGCTGGGTATCGTCAAACGGCGATTCATCTTTAATTATTTTTTTATTATCCATCAGGATATTAGGATAGGAGTAGCCATGAGTCAGGCTGATCGTTTTGCCTTCTAAATCTTTGGCGGTCAGGTTTTTATCGCTGGATGTGCTTAAGGAAAAAATAGACAGGCCTTCTTCAAACAGAGGGGTTTTGTGCCAGATAAATTTATTTTTATTATTTTCAGTAATGGATGTATCAAAGCAGCCAACAACTTTACCGCGTTCTACTTCATAAAGGCAGCGTGCAAAAGGCACTGCATTAAATTTTACATTGATGCCTTGGCTATTAAAGGCGGCGCTGACCAGAGAAGGGGAAAGGCCTTCTACGCCTTGCTTATCTGATCGCATAGACGAGAAGGGCGCCCAGTCGTCTTCTGCATTGATAACCACAGTTTCAGCATAAAGCGGGGTGGAAAATAAAATAGTAGTAAGCCAGAGCAGGCTAAGTACGCGCATATCTTCCCCCTTGTGCTTTTATCATTTGGCACTTTGGTTTATAGCATCCTTTATGTAGATGTTTTTCTGAAATGATGCAGGCAGAGATTACGTCAGCAGGGCTTCTGCTTCTCTGATGCCTGTCTGCAAGCGCCACAAGGCTGCGTAGCTGCCATTTTCTGCTAGTAATACCTCATGTGTGCCCGCTTCGATTATCTCCCCGTGTTCCATCACATAAATGCAGTGGGCGTTGCGCACGGTAGACAGGCGGTGGGCTACCACCAAGGTAGTGCGGCCCCTGGCTATTTTATCGAGCGATCTTTGAATAGCAGCTTCGGTTTCGTTATCCACCGCGCTGGTGGCTTCGTCCAATACCAAGATTTTTGGGTCTTTGAAGATTGCCCTTGCCAATGCCAAGCGTTGACGCTGCCCACCGGATAATTTTTGCCCGCGCTCACCAATTTGGGTGTCGTAGCCCTGCGGCAGGCGCTCGATAAATTCATGCGCTTCGGCGGCGCGAGATGCAGCGATCACGGCTGTCATATCCACATCGCTTTGGCCGTAAGCAATATTTTGCGCAATGCTGGCATCGCTTAAAAACACATCCTGCCCTACATAGCCAATGGAGCGGCGCAGATCGAGCAGGGCAATGTCCGTGCTTTCCATACCGTCAATTTTAATACTGCCGCTGCTGGCGTCGTAAAAACGCAGCAGTAGTTTTAGCAGCGTACTTTTGCCCGAGCCGGTTGCGCCTACAAAAGCCACGGTTTGCCCTGCGGCAATATGCAGGGAAATATCTCTGAGCACCGCCTGCTCGCCATAGGCAAAGTGAATGTGCTCAAAGCTGAGCGCACCTTTAATCTGGCCTAGCGGCTTGCCTTCGTAATGGATATGCACTGGGGTGTCGAGCAGATTAAGCACTCGCTCAATCGCTGTCATCGAGCGCTGATAAAGATCGGCAATATCGGCAAGGCCAGTTAGCGGCCAAAGCAGGCGCTGGGTTAGAAACACCAGCACCGAATAGCTGCCCACGCCAATCTGGCCATGCAGCGCCAGATAGCCGCCGTAAACCAGCGTTACTACAAAGCCAGATAAAATCGCCATGCGGATGATGGGAATAATGGCCGACGACAGTTGAATCGCTGCAGCATTGGTTTGGCGGTAATGATTGCTGGCATCAGAAATATGCGCCGCTTCAAATTTTTCGGCGGTAAAGGCCTTGATGGTGGCAATACCCAGCAGATTATTATTTAAGCGCCCGCTAATCACTCCGGCCGCTTCACGCACAGCGGCATAGTGGGGGGCAATGCGGCGCTGAAACCAGAATGCGCCAAATAAAATCAGAGGCACAGGCGTAAGCGCAATCAGGGCCAGCTGCGGTGCAATATAGAAAAACACCGCGCTGCACATCAGCGTAGAGCAGAGCACCTGAATAATGCTATTGGCCCCGCCATTTAAAAAGCGCTCTAGCTGATTAATGTCGTCATTTAAGATCGCCATTAATTTGCCGGTGCTCTTGTTTTCAAAGTAAGAAAGCGGCAGTTTTTGCACATGGTGGTAAGCGTCTAAACGCAGATCATGCTGCAAGTTTTGCGCAAGATTGCGCCAGCGGATTTGATAGAAATATTGGAATAAAGACTCGCCACCCCAAATAAAAACCGTGATCACGCCCAGATAAAGCAACTGATGAAAGCTATCTGTGACCCCTAACGTGGCGATAAAGGAGGTCTCACGATTCACCACCACATCGACCGCTATCCCAATCAATATCTCGGGCAGGATGTCGAAAAACACATTAATCACCGAGCACAAACTGGCCCAGAAAGCATCTCGACGATATTGCCTAGCGTATTGAAACAAGCGGCGAAGTGAAGGCATGGCATCAGCTTGGAGAAATAAAAGGACAATGCTAAATGAATATCACGGAGAGGGGGAGAAAGTTTGGGTTTTCGCTAAGGGGAGGGGAAGATTGTGAGGAAAGGCCGTCGGGTTACGCTCTTGCTGAGCGAAGTTCCCTCGCACGCTTAGCTACGCCACGACCTACAGGATCATTCGTACTCTTACCTTGCCCCAAACACCATCCGTTCTGCAAAGCCTTTTCTTAGCCAGCCCATTTGATCCATGGCGATTAGGCCTAGGCTGCGGCCGTGTTTGAGTAAGGGGCCGGGGTGGTCGAAGTAGGTGATTAGGCCGTCGGTAAAGTGGGTAACAAGACCGGCGTCTTTTTTGCGCAGGCGAGCGTAGCGGGCGAGTTGCTCTGGCTCGCCGATTTCATCCTGGCGGGTAGAGATAATCAGCTCGGCCAGCGTGGTGGCATCGCGTAAGCCCAGATTTAGGCCTTGGCCTGCTACAGGGTGCAGTGTTTGCGCGGCATTGCCGATCAAAACCACACGGCGGCCGACTACGGAATTGAGCGTTTTTAAAGCCAGCGGCCAGCTGGCACGAGCAGACACGCTGCTAAAGCCTGCGATACGGCCAGAAAAACGCTTGCTGACTTCTAGCATAAAATCGTTTTCGCTCATGGCTAAGCGCTCCTTAGCAAGCTCGGGAGTTTGCGGCCAGACAAGGGTGAAATCCTTGCCATTGGGTAAGAGTGCCAAGGTGGCATCGTCAGCAAAGCGCTCATAAGCCATGCCGCCATGCGGCTCGGTGGGCGTAAGTTTCGCGAGGATGGCGTGCTGCTGGTAAGGCTTGACGGTCTGGATAATATCGTCAAGCTGACTAATTAGCTGGCCGCCATCGGCAAGCACTACAAGGCGGGCAGTGAGCTGTTCTTCTCCATTGGGGCCGTCGATTTTAATCTGGGCAAAACGGGCCAGCCGTGTGATCTGGTTGACGCGATAGCCTAGCACTACTTTGGCAGGGCTTTCGCTGAGCGTGCTAAAAGCGCGGCGGGCCAGTTTGTCAAAATCGACCACAAAGCCCAAAGCAGGAAGACCCAGCTCGCTGGCTAATAATTCGGTGCGGCCTATCGTGCCCTGTTGCGAGATATGCACTTGGGTGATGGCCGTCGCCGTCAGTTCTTCTCCCCATAAACCCACTCGATCTAGCGCCTCAAAGCTCGCCCAAGACAAGGCCAGCGCACGCGGATCGGCTTCAATCTTTGGTTTTGCATCAACAAGCAGGGCATCAACGCCAGCCGCTGCCAGCCTTTGCACCACCAAAGCGCCAATTGGGCCACCGCCAATAATCAGCACGTCTACATGGAAGGGGAGTTTTTTTAAGAGCATATCGACCTGAATTAAATGGGGGGATTGGATGATGTGTTTAAGTTGCAGGATTTTATTTAATCATCCCATCCCGCATAAGTGGGCAAAGTTTGCCAGCATTGCAACTGCCGCGCTTCAACTTGTAGCGTGGTCTGGTTGAGCAGCCAGCTCGCCAATCCGCCGCGCATATAGGCCAGCTCATCGCCACAAACGCCGACTAAATCCCGCACCAGCGCTGCTGCGGCAAGGTAGATTTCTCCTTCAATAATCGGTGCTGTGGCGAGATAGTATTGCTCTTCAATCAGCGCCAGCCAGTAAGCCCGCTCTTCCTCTGCCAGCACAGCCACCGTACCTCGCGGCTTAGCCGCCAGCTCACTTGCAACTAGATGCCCAACGGCCTGAAACCACTGCCAGTTTTCAATCGTATGCGTATCCGCGCCATAGCTGGGGATATCGGTATTGATGGGAAACACAGGCCTAACCTTTATTTAATACAGGGGGTCATTGTAAGCGAAAACGCTAAATCTAAACCCAAATCTTAAAACACGGAGGACACAGAGAACACGGAGTTTCACGGAGAAAAGCAAAGCTAAAGTTATTGCGCTGGGCGATTCTGTCATTCCCGAGTGTTTTTATCGGGAATCCAGTGGCGCTGCTGGATCCCCGATTAAAGCCTTCGGGGATGACGATCTAATCCGTGTTTTCCTCGACTTATATTTCTCCGTGCTCCTGTTCTCCTTCCCTCCGTGTTTTAAGACTTGGGTTTTTTAAATTAAAAATCCTTCACTTCCACCACCATCAACCCCGCCCGCACGCCGGGTTTAACTTTTGGGTTGGGGAAGACGACTCGCTCTTCAGGGTGGCTTACTTTGTATTCGTAGCCGGTGTCAGATGCAATCAGCGTGCCTTGGGGATAGCTGGTGAAGTTGGCTACGTCTTCCGGCAGGTGCAGCTTAAAGGCTTCGCTGTGTTTCTCTAATTGGCCCACCACTTTAAACACTTGATAGGGCCGGGCGGGCCAGTTTGGCTCGGCGGCGGAGACCATGCTTTGCATCAGCGCATGAATGCCCGCAAAGTCCTCCAGCTGGTTTTGCCCAAAGGGCTGCACCTTGCCCAGCTCCAGCGTCACCGATTGCGCGCCGTGGTGCTGGCTAGAGTGGTAAGCAAACGTGCCTGCCGGGGCATGGTTTATCAGCAGCGCACCTAAATCACAGCACTTAAGCCATTTAAGCAAATGCGTGTCGTAAGGCCGGGTTTGGTAAGGCAACAGGCCAAAGCGGGCGAAGCTGGAAGGGCGAATGGCGGTGTGCAGATCAAGGTGATAACGCGCGCCACTGGCCCCAGCAAAAAACTGTGCCATTGCCGCTTCAATTTGCGCGGCACGCTGTGCATCACGGCTTTCTGGCAGGCGGGTGTGGCGGTGATCAAATAAGCGGTTGAGATCGTCATCCAGATAGCGATCGCTACCCCGCATCGCCGCGACATTGCCCAGCAAAACCAATAGCCGCACGCCCAAAGCCTGTTGTCCACTTACCAAGTCTTTAACCAAGGCATTAAGTAGCTCAATCGGCGCAGTCTCATTGCCATGTATTCCAGCCGACAAAACCAAGCTCTGATCGCTGCCATGATGCGGCACAAATTCCAGCAAGCCCTCGCCCAGATAATGCCAATGCACCCCACTTGCCAGCGTGCCTTTGACGATATCGATGGGATGATCTTGTAAGGTAAAACTCAGAAAATCAGCAAGAACAGGATGAGTATGTGGCATGGGCGGGGTCCTATTAGGCAGGGTGAGCAAACAAACCTAAATCTTAAAACACGGAGGACACAGAGAACACGGAGTTACACGGAGAAAAGCAAAACATGAGTATTCATAAGAACAAAACACCCTACATTGCTGATTAGATCGTCATCCCCGAGTGTTTTAATCGGGGATCCAGCAGTGCAACTGGCTTTTCGGCAAAAGCAAAAAGCTGGTTTTTTCTAGGGTGAGCAAGTCGTTGTGCAACGTTTTCGGTGCGCAACGACTGCGTCGTTGTACACCCTACGAAATAATGCTCAATTCTAAATAGAGTAATAACTTTGGCTAAGGTTTTCTCCGTGCTCCTCCGTGTTCTCCTTCCCTCCGTGTTTTAAGATTTGGGTTTTATTAAAAGCAAGCCAATAAAGCCTGCACCGGATGGCGGAGGCTGGTTTTATCTATGAGTTTAACCTGACAGCGGCAGGAGTAGCCGGTGGCCAGTAGATTCTCTCCTTGCTCTGCCACGATTTTAGCCCAGCTTTGTGCGTAAATTTGCTTTGATTGTTCTCTGTGGTCCGCCTCGTGGCCAAATGTGCCGGCCATGCCGCAACAGCCTGCTGCCCGAGTGGTGAGCGTTACACCCAGCGCCGTAAATACCTTATCCCAATCGCTAAATGCGCTGGCCACATTGGTTTTTTCGCTGCAATGCGGGATCAGCGTAAAGGTGGCGGTTTTCAGCTTTAGAGCGGGCGCTTGCTGAGCAAATTGTTCCGCCAGCCACTCTTGTAGTAGCGCCACTTTAGGTGGATTCGCCAGTGTTTTGGCGTATTCGCTGCGGTAAGTCAGCGTCATCGAAGGGTCGATTCCGACCAGAGGCACGCCGTTTTGGGCGAGTTTTTGCAGCATGGCGCTGTTATCCGTCGCTGCTTGCTTAAAGCGATCTAAAAATCCATGCACATGCAGCGGTTTGCCATTGGGTTTAAACGGAGCAAGCAGCGGGGTGAAGCCGAGTTTTTTAAGTAGCTCAAACACATCCAGCACCAGCTGCGTTTCAAAATAGCTGGTGAAAGCATCCTGCACGATAATCACTGCGTTGGCATGGGGCTGGTCGTCAGCCATTGCAAAGCCACGTTGTAGCAGCGTGGCTTGCAGATTGACGCCAGTGAGCAGCGGGCTTTCGATCAGATTAAGCCGCTGCATGATATTGCGGGCTAGCGGATTGCTGATCGCGGCGTTGTAGAGCTTGGGCGCTTTGGTCATTGCGGGCAACGTGGCTTCCAGGCTGGCGACTAAGTAATCTTTGGCGGGGCGCAGATAGCGGCCGTAGTAGAGCGACATAAATTTAGAGCGCAAATCAGGAATATCCACCTTCACAGGGCATTGCCCAGCGCAAGATTTACACGCCAAGCAGCCGTTCATGGCTTCCATGACTTCCTCTGAAAAGTCCCCTTGCTTGTTCAGGCTATTAACGGTGCGGCGTAATAGATTAGCGGGTTTTGTTGACGTTGGATCAACCCCTTGCGCCGCCAATTGCCGCAGCCATTCGCGCATTAAAGAGGCGCGGCCTTTGGGGGAATGGCGGCGCTCTCTTGTGGCTTTCCACGATGGGCACATCGCGTCGTCAGGGTCGAAGTTGTAACAGGCGCCGTTGCCATTGCAATGCAGCGCGCCATCGTAATCTTTGCGGATATGTATCGGGATTTGCCGGTCAAACTGGCCACGTGTTGGTGGCTCGTCAATTTTGATTAGCGCATCGGGGCTTGCGATTTTGCCGGGATTGAGCTGATTGTGTGGGTCGAACACCTGCTTGATCTGCTGCAAACAGGGGTAAAGCTTGCCAAAAAAAGCGGGGGCATATTCGCTGCGCAGCCCCTTGCCGTGCTCGCCCCAGAGTACGCCATGATATTTTTGCGTGAGTGCGGCCACGCCATCGCTGATCTCTCGCAGCATGGCTAGGGCGTTTGGCTTTTTCATATCGATTGCTGGCCGCACATGCAAAACCCCCGCATCCACATGGCCAAACATGCCGTAAAACAAGCCGTGCTGATCGAGTAGCGCCCTGAAATCGTGGATATAATCGGCCAGATTTTCTGGCGGCACGGCGGTGTCTTCTACAAAAGGAATCGGCTTGGCGTCGCCTGCTCGGTTCGCTAGCAGGCCGACCGATTTTTTACGCATTCCCCAGATGCGTTTTACTGCTGCATCGCCGCGCGCCACGGTAAAGCCAAGCCGCGCTTCGCCTTGCAAGCCTTGCTCGATATGGGCGATTTGCGCGGCGAGATGGTCTTCCGTTTCGCTTAGCACTTCCAGTAAATTAATCCCCAGCGTGGGCCTTGTGTCTTCGGGGAAGAATTCACGAATGCCGTGCCAGATTAAATCGCCTTTGGCGAGCTGCAAAATGGTGGAATCCACCGTTTCGATGGATGCTGCACCCAGCGCCATTAAATGCGGTGCATCGCGCAGCGCCGCATCAAAGCTGGCGTAGCGGATATTGATCAGCGCGCTGAATTTGGGTAGCGGCAGCACATTCAGCTTGGCTTCAACAATCAGCCCCAGCGTACCTTCCGAGCCGCACAAAATTGCATTTAGATCAAACTGGCCGGCATCATTATAAATATGCGCCAGATCGTAGCCGGTCAGGCAGCGGTTGAGCTTGGGAAAAGTGGCCGTAATTTGCTGGCTATGATCTTTATGAATTTGGGCGATCAGGCCGTGAACATGGCCAATTAGATTGTCTTGCTCACAGACATCTGCCAGCGCGTCGCTGCTTAAAGGCTGCGAATGCCAAAGCGTGCCATCCAGTAATACAGTATCCAGCTCCAGCACATGATCGCGCGTTTTGCCGTAAAGGCAGGAGCCTTGTCCGCTGGCATCAGTATTAATCATCCCGCCTATGGTGGCGCGATTGGATGTAGATAATTCAGGTGCAAAAAACAGCCCGTGTTTGGCTAGTTCCTTATTGAGCTGATCTTTTACTACGCCAGTCTGCACTCTGGCCCAACGCTGCTCGGCGTTAATCTCCAGAATGGCGTTCATATTTTTAGAGAGATCGACGACTAAGCCATCCCCCAAAGACTGCCCATTCGTCCCCGTGCCGCCACCGCGCGGGTAAAGTTTGATGGTGCAAAAACGGGACTCACTCGCCAGCTTAAGCACGCGGATCACATCATCGTTATGCTTGGGAAACACCGCCGCCTGCGGCAAAAGCTGATAAATCGAATTATCCGTCGCTAAAACGGTGCGATCCGCCAGCGTGCTACTGATTTCCCCCGCAAAACCACGCAAGCGGAGTTCGCTAATAAAATCGAGGTAGAGGGACTGTGGTGCTGGTGTTTTAGAGAGGCGAGGGATCATAGATCTTGGCTGGTGAGAGGGCGTTGGGTGGCTAAGGTGCTTGCCTACATGCTTACAAGTATAGGTTTATCGTACGGCGTTAATAAAGCCAAGCGTTTTTTGCTTGGCTTTATTAACGCCGAATGTTGGTTGAGCACATGGTGCAATTCGTCTGGATAAAGCCTCGGACTTATTGCACCCTACGATTTGGTTTTCTCCGTGAAACTCCGTGTTTTAAGGCTTGGGTTTACTCAATCTAAGCCACTGCCGCTACCGCTGTCATTTTAAAAATCCCCTGCGCATTGGATGCATCAAAGCGTAAATCCAGCGTATCGCTGTTTGGCAGCTTATCGCGGCTGATAAATTCGTAGAAAGAGCCGGGTACTGTGCGGGTAATGGGGTGATTTTTTTCATCGAGGAAAATCCGCTGCACCATAGCCGCTTTCAGCGCGGTTTGCCGCACCGCGCCAGAGCCGGAAATCTCAACGCTGTCTTTAATCGGATAGCCCTTCGCGCGCAGCTCATCGGCTAGCTCTATCACATGCGGCACACGATCCGTGGCGTGGTTAAAGCGATTGCCTTCAGTGCTGATCCACGCCATTTCGGCAGATTCTGCCAGCAGCGTTTCGTAATCCACCAAATGCGGCACTTCATGCTGCACATCAAAACAGCCGACCAAGGCTGGTAAGAGAGTGACGGCATCATCAAAACTCAGCGAGTGGTGCTCGCTTAATTGCGTCAGCAGGCTGAGATGCTCGGGTTTTAGCGGATCGCGCGAGTTGTGCACGATGCGTTCGGCAGCAATCTGGAAATTCATTGAGAATTGCTCAACGTGCAATTCGGAAACAAAAAACTGTGAAATGACTTCAGGCAAATCGAGATGACAGTAAGCGCGGCCCGTCATTTTTAGTTTTTTAAGCGGATAGACATTGGCTACGGCAAAACCAAGCGGCTCCAGAATACGTTTAAACGCCAGCTCGCCATGCGGCAAAGCGCCGGTGCGAGGCGCATCGACAGTACGCAGTGCACCATGGTCAAACAGCACTTTCTCGCCCGCAGCCAGTTTCTCCGCCACATAACGAGCGCCCTCAGGTACCGCAGCCAGATTCTGCGCAAACAACATCATATTCATTGCTTGAGCAAGCAGGCCACGGCTTACGCGGGCATCTGACGCGCCCAGCAAGCGCGGGTCAACCTCAATCATCGCAAAAAGCTGCTGCGCTTTCTCTGCACCCGCAACACGAATCAGTAATTGAGCAAGCTGGGATGTTTCAAAGACATTCTGTTCCATTTTTGCAAGACCTTTTTAATGAATGTGAGTGGATGCGTGGTGTGTGGTGCAATGTAGGGCGGGTGAAACCCGCGTATTTTTCAGCATTGCTCGCGGGTTGCACCCGCTCTACAAAAAATGCAATGCATGCCGTTGGCTTAACTTGATGCGTGCTGGGCGAACAAACCATCACCCAATAAAGCTTCGAGTACGCCCTGCCCTTGTATTTTCGCCAACGTTACAGGACGACATAGTGTGATCAGTCTGGAATGATTTCGTTTTCACTTCAAGCGATGTATTCTTATTACATCATTACTAAAACTCATGAAGTTTATGCGACGCATTCTTCCTTCTCTTGGTGCTTTACAGTGTTTTGATGCGGCTGCGCGCCAGCTTAGTTTTACCCGTGCTGCGATAGAGTTAAACATCACGCAAAGCGCAGTCAGCCGGCAGATCCGTTTGCTGGAAGAATTCTTAGGCAGGGCGCTTTTTCATCGGATTAAGCAACGTTTAGTCATGACCGATGCAGGGGAGGCCTATGCGAGGGATATTCGGGATGTGCTGGATAGGGCAGAGGCGGCCACACTGGCCCTGATGGCGTATAGCGGCACCAGCGGCGCGCTCAATTTAGCCATCCTACCCACCTTTGGCTCGCGCTGGTTAGTGCCCAGGTTGGGGAGCTTTACTACTCGCTACCCAGAAATCCAGCTTAACTTGCTGACGCGCTTAAAGCCTTTTGATTTTGCTAAAGAAGAAATCGATGTGGCGATTCACTTTGGCGATACCTCTTGGCCCGGCGTGGAATACCACCATCTGATGAACGAAGTGACCGTGCCCATCTGCGCCCCCAGCCTGCTGGCAGGTCGCTGTTTAAATGGCCCCGCAGATTTGATCGGTTTTACTTTATTGCAACACAGCACCCGCCCCGATGCATGGGCCGATTGGTTTGAAGCGGTGGGCGAGCCCAGCATCAACGCGGTAAAAGGCCCAAGGTTTGAGCAGTTTTATATGGTGATTCAGGCGGCTTTGGCGGGGCTGGGTATGGCGGTGCTGCCGCTATTTTTAGTGCAGGACGAGCTAGCCAGCGGGCGCTTGGTGGTGGCGGTTGATCGGCCCGTGCCTAGCCGAAACGCTTACTATTTAGTCCACCCTAATAGCAAGCGCGATGCCTATCCGGTGAAGGTGTTTAAGGAGTGGCTGTTGGAGCAATGCGGTGTGCAAGCTTAAAAAAAATTGGCAGAGCCTAAAGCCCTGCCAATTTTTTGCTAAAGCCTAAAGGCTTATCCCTGGAGACAGCTGCGCTGGCAGTACCAGCGTGGCTGATTCGATCGATGCCATCGGTGTGGCGCAATAATCGGCGGCGTAATAGGCGCTAGGGCGGTGGTTGCCGGATTTGCCAGTGCCGCCAAATGGCGCGGCAGAGGATGCGCCATTGGTTGGACGGTTCCAGTTTACGACCCCAGCGTCGATTTCGGTTTTGAATTCATCCCACAGCGCCGAGTCATCAGCCAACAGGCCAGCAGACAGGCCATAGGCCGTGTCGTTGGCAATCTCTATCGCTTTGGCAAAGTCGTTGTAGCGGATAATTTGCGTCAGCGGGCCAAAGTATTCTTCGTCTGGCAGGCTGGCCACCTTGCTGACATCCAGAATCGCCGGAGTCACAAAGGCGTTGCTTGGGTCGGCGTGTTGCATTTTCAGCAGCGGCACCGCGCCAAGGGCAATCAGCTTGTCTTGCGCGGCCATCAGCTGGCGTGCGGCGGTTAAGGAGATCACCGAGCCCATAAAAGGCTGCTCGGCGGCATCAAAATGGCCGATAGACAGCTTGCCAGCTACTTCAATCAGACGGGCTAGGAAGCGATCGCCAAATTCACCCTCTGGCACCAGAATGCGGCGCGAGCAGGTGCAGCGCTGTCCAGCGGATAAAAATGCCGATTGAATGGTGTGGTGTACCGCAGCATCCAGCGCTTCGGTTGGAGCGATAATCAGCGGATTATTGCCGCCCATTTCTAAAGCAAGCATAAAATCAGGCCGGCCAGCGAATTGCTTATGCAGCGCCACGCCAGTGCCGGAGCTGCCGGTAAATAGCAGGCCATTGAGGTCTTCGTGTTTAGCCAGCGCAATGCCGGTTTCTTTTTCGCCCTGAAGCAGCGCAATCACGCCGGCAGGCAGGCCAGCGGCTTGCCAAAGCTGAACGGTTTTCTCGGCCACCAGCGGTGCTTGCTCGGACGGCTTAAACACAATGCAATTGCCCGCCAGCAGCGCAGGCACAATATGGCCGTTGGGTAAGTGGCCGGGGAAATTATAGGGGCCGTACACTGCCACCACGCCATGCGGGCGATGACGCAAAACTGCGTTGCCATCTGGGGTCGCGCTGCTGCGCTCACCTGTACGCTCTGCGTGGGCGCGAATAGAAATTTCGATCTTGCCGACCATCGCCGCCACTTCCTGGCGCGATTCCCACAATGGCTTACCGGTTTCAAAGCCAATAGCGTGGGCAAGATCTTCTTTATGCTCGCCAAGCAATTCAGCAAAGCGGCGCACGATGGCGAGTCGATCTTCTAGCGAGGTGCGTTTCCATGCTGGGAAAGCATTGCGGGCAGCAAGCATGGCGAGATTCACATCGTCGCTGCTAGCGCTGTTGCCCTGCCACACCGCGGCGTTATTTGCCGGGTTGGTAGAAATCAGTTCGCTGCCTGTGCCATCTTGCCATTGGCCATTAATAAATAGTTGAGCCATGTTGCTGTCCTTTAAGATATTGGTTGATTCAAAACCTAAAGCAAAACCCAAGTCTTGAACCACGGAGAGCACAGAGAACACGGAGTTACACGGAGAAACCCTAGGGAATCATTGTTATCATTCCCGAGTGTTTTATATCGGGAATCCAGCGTAAATAATGGATCTCCGAGAGCGGGAATGATAAGTTTGATTTAGTTAAGTCACTTGTTTTCCTCCGTGCCCCTCCGTGTTCTCCTTTTCCTCTGTGGTTCAAGATTTGGGTTTCGATCTTTGGTGCTACACCACTCTCCGTGGATAAGCTTCCATCATTCTGACCTGATCTCCGGTGCTCACTTGCAATGCCTTGGCTTCTGCGGGTGTTAGCATAATCAGGCCTTGCTCTGGCGCGGTATAGATCAGCCCTGTGCGGAATTTCTTTAATTGGCTGGTCGAGATTAAATGTGGCGCCGATGGTGCTTTTTTGCTGTCGCTGATCACCACGCTGCATAGCTCACTTTCCCGCATCACTCGCAGGCTGTCGATACGGGCTTCCAGCACGGGGCCTGCTTCAAAGATATCGATGTGCCGCTCTAAGCGTAAGCCTTCGCTTTCTAATAGATGACGGGCAGGGGTGGTATCTTTGTGCGTGGCGCCAATACAGGCTTTGGCGTCGTCAGGTAAAAAGTCGATATACACCGGAAAACGCGGCATTAGCTCGGCCAGAAAAGATTTTTGGCCGAGAGAGACCAGACGATCCGCTTCATGAAAATCGATGCGGTAGAAATGGCTGCCCAGTGCGCGCCAGAAAGGTGAGTCACCATTTTCATCAAATACCCCACGCATTTCGGCGCAGACGTGTGTCCCAAAGCGGTCGGCAAATTGCGCCAAAAACATAAAGCGAGATTTGGACAAGAGCGCGCCATTACAGTTTACGCGGTGCAGCGGGTCTAGAAAGAGCGAGCAAAGCTCGGTGTAGCCGGTGAGGTCGTGCGAGATGGTCAGCTTATCCATCTTGCTCCAGATATGCATTTCGCGGCTGGCGTAAACCGAGGTATCGATGCGGTAGGTGTAAAACGGCTGCTCCAGCCCCACGGCGGTTTCAATGCCGCACACGCCGACAATCTCGCCAGTATCGGTTTCTTCCATTAAGAATAAATAGCCCTGATCGGCCAGCGCCGCGCTGCCTTCCAAGGTGCGGCGAACGCGGTCGATTCTGGCGGCCTGAGCGCCCGGATCGGGCTTGAGCGTGGTCATGCCGGGGCCGGCTTTATGTGCCAGCTCGACCAGCTTATCGACATCGCTAAATTGACAAAGTCGCACGATTTTCATGATGCGGCTCCTGAGTGATTCAGTTTTACACAGCGCACATCGCTGCCAATGCCAACTTCTAATGCGCTGGCTAAGGCAGGTGGCAAGGCCATATCGTGGCCAAGCTGCTTAGGCAAATGGGTTTTAATACAGCGGAATTCTTGGCTTGCGGTATTGCAAACTAAGTAACTGGTTGCACCGTGAACTTCGGATGCGTAGGCCAGATGGTGCAAGGCACTATGGCGTAGCGAATAACAGGCGTCCAGTGTGGCGGTGAGCACGGGGCCAGCGTCAAAAATATCGATAAAGCGATCAGGCTCAAAGCCTTCGTCCAGATGGCATTGATAAGGTAGACGAGCGCTGGCGTGCGGCTCGCCCATCACGCGTTGGGCATCTTCTGAAAGCAGCGGCACATAGAGCGGATCAACCGGCATCACTTCTGCAATAAAGCCACGGCTGCGCCCGCCTGATTCCCGTTCCATTTCGGCAAAATCACGGCGGGTAAACTTGCGTCCCACGCTTTCCCAAAATGGCGAGTTGCCATCTGCATCGGCAATGCCGGGCAGCACAGAGAAGATATCTTTACTAAAGCGCTGGCGATGTTGGGCAATAAACAATAGCCGCGCACGGGAGAGCAAATCGGCATAAGCGGCTTTTTCTGGCTCGATATAAAAGCCAGTCAGCCGCGTACAGCTGGTCAGCTCATGCGACATGACCAAGGCGTGAATCCGGTGATTCACATGTAGCTCGCGCGAGGCGTGAACTACTACTTCATTGCGAAAAGCGTAGAAAGGCTCGTGTTGCCCGGCAAGGGCGACGATGCTGGCGGAGCCATATAAAACGCCGTTTTCTTCTAATACAAATAAATAGCTTTCTTCGCCAGGGTAGTCGATCTCGTTTTGCAGGGAATCAATCGAGCGCAAAATCAGCTCTTGCAGGCGTGCACGATCCGGCGGCAGCGAATGCAAAATCGGCCCTTTAGAGCGAGCCATGCGCTCCAATTGATCAAGGTCGGACAGTTTTCCTGGTCTTACGATAAGCATAGGGGCGATCCGAGGGTGGATGGTGTGAAAAAGTTCTGTAGGCACAGAGAACACTAAGTTCACAGAGAACGGGGAGAAAAACAAATAAAGCAAATTGCAGGGCGGGTGCAACCCGCCGTTTTCGCAATGTCATGCAAAATCTGGCGGGTTGCACCCGCCCTACAAATAGATACCCTCATGACTTTCTGTCTCTGTGTTCTTCGTTTTCTCCCCGTCCTCTGTGTCTACAGATCTTAGGTCTTTATTAAATCTAAGCCGCAACAGTCGCCGGTACCAGCTCAGCAATCACCGCTTCTAAACGGCGCAGGCCCTCTGCCAGATCCGCTTCTGAAATCACTAAAGACGGCAGCAAGCGCAGCACATTCGGGCCAGCCATCAATAGGACAACGCCGTGTTTTGTACCCAAGGTCACCACATCTTTGGCGCGGCCTTGTAATACCGGGGCCAGCTCGGCGCCAATTAATAGGCCGCTGCCACGAATCTCTTTAAATACACCGTGTTTTGCATTGATCTTATTTAAGCCATCCACAAATAGCTTATTGCGGTGTTTTACGCCATCTAATACGGCAGGCGTATTAATCAGCTCGATTACTTTGTCGGCCACGGCGGTGACCAGCGGGTTGCCGCCATAAGTGGAGCCATGCGTGCCAACAACAAAGGCGCTGGCAATCTTGGCAGTGGTTAGCATTGCGCCAATCGGCAGGCCGTTGCCCAGTGCTTTGGCCGAAGTCAGGATGTCGGGTGTGACGCCGTAATGCATATAAGCATAGAGCGAGCCGGAGCGGCCAACGCCAATTTGCACTTCATCAAAAATTAACAGGGCATTGTGTTTGTCGCACAGGGCGCGCAGGGCGTTCAGATATTCTTGCGTAGCAGGGATTACGCCGCCTTCGCCTTGCACGGGCTCTACAATCACCGCGCAGGTTTTGTCGCTGATCATGGCTTCAATCGCGGCCAGATCATTAAACGGTACGTGGCTGATGCTGCCTGGCGTTGGGCCAAAGCCTTCTGCGTATTTGGGCTGGCCGCCTACCGATACGGTAAACAGGGTGCGGCCATGGAAGGACTGGGTGCAGGCAATAATCTGGTCTTTGTCGCTGGAAAAATGATCCACAGCATAGCGGCGGGCCAGTTTTAGTGCTGCTTCATTGGCTTCGGCGCCAGAGTTGCAAAAGAACACACGTTCAGCAAAAGTGGCATCAATTAAGCGTTGTGCAAGGCGCAGTGCTGGCTCATTGGTAAAGCCATTAGATAAATGCCAAAGTTTATCGGCTTGATCGTGCAATACGGCGGTCAGCTCTGGGTGTAAATGCCCAAGGCTGGTGACGGCGATGCCGCTAGAGAAATCTACATATTCGCGGCCTTCCTGATCCCACAAACGTGAGGCCAAGCCTTTTACCGGAATAAACGGCGCAGGGGCGTAGTTGGGAACCATAACTTGATCAAAGGTGGCGCGATTTACGGTAGGCATGGGCAGATCCTGCAGACGGGATAAAGTGCATCCAGTGTAGAGCGGGCATCATCAATGAATCTTCTATAAATGCGACATAAAGCTATAGCTTTACACCTTTACGACCTAGGGAAATCAGCACGTTCATCCCGAGGGGATATGCCAAAGTGGGCGCGGTAGGCTGTTGCAAAATGCGCACCGGAAGAAAAGCCGCAAGATAAACCAATCTGCACCACAGAAATTCCCGTGCGTTGCAACATGGTGCGGGCGCGCTCTAAACGTAATTGCATATAGTGGCGGGCAGGCAGTGTGTCTAAATGTTGCTTAAACAGACGTTCTAGCTGGCGACGGGATAAATCAACGTGCTGCGCTAGCTCGTCGCTGCTGAGGGGCTCTTCTAAGTTGGCTTCCATTAATTGCAGCACGGCGCTGAGCTTGGGTTGGCGCAGTCCTAGTTGCAAAGCATGCGAAGTGCGTTGGCGGGTATCGGGCGTGCGCAGGTGTTCAATACATAAAGATTCAGCTATCTGCTCGGCCAAGCCTAGGCTTTGCTGCTTTGCCACTAAGGCCAACATCGCATCCAGCGTTGCAACGCCTGCGCCACAGCTAAAATAGCTGTGATCAAATTCATATAAATTCTGCGTGCAAATCACGCGTGGAAAAGTCGCAGCAAACGCACGCAGCTCGGGCCAGCGCAATGTGGCTCGGTGCTGATCTAATACTCCACAAGCAGCCAGCCACCAAGCGCCGCAATCAATCCCCCCGACCATCGAGGCGCTATGCAGTAATGGTTTAAGTAGAGCAAGGCGTGGATCGTTCGCAAAAGGTGGGGTCTGCGAAACGATCAGTAATACATCGATAGCTTTGCTATCGAGTAAGGCAGGCAGCTGAGGGTAGTGTCCGCCTGTGGCCAAAGGAATGGCAGCCCCATCTAATGAATAATATTGCACCTTATATAGTGCTTCATCACTGATGGTATTCGCCAAGCCCAGTACCGTATCGATACTGGCGATACTTAATAGTGGTGCTGGCGGCAAAAGCAGCACGGCAATCTGGATGAGGTTGGGATTGAGTCGATGTGGCATTGGCTTATTTTTTCAGTAATAACTTAAAATCGCAATTGTCGTTGTGCCTGATGAGTGTTGTAGTGAGGCCTAATAATTAAACATTCAGCCCATTTCAAACAGACATAGAGTAATAAGGGCTGGCACAATGCACTTTAAATTATTTTAATATCTGGGATTCATCATGAAGAAAAGAGAACTCATCGAAGCCGTACTAAGAGTTGCAGAGTACGAGTTGCCAGGTATTTCTAAAAAGGCGGTAGAAGCCACTCTGGAAGCACTGGGCGATGTCACCGGCGCAACCCTCAAGGGTGGTGGTGAAGTGACTCTGCCAGGAATCGGCAAATTAGCAGTCAAACACCGCGATGCACGTGTTGGCCGCAACCCAAGAACGGGTGAGCCAGTGCAAATTCCCGCTAAGAAAGCATTAAAATACACCCCGCTTAAAGCCATTAAAGATGCGGTCGCTTAATTTACGCTACAAGCTGTTTTTAGTGATCTTTTATAAATCAATAACTTACCGTATTGCCCCCGTTTTATTGCAAGCAAGGTGTTGACCGATGCGGCTCCAGCCCGTATATTTCGGCCTCTCGCTGCAGCACACACAGCAACACGGTGTTCGAGCCGCAGCGAAACGATCTTTAAAAAAATACAGTCGATGAGTGTGAGTGCTTGATTCGGAAGCGAAACAAGTGCTTACATGAGTAAGGCATATTCAGCGATGGATGTGCCGAATAAAGTAAGCCAGTAAGTACTAGCTTAGAGATTAAACTAAAGAGTTTGATCCTGGCTCAGATTGAACGCTGGCGGCATGCTTTACACATGCAAGTCGAACGGTAACAGGGTGCTTGCACCGCTGACGAGTGGCGAACGGGTGAGTAATATATCGGAACGTACCTAGTAATGGGGGATAACTATCCGAAAGGATAGCTAATACCGCATACGCCCTGAGGGGGAAAGAGGGGGATCGCAAGACCTCTCGTTATTAGAGCGGCCGATATCAGATTAGCTAGTTGGT
Organism: Janthinobacterium sp. B9-8; assembly: GCF_000969645.2. NCBI lineage: Bacteria > Pseudomonadati > Pseudomonadota > Betaproteobacteria > Burkholderiales > Oxalobacteraceae > Janthinobacterium > Janthinobacterium sp. B9-8. The sequence continues at coordinate 414,568 of NZ_CP014222.1, forward strand.
GAGGTAAAGGCTCACCAAGGCAACGATCTGTAGCGGGTCTTAGAGGACGATCCGCCACACTGGAACTGAGACACGGTCCAGACTCCTACGGGAGGCAGCAGTGGGGAATCTTGGACAATGGGCGCAAGCCTGATCCAGCAATGCCGCGTGCGTGAAGAAGGCCTTCGGGTTGTAAAGCGCTTTTGTTCGGGAGGAAATCCTAGTGGCTAATATCCATTGGGGATGACAGTACCGGAAGAATAAGGACCGGCTAACTACGTGCCAGCAGCCGCGGTAATACGTAGGGTCCAAGCGTTAATCGGAATTACTGGGCGTAAAGGGTGCGCAGGTGGTTGATTAAGTGTGATGTGAAAGCCCCGGGCTCAACCTGGGAATTGCATTGCAAACTGTTCAACTAGAGTATGGCAGAGGGGGGTGGAATTCCGCGTGTAGCAGTGAAATGCGTAGAGATGCGGAGGAACACCGATGGCGAAGGCAACCCCCTGGGCTAATACTGACACTCATGCACGAAAGCGTGGGGAGCAAACAGGATTAGATACCCTGGTAGTCCACGCCCTAAACGATGTCTACTAGTTGTTGGGGAATTCGTTCCTTAGTAACGCAGCTAACGCGTGAAGTAGACCGCCTGGGGAGTACGGCCGCAAGGCTAAAACTCAAAGGAATTGACGGGGGCCCGCACAAGCGGTGGATGATGTGGATTAATTCGATGCAACGCGAAAAACCTTACCTAGCCTTGACATGTCAAGAATCCTTTAGAGATAGAGGAGTGCCGCAAGGAACTTGAACACAGGTGCTGCATGGCTGTCGTCAGCTCGTGTCGTGAGATGTTGGGTTAAGTCCCGCAACGAGCGCAACCCTTGTCCTTAGTTGCTACCATTTAGTTGGGCACTTTAAGGAGACTGCCGGTGACAAACCGGAGGAAGGTGGGGATGACGTCAAGTCCTCATGGCCCTTATGGCTAGGGCTTCACACGTCATACAATGGTCGGTACAGAGGGTTGCCAAGCCGCGAGGTGGAGCTAATCTCATAAAACCGATCGTAGTCCGGATTGGAGTCTGCAACTCGACTCCATGAAGTCGGAATCGCTAGTAATCGCGGATCAGCATGTCGCGGTGAATACGTTCCCGGGCCTTGTACACACCGCCCGTCACACCATGGGAATGGGTTTCACCAGAAGTAGGTAGGCTAACCGTAAGGAGGCCGCTTACCACGGTGGGATTCATGACTGGGGTGAAGTCGTAACAAGGTAGCCGTAGGGGAACCTGCGGCTGGATCACCTCCTTTCAAGAGAAAGTCTTTTGGATTGAGTACTCACACTCATCGACTGTAGAAAAGAAGATACGAGAAGTTTTCGTGAAAATCACATTGGGTCAGTAGCTCAGTCGGTTAGAGCATCGTCTTGATAAGGCGGGGGTCACAGGTTCGATTCCTGTCTGACCCACCATTCATTCCTTGGAGTGCATGGTTGGAAAGCTCTGTCAAAGAGCGACCAGTTTGGTTTTGAATTGCAGAAAAGTAATTGCAAGCGAGGCGAGAAATGAAATCTCGACGTTTACTAAAGTAAACGAGAGATTGAATGACGAAGCATCGCGAAGTAATTTGGGGGCTTAGCTCATCTGGTAGAGCACCTGCTTTGCAAGCAGGGGGTGAACGGTTCGAGTCCGTTAGCCTCCACCATTCTCTTGGAGTGGTGGAATAAACTTAATAGAAACAAGAAATAAAATACTGTCTCAGGTTCAGTTTAGGCTTGGGACGATGCTTTATTTCTGATTTCTAAAATCAGCAAGACGTATCTTTGATCTTTAAAAAAATAGAAGAAGTAATACTCAAATTTAGAAATAAATAAGGGTAGATTGTATCAAAATCGATTATTCGAAGTCAGAACTGAATGATCGATGTCGCAAACAAAGCGAAATCAGATACTTTAAGGATGTGAATCGCTTTGCTCGTCTTCATTGACGAATAGAGTGCAACACGTGTTTGAGGTTATAGGATCAAGCGACTAAGTGCATCTGGTGGATGCCTTGGCGATGATAGGCGAAGAAGGACGCGTTAGCCTGCGAAAAGCTACGGGGAGCTGGCAAATAAGCATTGATCCGTAGATATCCGAATGGGGAAACCCGGCCCTTTTGGGTCACTCACTGCTGAATACATAGGCAGTGTAGAGCGAACTCGGCGAACTGAAACATCTAAGTAGCCGAAGGAAAAGAAATCAACCGAGATTCCCAAAGTAGTGGCGAGCGAAATGGGAAGAGCCTGCATGTGATAAATCAAACTTTAGTGGAACAGTCTGGAAAGTCTGGCGACAGTGGGTGATAGCCCCGTACACGAAAAAGATTGGTTGGTACTAAGCATGCGACAAGTAGGGCGGGACACGAGAAATCCTGTTTGAAGATGGGGGACCATCCTCCAAGGCTAAATACTCATCATCGACCGATAGTGAACCAGTACCGTGAGGGAAAGGCGAAAAGAACCCCGGGAGGGGAGTGAAATAGAACCTGAAACCGGATGCATACAAACAGTGGGAGCCCTTGAAAAATGGGGTGACTGCGTACCTTTTGTATAATGGGTCAGCGACTTACGTTCAGTAGCAAGCTTAACCGAGTAGGGGAGGCGTAGGGAAACCGAGTCCGAATAGGGCGCATAGTTGCTGGGCGTAGACCCGAAACCAAGTGATCTATCCATGGCCAGGATGAAGGTGCGGTAACACGCACTGGAGGTCCGAACCCACTAATGTTGCAAAATTAGGGGATGAGCTGTGGATAGGGGTGAAAGGCTAAACAAACTTGGAAATAGCTGGTTCTCCTCGAAAACTATTTAGGTAGTGCCTCATGTATCACTGACGGGGGTAAAGCACTGTTATGGCTAGGGGGTCATCGCGACTTACCAAACCATGGCAAACTCTGAATACCGTCAAGTGCGAGCATGGGAGACAGACTGTGGGTGCTAACGTCCATGGTCAAGAGGGAAACAACCCAGATCGCCGTCTAAGGTCCCAAATAATCAGTTAAGTGGAAAACGAGGTGGGAAGGCATAGACAGCCAGGATGTTGGCTTAGAAGCAGCCATCATTTAAAGAAAGCGTAATAGCTCACTGGTCGAGTCGTCCTGCGCGGAAGATGTAACGGGGCTCAAACTGATAACCGAAGACGCGAATATGCACGATGTGCATATGGTAGAGGAGCGTTCCGTAGGCCTGCGAAGGTGTCTTGAGAAGGATGCTGGAGGTATCGGAAGTGCGAATGCTGACATGAGTAGCGATAATGCGGGTGAAAAGCCCGCACACCGAAAACCCAAGGTTTCCTGCGCAACGTTCATCGGCGCAGGGTGAGTCGGCCCCTAAGGCGAGGCAGAAATGCGTAGTCGATGGACAACGGGTTAATATTCCCGTACCGATGTAAAGTGCGATGGGGGGACGGAGAAAGGTAGGTCAGCCATCTGTTGGAATAGGTGGTTTAAGCGAGTAGGCGTGTGGCTTAGGCAAATCCGGGCTGCTTTAACGCTGAGACGTGACGACGAAGTCTTCGGACTGAAGTGATTGATCCTATGCTTCCAAGAAAAGCCTCTAAGCTTCAGCTTTATATTGACCGTACCGCAAACCGACACAGGTGGGTAGGAAGAGAATTCTAAGGTGCTTGAGAGAACTCAGGAGAAGGAACTCGGCAAATTATCACCGTAACTTCGGGAGAAGGTGAGCCCAGAGTATGTGAAGGCCCTTGCGGCTGGAGCAGAAATGGGTCGCAGAGAAATGGGGGCTGCGACTGTTTATCAAAAACACAGCACTCTGCAAAGTCGAAAGACGACGTATAGGGTGTGACGCCTGCCCGGTGCTGGAAGATTAAATGATGGGGTGCAAGCTCTTGACTGAAGTCCCAGTAAACGGCGGCCGTAACTATAACGGTCCTAAGGTAGCGAAATTCCTTGTCGGGTAAGTTCCGACCCGCACGAATGGCGTAACGATGGCCCTACTGTCTCCTCCTGAGACTCAGCGAAGTTGAAATGTTTGTGAAGATGCAATCTCCCCGCTGCTAGACGGAAAGACCCCGTGAACCTTTACTGTAGCTTTGCATTGGACTTTGAAGTGGTTTGTGTAGGATAGGTGGGAGACATTGAAGCATGGACGCTAGTCTGTGTGGAGTCGTCCTTGAAATACCACCCTGACCCCTTTGAGGTTCTAACCTTGGTCCGTTATCCGGATCGGGGACCGTGCATGGTAGGCAGTTTGACTGGGGCGGTCTCCTCCCAAATTGTAACGGAGGAGCTCGAAGGTCGCCTAGGTACGGTCGGACATCGTACTGATAGTGTAATGGCATAAGGCGGCTTAACTGCGAGACAGACAAGTCGAGCAGGTGCGAAAGCAGGACATAGTGATCCGGTGGTTCTGAATGGAAGGGCCATCGCTCAACGGATAAAAGGTACTCCGGGGATAACAGGCTGATTCCGCCCAAGAGTTCACATCGACGGCGGAGTTTGGCACCTCGATGTCGGCTCATCACATCCTGGGGCTGTAGCCGGTCCCAAGGGTATGGCTGTTCGCCATTTAAAGTGGTACGTGAGCTGGGTTCAAAACGTCGTGAGACAGTTTGGTCCCTATCTGCAGTGGGCGTTGGAAATTTGAGGGGGGCTGCTCCTAGTACGAGAGGACCGGAGTGGACAGATCTCTGGTGTACCGGTTGTCACGCCAGTGGCATCGCCGGGTAGCTAAATCTGGAAGAGATAAGCGCTGAAAGCATCTAAGCGCGAAACTCGCCTCAAGATGAGATTTCCCCAAGGCTTTAAGCCTTTTAAAGGGTCGTTCGAGACCAGGACGTTGATAGGTCGGGTGTGGAAGCGCAGTAATGTGTTAAGCTAACCGATACTAATTGCCCGTAAGGCTTGATCCTATAACCTGAGACGCGTGTGCGCGACGGTATAATCTACCCAGATTAAGAGTTAAGTTTGAGTATTGAATTACTTCTTCTATTGAACTGAATGCGTTGTGGAGCAATAAGCACAACGTGTTAACCCGTTAAAGTCTGGCGACCATAGCGAGGTGGTCCCACTCCTTCCCATCCCGAACAGGACAGTGAAACACCTTAGCGCCGATGATAGTGCAGATTACCTGTGTGAAAGTAGGTCATTGCCAGACACCTTATGCAGTAAACAGAACCCCCGTACTCGAAAGAGGCGGGGGTTTTGCTTTGCGCGGAAGAAGGCAGCTGCAGCGTAACTGCACAACCATCTGTGGTTTGCTGTCGGGTTACGCAATATCGCTGAGCGAGGTAAACCTCGCACGTTCAAGCCGCTAACTTGGCCTACGCGAAAATTAGGGGGATTCTTAATGGTTCCTGCAAATGAAATATTAATGATGGTTTTATTGATAAAGGATTGGTGTTTTTATATTGTCATCATTGATCTCATAGAGATCTGATGGTGAATGTCTTTCAAAGAGTAGTGCTAAGTATTTAGTATTTAGATAATAAAAATGGCTTCCTATACAGGAAGCCATTTTTATTGAATCTTATATCTGCTTATTTTTGTACTGCTTCTACTGCAATGCTGAGCTTAACGTCATCACCGATATTAGGTACATATGTACTCATACCAAATTCGCTGCGTTTGATTGTTGCGCTAGCATTTGCACCGCAAGCGGGCTTTTTCATCATTGGGTGCATATCACATTTAAAATTGCTAACTGCTAATGTAAGTGGCTTGGTTACACCTAGCAAAGTAAAGTTGCCATCAACAGCAACTAATTTGTCACCTTCAAATATCAATTTATTGGATTTGAAAGTCATTGCTGGGAATTTTTCTGTATTGAAAAAATCTGGGCCTTTAACGTGTGCATCGCGTTTTTCCCAACCGCTATTGAGGCTGCGTGTATCAATGCTGATATCTACGCTGCCGGTTTTCTTTTCTGCATCTAGCGTGATAGTGCCGCTTGATTTATCAAAGCGCCCATTTTGAATTGAAAAGCCCATATGGCTTAATTCAAAGCTAGGGTAGGTATGTGATGGGTCTAATTGATATACAACAGGTGCGGCAAATGCAGTGCTGGTTAAACCTGCTAATAATGCTGTGGCGATAAAACGCTTCATCTTCTGACTCCAGTGGGTGGGTAAAACTTATTTGCTAGCGGTGCCAGCAAGGGTGATTTTAAATTTAACGGTCACTTGGTCTGCTACGGTATCAGTATCTGCCCACATGCCATCACCTAATTTATATTGCAAGCGTAAAATAGGTAAATTGCCTTCTACAACCAGATTACCTGCCTCAGGTTTGGCTGTGAGCTGGGTGGTTACATCACGGCTGATGCCTTTAATGGTTAATTTACCTTTTGCTTCAAATTTATTATTACCCAGCGATTTGACACTGCTGGCAATAAAGGTCGCTTTAGGATAGCTGGCCACGTCAAACCATGCTTTCTTTTTGGCTTCTGTATTGCCATCGTTACCACCTACATCAATGCTGGCTAAGTCGACGATAATTTCGGCTTGTGCTTTTTCAGGTTTGGCAGGGTCAAAGTCGACTTTGGCGGCAAAGTTTTTAAAGCCGCCATCAACTGAGACGCCCATTTGTTTAAAGTTGAAATCAACTTTGCTTTTTTGTGGGACGAGTGTCTGGGCTGCACTTGCAGAGAAGCTCAGTGCGGTAAGTAGTGTAGCGCTAAGAATATGACGAATCACTGCATTCTCCTGGGGCAAACTGAAATGGTTTAGGTAAGCGAAATGGCTGTTTATTTTTTTCGTAAAAAAGGCAGCATACGGGCCAGAATGGCATCCTTATCAATAAAGTGATGCTTGAGTGCTGCTGCAGCATGTAGCCCAATTAATACCAGTAATGCAGTTGCAAATAGGCCGTGGCTATTGGCAAACAAATCGGCAAGTTCTGCATTTTTTGCAATCAGATCAGGCATTTGCCAGAGGCCCAGATAAACAACTGGAAATCCTTTTGCGGAGCTCATTAGCCAGCCAGACAGGGGCATGGCAAACATCAGAAGATAAAGCAGGTGATGCACGCCGGTAGACAGCTTGCTTTGCCATGCTGGCAGGCTAGGATCGGCGCTGGGTGCGCCTTTGACTTTTAACCAGATAAGACGAATAGCAACTAAGCCTAGTACGGTGATGCCTGCCCATTTGTGCCACGAGATGACTTTGAATTTGGCTGGGGATAATGGCATTTCTTCCATGGTCCACGCGAGGCCAAAGGCCGTACAGATGAGAAGGGCCACTAACCAGTGCAGTAGAATCTGGATGCCATCGTATTGTGTTTTACTCATTTTATTCACTATTTAATAGGGTCTGGGTTGGCTAAATGATAATCACTTAGTCTTGAAACTTGCTGCGAAGTTCCGCGAGTATGTTAGTCATTTCGACCAGTTTTTGTTCAGACAGATCAGAAAAAAAAGGACGGATGTATTCTAGATGCCGAGTAAATGTATTTTCAAAGAGGGCCTCTCCTTTGGGGCTTAGATAAACCCGAAAACTGCGTCTGTCTTCACTGATGGTTTCCCGGTTGATGATCCCGCGTGTTTCTAAGCGATCAAGTACCCCTGTAAGTGTTCCTTTTGTAATGAGCGTTTTTTCACCTAACTCACGGCAGCTCATCCCTTGTGTATTGCCAAGCGTAGCAATAATGTCAAATTGTGCAGGTGTTAAATCCATCGCACGGATGTGCCGATTGGATAATTGCTCAAAAGCTTGGTAGCAGCGAACCAGTTCACGGATGGTGACTTGGAAGTTTTCCATTAAGTAAGGCTTTAATTGTTCGTGTTAGTACTATTTATATCAGAACAAAAAAAATGCTGCAAGACAGGCGGATCACTCACTAAGAATTAGGATAGATGAATTTATAGAAATACGAGTATTTCAAGTATGGAGGCTGTGAAGCAAAAGATATTGAGATTTGACATAAAGCGCTGGAAAAACAGCGCAAGCGAGGGCTGCGAAGCGGCCCTCGGGAATAGAGGAATGGATTAATGCGCCATTTTGAATGCGGTGCGTAAATGTTTGGCAACACCGGATTCTTCATTACTACCAATTGTTAAGACATCAGGCAGGGCGGCCACAAGGCGTGGATTTGCATTGCTCATGAGTCGTGGGTGTCCTGCGGTTTGCAGCAATTCCAGATCATTTTGTCCATCGCCAAAGGCAATACATTGCTCTGTTGAGAGGCCTAAGCGCCCTAATACTACTTGCAGGGCATGACCTTTGGAGACGCCTGCTGCCATGACTTCTAGGCAATCAGGCATAGAAAAGGTGATATAGAGCGTGTTGCCGAATCGCTCACGTAGTTTTTTTTCTACGCTGAGCAGATGTTCGTGATCGCCAATATAGAGCACTTTCGCGACGCCTTCGCCGTGGTGTTTGGCCAGCTCGCTGAGCTGATAGCTAAAGCCAGAGTCCTGATGCATATCGAGTAAATATTGGCTGTGCTGATCGATTAGCCATGCATCATCAAGATAAAAATTGAGCAAGGTGCCTGCTGCAAATTCGGCTTGTGATAATTCCTGCACGACAGATGCTTGAATATTCTCCGCATGGATCAGTTGATTTTCAGGGCTATGAATACGCGCGCCATTGGATGTAATCAGGTGAGCGTGGATACCCAGCACATCACGAATACCCATCACGTCTAAATAGTGACGGCCTGTGGCAATGACAAATTGAACGCCGTTTTTTTCTAGCTGTTGCAAAGTGTCTGCGGTATAGGCATCGACCATATGTGCGTTATTAAGTAAGGTGCCATCAAGATCGGAGGCGATAAGCTGATACATCGTGGGCAATCCGGTTGATTCTGGGAGCATTGATTCTAACTTCTATCGTATAGGCTTTGCGCTTGTAAAAATGCCAAATAAAACTAATTAAAAACCCGACCCCGGTAAAGTGAGGTAACTTAATTCTTCAGCTGTTGAGCTGCGCCCTAATAGGGCATTGCGGTGGGGGAAGCGGCCAAAGCGCTGAATCACGGCGTGATGTTTGACTGCGTAATCATAAAACCCCTGTAATTGCGGCTCATTTTGCCATTGGCTCATCAAGGAAAGCGTCAGCTCTTGATCAGCTAAGTTTTCGGAATGCTCTAAGGGTAAATAGATAAATAACTGTTCCAGCGTTTGAAGCTGGGTATTCAATCCTGCATGAATCATGTTTTTAGCTGCTTGCAAAGCCAGATGATCGTAGGCAAAAGAGCGAGCGCTATTTCTAAAGATATTGCGAGGAAACTGATCGAGCAAAATGATATAGGCCAAACTGTGGAGAGGTGTTTCTAGCCAGTGATTCAGCTCGCCCTGCGCTGCTGCTTCAACTGTGGCTAGAAATTTCGTACTGATTTGGGTATCAAACTCTGCATCTTTTCGAAACCATTCTGCACGGACTTCTCGTTGTTCGCCAAACCAAAAAGAGAGGACATCATCAGGATTCATCGTTGCACCGTAAGCAGTTTAGATAGTGGGTTACAATACGCCGTTTTAGCCCAGCTTGCGTGGGGAGTGTTATGCAAAATGTTGTAGATGTGATCGTAATTGGGGCCGGTGCGGCTGGAATGATGTGTGCTGCAACCGCTGGCCAGAGGGGCCGTAAAGTCGTGCTGATCGATCATGCTACAAAGCTGGCTGAAAAAATTCGTATTTCTGGGGGCGGGCGTTGTAATTTTACTAATTTGAACACGCTGGCCAGCTGTTATCAATCAGAAAACCCGCATTTTGTAAAATCTGCACTTAAGCAATACAGCCAGTTTGATTTTATCAAAATGGTTGAATCATATGGTTTGGGCTATCACGAAAAAACCTTGGGCCAGCTTTTTTGCGATCAAGGCTCGCAAGCCATTATCGATATGCTGAAAGCCGAAGTGGATCTGGGCGGTGTGATCTGGCGCATGGATACAGGCATTGTGGCTATTCAAAAGACAGATGCTGGCTTTGAGGTGATCACAAGCAGAGAAACCTGGCTCTGCAGCTCTTTAGTCGTTGCCTGTGGCGGTTTATCGATTCCACCTATTGGTGCAACGGGCTTGGGTTATGAGATTGCCAAACAATTTGATATACCCGTACTGCCTTTGGCCGCAGCCTTGGTGCCGCTCACTTTTCAGCCACAAGATTTATGGACTGATTTAGCAGGGGTGGCGATCGAAGACACGATCGTGAGCTGTGGTGATATAGAGTTCAGAGAGGCGATCTTGCTTACGCATAAGGGTCTATCTGGTCCGGCTATTTTACAAATATCCAGCTACTGGCGAGCGGGCGATACGCTGGAAATTGATTTATTGCCCGATGTAGATTTTGATGAAATTTGGGCTGCAGCCAATCGTGATGCCTTAATCAGCACTATTCTTTCTGAGCGATTGCCCAAGCGCCTTGTGCAGGCGTGGCTGGCAGAGTGGGGAGATATCAAGCCACTGAAACAATATTCGGCTAAAGAATTATTGGCGATAGCAGAAAGCTTTCATTGCTGGCGCATCGTACCTTCAGGCTCGGTTGGGTATAAAAAAGCGGAAGTGACGCGCGGCGGGGTGGATACGCAGGCGCTATCGTCTAAGACCATGGAATCGCGCCAAATAGCGGGTTTGTTCTTTGTTGGCGAAGTGGTGGATGTGACCGGCTGGCTGGGCGGATACAATTTTCAATGGGCTTGGTCATCAGGTTATGTTGCAGGATTGAATTCCTAGGTGTATAACTAAATCTCCAGCGACAGCAAAAGGAGATCGAATGAATAGTTTCCAAGAAGTGCTGTTTGCGGAGGTGCAGTTTACCCCCGTTGCGACACGGCTAATGTGTCGTTTTGCTGGATGCCTGTAGTGCAGTGAAGGCACAGAACCAAGCCATCACATGAAGGCCATCAGGTGTCGTAGTAAATGCTCTTTGCGTGTATTAGATGTAGATGTAAGTACTGTTAAGGTTGTTGTAGCTGTAGATGTGGCCGTACCGTAGTATTTTTTGTACGTGTTTTTCCTGTAGCTGCTGTTGAAGTGAAAGTTGTTTTTATTAACATTAACCTTCAGTTTTGTATTTCATCTGTTTTACCGCAAGAAGCAACGGAGCGCACTCGCGCTCCGTTGTCGTTTCTGTTCGCCGTAAAAAAGGCTTAAATGCTGGAAGAATAGCGCAATAAATAGTCTGGGCTGATTGACCACAGCACCCGAATTTTTTTTACTGCAGACCTGCTGAATAGACCGCGCTATTTCTTAGCAAAGGTATTACAGCGGCTGACCGAGCCGCTATCCAAACCCTGTTTAAACCAATACATCCGCTGTTCAGAGCTGCCATGAGTAAATGCATCAGGCGTGATCGCTTGCCCTGCACTCTGTTGCAGGGTGTCATCACCAATGGCATTGGCCGCAGCTAAGCCTTCTTCAATATCGCCAGGCTCAAGCAGTTTATTTTGTGCCGCATAGTGTCCCCATACGCCAGCGAAGCAATCTGCTTGCAGTTCAAGTTTTACAGAGAGAGCATTGGCCTGCTTTTTTGAAACCTGCTGTTGTTTCTGGTGTACTTTGCCAGAAATACCGGAGATATTTTGCACATGATGGCCCACTTCATGAGCCAGCACATAGGCATTGGCAAAATCCCCCGGTGCACCATATCGTTTGGCTAGCTCGTCATAAAAGCTGAGGTCTATATAAATTTTTTTATCGGCGGAGCAATAAAAGGGGCCCATTGCAGACGAAGCGCCACCACAAGCTGATTCCACTTTTTTTCTGAATAAATGCAGCTTGGGCTTCTCATAGGCTGAGGCAAAGGCTTCCGGATAAATTTTATCCCAGACGTCTTCTGTTGAAGCCAGAATGCTACTGGCAAATTCGCTGGCCTGATCTTTAACGGCTTCGCGTTTGGCTGGTACTTGCTGAGTGCGTGGCGGGCTAGCGCTTTGATTGGCAATAAGGCCTAAAACTTGTAAAGGGTTTTGCCCAAGCAGCAGGCTAATCACAGCCACAATGACCACGCCACCGATACCCAGCTGCCCAATAGGCAAGCCGCCCGCTCTGCCGCTGCTGGCGTCATCATTGCGATGATCTTCGACATTATCGCTACGTCGTAAGTCTTGCCAGCGCATTGCGGGCTCCCAAGTTTTAAATCACTTCGTTTAAACCAAGTACATCCTGCATATTAAACAGGCCTGTTTTTTTGCCATTTAAAAAGCGTGCAGCACGGATAGAGCCTTGGGCATAGATCGTACGATTTGATGCCTTATGCGAGATTTCGATCCGCTCCCCCATTCCCGCAAAAATAACCGTGTGATCCCCAATTACATCTCCGCCACGTAGCGTGGCAAAGCCAATGCTGGAGGGATCTCGTTCACCGGTAATACCTTGCCTGTCATAAACTGCGCATTCATCAAGGCTACGGCCTAAAGCACCAGCGACCGCATCACCTAGCATCAAGGCTGTACCGGAAGGTGCATCGACTTTCATGCGGTGGTGCATTTCCAGAATTTCAATGTCGTAACCGGTATTGAGTGTTTTAGCTGCTACTTCAAGAAGCTTAACGAGCAGATTAACGCCTGCACTCATATTGTAGGCGTGCACAATCGCAATTTGATGAGCAGCTACTTCAATGGCGGCTTTTCCTGCCTCCTCAAAGCCTGTGGTGCCAATAATCATATTTACGCCGTACATCTGGCAGGCTGCTAAATGTTGTAGCGTGCCTTCTGGCCGAGTGAAATCGATTAAAACATCTGCGCCTGCCAGACTCGCGAAGCCAGCGCTAATGTTTACACCACAACTTTTACCAAGAAAAGCAGCTGCATCTTTGCCGATTGCAGGGCTGTTTTCACGATCCAGCGCAGTAAAAAGCTGGCAATCAGGCTGGGCTAATACGGCTTCAATCAGCATTTGGCCCATGCGGCCGCTGCTGCCAGCAATGGCGATTTTAATCGTCATAAGGCTTATTCCTTGCTGCTGGGGGCGGAGCTTACGCTACTTGCTGCAGAAGCTTGAGCAGGTGGAAATTTGACGGCTGCCGGTAATGTTTCACCCGCAAAGCTCACTAAGCTATCTCCTTCAAAAACAAGGAAGAAGCTCTTTTTTTCTTTTAGCTGACCGCCGCGTGCATCGCTATAAAGGTAGTCCCAGCGATTGGCATGGAAGGGATCATTCAGCAAAGGGGTGCCTAAGAGAAAACGCACTTGCGAGCGCGTCATGCCTTTTTTGAGCTGAGCCACCTGATCGGCTGTAATCTCGTTCCCTTGGGGGATGTCGAGCTTATAAGGTGTAAGAAAATTAGCAACACTGCACGCCGAGGTCATCAGCGCGATAGGGAGCAACAAAATAAGTACTTTTGCCTTCATCATGGGCGATATTCTTCCAGAGCGGGTTGGAGTGACCAACTTAAACGCTATATCATAACCTGATCTGGCCGCTTGCCGAAGCATATAGCCTAAATCAGGGAGATAACACATGAGTAAAGCAAACGAATTAAAAGAGATGGGTCTGAAGGCGACAGGGCCTCGTCTGAAAATTTTGAACTTATTTGAGACAGGTGAGCAGCGTCATATGACAGCGGAAGATGTCTACCGTCTGTTGTTGGCTGACAACTTAGATATTGGCCTAGCGACGGTTTACCGTGTGCTGACTCAATTTGAGCAAGCAGGTATTTTGGTACGCCACCATTTTGAAACAGGTAAATCGGTGTTTGAGCTGAGCGCAGGTGGCCATCATGATCACTTGGTTTGCGTGAAGTGCGGTCAGGTTGAAGAATTTTATGATCCAGAAATTGAAAAACGCCAGGATGCCATCGCTAAAGAACACGGCTTTGATATCCAGGATCACGAAATGTATTTGTATGGCATTTGCGCTAAATGTAAGGCCGTATAATTTGTGATTTCATGGCTTGATCATCGTTTGCAATTTCCTGCACTCTCAAAGGCTTTGCAAGAACCCAACGGTTTGCTGGCAGCCGGCGGTGATTTATCGCCCCGGCGTGTGCTGGCGGCTTACGCATCCGGCATCTTTCCTTGGTTTATGCCGGACGAGCCTATTTTGTGGTGGAGCCCCAATCCACGGATGGTGCTTTTCCCTGATGAGCTGCATATCCCCAAATCGCTGGATAAAGTATTGCGTAATCGCCCCTATGAAGTGCGTTTTGATACCGTATTTAATGAGGTCATGCAGGGCTGTGCTGCACCGCGTGATGGCGAGGCTGCTACATGGATCAGCGCTGAGATCTGTGCCAGCTACGGCGCATTGCATAGTGCTGGCTGGGCCCACTCTGCAGAGTGTTGGATCGACGGCGAGCTGGCTGGCGGTTTATATGGCATTGCCATCGGCAAAATGTTCTACGGTGAATCCATGTTTACCAGAAAGCCCGATGCTTCAAAAATAGCTTTTGTGCATTTGGTGCGTTATTTACAGCAGCAGGGTTTTGGCTTGATCGATTGTCAAATGCGCACCGATCATCTGGCTCGATTTGGCGCGCGGGAGATTTTGCGCGATGAGTTTATGGAAAGGCTAAAGCTGCTGATCCAGGCTCCTCATCATGCCGGGCCTTGGTCTTATCAACACAGGGTAGATGGATGAATGATTCACTGCGCACGCGCACTACTCAGTTGCAGTTTTATACCACTGCTACTTATGAGTGCAGCTATTTGGATAGCCAGGTAGCCCGCTCACAAGTGGCGGTGCCTGCTGAGCTCATTGATAGCCACGCCTATAGCCAGCTGGTGCAGCATGGTTTTCGGCGTAGCGGCTTGTTTGTGTACCGGCCTTGGTGCGATCACTGTAAAGCCTGTGTACCTGTTCGCTTGCCAGTGGCTCAATTTAAGCCAGATCGGGCGCAGCGCCGCGCACAAAAACAGCATGCTGGTTTGCAAGTGAGGGTGCTCGGCCTAGAGTATTTAGAATCGCATTATTTATTGTATCAGCGCTATCAAATGGCCCGTCATGCGGGCGGTGGAATGGATCAGGATAATCGCGAGCAATATCAAAATTTTATATTAAAAAGTAATGTTACGAGTTTTTTAGCAGAATTCAGCCAAGATAATCAAGTGCAGATGGTTAGCCTGATTGATCAGTTAGAGGATGGTATTTCATCGGTCTATACCTTTTATAATCCGGATCTGGCAGGAACAAGCTTTGGTGTGTTTAATATTCTTTGGCAAATTAGTCTGGCCAAAGAAATGCAGCTTCCTTATGTTTATCTTGGTTATTGGATTGATCAGTGCCGGAAAATGGCTTACAAAGTGCGCTATAAGCCCATAGAAGGTTTATTAGATGGTCGTTGGCAATCTTTACCGTTCGAGTCTTTGTTTTAAATGATGCCTTCATTATTGCATCTTGTTTTTTTGTGGCAATCCGACGGTTTTTTCAATCTTCTATCATAATTGCTACATCTAATTGTGCAACGCAATACAAGATGAATCAGAGCTGCTAACATCTATTTGATGATGAGTGGCTAAGAGACAGCAAAGATGAAGATCCGGGTGGTGTTTAATCAAAAAGGGGGAGTGGGGAAGTCAACCATTACCGTTAATCTGGCCGCGGCAGCTGCAAAAGCAGGCCAGCGCGTGCTGCTTGTTGATCTCGACCCGCAGGGCAATTCAAGCCATTATTTATTGGGCGCTGGTGTTGATCTGGCTAAGCCTGGCTTGTTTGAGTTTTTTGATCAGGTGCTTAATTTCAGTATGTATGCCAAAGCCACTCGTGAGTTTGTGCATCGCACACCTTTTGAGCGTTTATCGATTCTACCCTCGAATGCCTTGATTGCAGAATTAGAATCAAAATTAGAATCCCGGCACAAAATATATAAATTGCGCGAAGCACTGCATGAATTGGCCGAAGATTATGATGAGGTATGGCTGGATACGCCACCTGCTTTAAATTTCTTTACGCTTTCTGCGCTGATTTCTGCACAAGCTTGTTTGATTCCGTTTGATTGTGATGAATTTTCACGCCACGCTTTATTGGGTTTGATTGATAGGGTGGCCGAAATTCGCAATGACCATAATGCTGATTTAGTTGTTGAAGGGATTATTGTTAATCAATATCAAGCCCGTGCCAGTTTACCCGCAAGAATGGTGGCCGAATTAAAAGATCAGGGCTTGCCGGTATTAGATGTATTTTTGAGTGCGTCTGTGAAAGTGCGGGAATCTCATGAAAGGGCGATTCCCTTATTGATTCTTGATCCCGGCCATAAATTATCACAGCAGTTTAGTGCCTTATATGACTTACTTAAATAATAATACGTAAGAAAAATTTGCTCAAGCTCCGGCTGTGCTTGTTTAAGAAGCTATAAACAAGCTTGTATGCTAGAAAGCTTGAATAGAGGCTTTATGCGTAGAGAAGGAGGCATCATGCAAGAGCGGGCAAGGGTACTTATCGTTGATGATGAACCCTTTAATCTGGAAATCCTGTCCGAGCATCTGGGAGATGCTGGCTATGAAGTGGTTGTGGCCGAAGATGGTGAGGTTGCCTGGGATATTTTATCGCGAGACCGTGCTTTTGATACGGTGCTGCTTGATCGGATGATGCCGCGGATGGACGGCATGGCGTTGCTGGCTCGTTTACGCCAGCAGCCAGAGTTTGAACATCTGCCGGTGATTATGCAAACGGCAGTGGGCGCGGCAGAAAACGTACGCGAAGGGCTGGCAGCTGGGGCATATTACTATCTGATCAAGCCATTTCAGCGTGATATGTTGTTGGCAATTGTGGCTGCGGCGGTTAATTTTCATCGTGAAAAAAGCCAGCTGGATGCGCAATTAGCCGCTCAAGCCAGCTCTTATCAGCTGCTGATGAAAGGTGAGTTTCATTTCCAAACCCTAGAAGAAGCCCGTCATCTTACTTTATTGCTTTCAAATGCTTGTCCAGAGCCTCAGCGGGTGGCGTTGGGGTTGTCAGAGTTATTGGTGAATGCAGTAGAGCATGGCAATTTGGCGATTAGCTATGCTGAAAAAACGCGGCTTTTGCAGCATGGTTGCTGGCAAGACGAAGTGGAAGCTCGCTTAACGTTGCCTGAGTATCAAAAGCGTAAAGTAAAAGTCGCTTTTTATCGTGAAGACGAAGATATCATTTTTACCATTACCGATGAGGGTAAAGGCTTTGAATGGCAGCCCTTTTTGGAAATGTCACCAGAGCGGGCTTTTGACCCGCATGGGCGTGGGATTTCCATGGCCCGGATGCTCTCGTTTCAATCGGTCGAATATAAGGGCAGCGGTAATCAGGTGATTGCGCGGGTTCGCTCTTTAGCTGCGGAATGAGTGGTTGAAGTCAATTGAAAAACATAAAGCCGGCGTGATGCCGACTTTATGTTTTCGTTAACCTTAAATGATTTTCACTATGCCATTAGCTTGTTTTGTTGCATGAAGGCTTAGGATGCTTACTCTAATACTTCTACGGCCATCCCTTCACTGATGATTCCGCCTTTTTCGACATTGATGTTCTGACCAAATAAAACGCCCGCTGCAGTTCTACGGTATTTAACTAGTGTGCGTAATGGTTCTTGATCGCTGGATTTTTCGCCGGTTTCTGGGTCTATGGTAGTAAAGACACAGCGCTCGCAAGGTTTGATAAAATTAAAAATCACTTCGCCAATGCGGATTTTCTTCCAGCCGTCTTCTGCAAAGGCTGCGCCACCACGCACAATTAAATTAGGGCGAAAGCGCTGCATCGACAGGCTGCGGCCAACACGCTCGCTGAGATCCCCAAGGGAAGCTTCGCCAATTAGCAGCAGGGGATGACCATCGACAAAGGCAATAGGTACGTCGGTGGAGCTGTGGCGATTAAGCTCGAAGCCAGCCCAAAGTAGTACCACTTGTTCACCCAAATAAGCGGATAGCCAAGCATCTGCATTGCTTGCGCCATGACGGGCTGTGAACTCGCTTTCCCAAACACTGGCAGGGTGAAGCTGGCTAAATAGCGAAGTGGCAACAAAGAGCGAAGGCATGCCGGGGGCGTTCAGAGTCAGCCCGTCATCGCTAGGTTCTGCAGACAGCAATACCAGCTTGGGAAACTCTCTGCCTGTGACTAGCTTGCCATTAGGCTGGGCGATCATCCATGTGCGATCAAAAGGTAGGCCACTGCTGAGTACTTCGCTCTGTTGCAGGCGTTGCCCTTGGCTAGATTTAATCGGGTAGCGGTAAAGGCCAGTGAGTCTTATTGGCATGGCATAAGCTCTGAAAAAATACTTACGTTAACTGAATATAAGCTAACAAACAATAGCTTTTACCATGACTTAATGGCCTGTGGGTTGATGCCAATAATGTGGATGAGCATGCCGCCAGCGCGTTAATTTAATCTTTTCCCCCACATCAAAAATCAGTGCACCTGTTTGATCTGTGCGTAAATTTTGTGCCTGGGCGGCGGCATAGCGGGCCGTTATTTCTGGCTTAGGGTGGCCAAAATGATTTAAATAAGCGGCTGAATAAATGGCGTATTGCGGGGATGTTTGCTTAACAAACAGGATGGATGAAGATGTTTTACTGCCGTGATGCGGCACAAGCAAAATATCAATTTGCCCTAAACCCTGCTCAATTAAGCGTGCTTCTTCATGTTTGCCGATATCTGCAGGAATTAATAAGCGATGCTGGCCATTATCGATGAGTAAAACACAGCTTTGGGCGTTGTCACTGCGCGCTGTGTTTTGTTCGTTGGGCCAAATAAAGCGAAAGCGCACTTTATCCCAGACCCATGTTGTGCCCGTTTGGCAGCGCTGTCTCTTGGCCTTCTGGTTGGCCCAGAGTGGATGATCGTCGGGCAGGCTATGCCAAATGAGCGGGCTGGGCATATTTTTAAGCAGCGGCTCGGCTGCGCCAATATGATCGTTATCGTTATGCGACAGGATGAGCGCGTCTAACTGGCGAATGCGGGCGCTGCGTAAAGCGGGCAGTAAGACACGCTCGCCATTAGGCAACTGGCCTGTATCAAATAACAGCTGATGTTGGGCGGTTTGCACTAAAACTGCGAGACCCTGGCCAACGTCCAATACTGTGGCGCGGTATTGCCCCGGCTGGATGCTGCCGGAGCTACTGATAAATAAAGGCAGGCAGCAGATTAGCCCCAGCCGCCTCGCCGGTATGCCACGGGGCAGGAGCAGCAGCATCACACCGAATGCGGCGGGTAAAAGGGTGATGGGGCCGGGCATATTGAAGGCGATGGTGGGCAGTGCTGTACACCATTGCAGCAGATAGTCTGTGGCGGCAAAAAGCCGTTCTGCACCGTAGAGTAAATAACCGGAAGGATCGAGCAAGCCAGCCAAGGCAAGAGGGGTAATAAGAATACTGACAATTGGAATCGCAAAAGCATTCGCGAGCGGGGAAACCAGTGGTAGTTGGCCAAACACCACTAATAAAACGGGGGCAGAAGCCAAAGTGGCAGCTGCTTGGCTACTGACCCATGTTTTCCATTTTGCACTCTTGCCCAGCTGATTGCTGCCAGCCCAAAGGAGTGCACCCACCGTGAGGTAGGATAACCAAAAGCCAATGGATAAAACGGCAAAAGGGTCGATGACAACCGTAACTAAGAGCGCTGCGGCCCAAATGGCACTAATAGCGCTGGCTTGGGCTCGCCACAGGCAAATTGCAGCAATACTTAGCATAAATAGGGTGCGTTGCGTGGGGATGGCCATCCCTGCCAGCAGGCAATAGCAAAACGCGGTGATCACTCCGGCAATGAGTGCGGCACGTTGGGCGGCAAAGCGCGCAGCAAGCAGAGGAATGCGTCGCCAAAGCCCGTTGCAGGTTGCGGCGGCCATCGCTGCGAGCAGGGTGATATGTAAGCCAGAAATACTGATTAAATGGGTCACGCCGGTTGCGGCAAAGCGTTGCCACTGCTCAGGCAAAATGCCGCCCTGATCGCCTACAGTCAGCGCAATAATGACACCACGATAAGGTGCATCGGGCAGGGCATGGTGAATACGATCGCGTAAATGGGCGCGTATCCGATGCAGCCCGGCGCTTTTTTCTGCAAGCAGCACGCCTGATTTAACTGTGCCTGTTGCTCCAATATCTTGCTGCAAAAACCAGCTTTCCAAATCAAAGCCACCGGGGTTGCTTTGTACGTGAACTTGCTTGAGTTTGACCAAAAACCGCCAATGTTCCCCTGCTTTAACCCGATCAGCCTGGCCGTACCATTGCAATTGAATTTTGCCGGGTAAACGCGTATTAGTCGCATCAGGCTTAAATAAAAAGCGTGTACCAAAACGACTGGCTTGAGGCAAATCGCTCACAAAGCCTGTTATCTCAATGACTTGCTGCTCAAGGACTGGATTGAGGCGATCTGCCATACGGATTTGCGCACGCCAATTGGCCCATGAGAAGCCGAGCGCTAGTAGGCTGAGCATTAAAAATAGTTGAGGGAGCCGCCAGCGGCTGAGCAAAAAAAACAATGCTGCAATACTGAGCGCAGGCCAGAGCAGGGGCAAGCCGGGCTGGGCTTGCAATAGGCAAACACCACAGATAAAGCTGGCAATCAGCAGTAGATAAGCAATCAGCATAAATTAGCTTAGCAGCTGATTGCGATACTTTTACTTGAAAGCCTATCCGAGGAAGAGGGCGTGGTTAATTGATGAAACGCAAGCTGTGATTGTGGGCTTAAAGTCAGCCTGGCAATCGCTACTTCCATGACATAGTCTATTGATTAAGCTGTCTATTGCAGCAGGGTCAAAGGAGTGCGGTTATGTACCAACTGTATATCGGTAGCAAAAATTACTCATCATGGTCACTACGTCCCTGGATATTGCTTAAGCACTTTAATATTGAATTTATCGAAATGAGTGCGCCGTTGGATGGCGAGCAAGCTTATCGGGAATACGTAGAAAACGGCTTGATTCCTTGTCTTTATGATAAGGAATTTAATGTCTGGGATTGCTTGGCGATTGCTGAATATTTAGCCGAAAGCTATCCACAAATGTGGCCCGAACATACAAGAGCCAGAGCCAGAGCGCGTTGTATTTCGGCTGAAATGCACTCGGGGTTTTCTAATTTACGTTGCGTATTACCCATGAATATTAAGCTTCGTGTACAAGGTGGCGATTTAGCATTGAGTGCTAAACGCGATATTGAGCGAATTTGCAGCATTTGGCGTGAGGCTCGTCAATTAGCAGGAGCGGGCCCATATTTATTTGGTGCGTTTTCCATTGCCGACGCCATGTACGCACCCGTAGTCTGGCGCTTGCATTGCTACAACGTGCCCTTGCCTGATGATGCGGCAATTTACCGTGATGTCATGTTAGCGCACCCGGCAATGCAGGAGTGGGAGCGGGGCGCATTGGCTGAAACGTTGATATTGGCGCAAGAAGATATGCTGTCAGAAGCGTTTGGCGGGCGCAGGTAGTTTGCACAATAGAGCGTGCTGGGCTTGCTTCGGGTTTCCAAAGCGCAAAGCGGCCTGATAAACTCCCGCCATGGAAAATTTTGACGCAGATGTCATCATCGTTGGTGGTGGTTTAGTCGGCAGCGCCTTAGCTTTGGCGCTTAAAGACACCGCACTGACGGTTTTGTTAATAGAAGGCCGGCAACCCGCTTGGGATTGGCCTCAGGATTCCTGGGATCAACGTATCTACGCCATTAGCCGCGCAAGCCGGCAGATGTTGCAGCGTATTGGTGCATGGCAGCGTTTAGATGCCGATCGCTTGCAAGCCACCTCGTGTATGAAAATATTCGGCGATGCACATGGGATTTCCTTGCAATTTGATGCGCTTGAAGCGGGCGTTGATGAGCTGGCATTTATGCTGGAAAATCGCGAATTGCAAAAAGCGCTCTGGCATGGCCTGCAAGAATCTGCTCAGATTCATATCCGTACCCCCGCTAGCCCTATAAAGCTCACGACCGATCAAACGGGCGCAACACTGACGCTGGCTGATGGCCAACCCCTTCGTGCTCGCTTGGTGGTTGGTGCTGATGGAGCTAATTCATGGGTGCGAAGTCAGCTGGCCATTGAACCGCAGGTGATGCCATATCAGCAGTTTGGTGTGGTGGCTAATTTTGAGATTGAAAAGTCTCATCTGGGTGTGGCTCATCAATGGTTTATGCCTGATGGTGTGCTTGCATGGCTGCCGCTGGCTGGCCAGCGGATGTCGATGGTGTGGTCTTGTAGTGATGAAAAGCGGGCGGAACTTATGGCGCTTTCGCCTGCCGAATTATGCGAATGCGTTGCCGCTGCGGGTGGTGCTCGTCTCGGTGCTTTGCAATTGATCAGCGCAGCAGCTGCATTTCCTTTGCGATTAAATCATTTGCCTGAAACGGTGCGCGATAAAGTAGTGTTGATCGGCGATGCCGCTCATACTGTGCATCCTCTTGCCGGGCAGGGCGTTAATCTGGGCTTTGGCGATGTGGCCGAATTAGCTGCATTATTGGCCCAGGCACCGGTTAATCGTATTGGCGATTATTTGTTGCTGCGACGTTACGAGCGGGCTAGGCGTGAAGCGGTTTACACCATGCAAGGTGTGTGTCATGGCTTGCAAAAGTTATTTAATAATACAAATCCCCTGCTTAAAACTTTGAGGAATCTGGGTTTAGGGGCCACTAATCAATTACCATGGCTTAAAAGACAATTAATCCGCCATGCCATGGACGCCTGAGGTTGTTATGAATATGAAATCTGTGACTCGTATCTTGATTGCCAGCGGTTTTATCGCTTTAACAGCATGCTCTGCATCTGCTGATAATTCGACTAATCAGCTTAAACAAAAATTGGCAAAGCAATTGCCAGGCCGTGAAATCACTTCGGTTAATACCACACCTATGAAAGGGATTTATGAAGTAGTGATTGGTAAACGCCAGATTGTGTATACCGATATCAAAGGTGAGTACATTTTAGCGGGTGATATGATTGATCTGGCTAAAAAAAGCAGCCTGACTGAACAGCGCGCGGCTGAATTACAAAAAACCGACTTTAGCAAATTACCGCTGGAGCAGGCATTTAAAGACGTGCGTGGTAACGGTTCACGTGTTCTGGCCGTATTTTCTGATCCGGATTGCCCTTATTGCAAACGCTTAGAGCGCGAAAGCTTAAATGGCCTGACTAATGTCACGATTTATACTTTCCTGATGCCTTTAAGCATTCACCCGGATGCAGAGCGTAAATCAAAAGTGATTTGGTGTGCTGCAGATAAACAAGCCGCCTGGAGCAATTTTATGCTTAAGGATCAAGCTCTGGATGGTAAGGCGGATTGTGAAAACCCAGTTGAAAAAAATATGAAACTGGCGGAAAGTTTGGGAATTACTGGCACGCCTGCGCTGATTTTTAAATCAGGTCAGATTGTATCGGGTGCGATTCCTAAAGAGCAGATTGAAGAATTACTCTCTGCTAAGTAATTTATGCCGGTCAATAAAAATAGCCAAGCGATGCTTGGCTATTTTTTTGAGTTATTCTATTGTTTAATTCTTTTTTGCCTGAAGTACTGCGTGTTGGCATAAAAATGATCGTCTTGCTCTGGCCACCATTGGGGAATGCCTAAGTAAGGCAGTGGCGGCAACTGGCGGGGTTTATGCAATTGATCATTATTTAAAAAGTGAGCTAATTCCTGATCAAGCAGCAGGCATTGCTCTGTGATTGATTTTTCAAAGAAATCAGGGCTCACTTTAATAGGCCAGCATTTGCCGCTTAAGCCTAAAAAGGGCGTAAGCAGATTTTCATAATTGGCATGGCCAAAGCAAACTGCATTGATTTTAATCCCCCAATCTGCTCGATGCGTATGAAATAAATCGTGCCATTGATGATCAATCAATAATTGCAAAAGCACATCATCGCAATAGGGCAGAATCAGCCCGCATTCATCCAGTAATGTTGCTGCATCACGAATGGGCCCGCGTGGGCGATCGGCAGCAAAATGTCGCATATGCAAGGCACTGATTGCACTTTTACTTTGTGGAAATGCACACCAGACCAGCGCATTAAAGCAATCGTGCCAGTTGTTTTCCCGAGTAGCGACCTGACCTTTTTGGGCGATTTCGATCTCGTAATAATCAGTGAGCACTTCAGGGGCTACAAAGCGAATGGCTAAGCCTTGCTGATTGCGGGCAGGCGGGCCAATGGCATCCCAGTCTGCATGACTGGGAAAATGCTCAAATTGTTTAATGAGTCTAAGCAACGGTGCATAGGGTGCTTGCCGGGAGAAAAAATCAATTGGCCACATAGATATCGATTAGGTACGGCTGCAAAAAAGTGAGCGGATTAAAACACAAGTCATTAAAAGAACAAAGCCGCACAGGGCGGCTTTGTTGATTATTGCAGCAAGTACAGTGAGGCAGAACGGCTATTGCCCTGCTTGTTTTGCAATTTTTTACAGCGCAGCAAGCGCTACTGCGTAGTTTGGCTCTTCTTTGATTTCAGAAACCAATTCTGCATGCAGGACTTGATTGTTTTCATCAAGCACGACAACGGCGCGGGCAGATACGCCAGCTAGCGGGCCGCTGATGATTTCAACGCCGTAGTGGCTTAAGAATTCACGACCACGCATGGTGGATAAGCTGATGACGTTTTCTAAGCCTTCAGCACCGCAAAAACGGCTTTGTGCAAAAGGCAAATCAGCGGAGATGCATAGCACTACCGCGTTTTCTAAGCTAGAAGCCGTTTCGTTAAAGCGACGAACCGAAGCTGCACATACACCGGTATCTACGCTTGGGAAAATATTTAGGATTTTTCTTTTGCCTGCAAAAGTAGCGAGTGTGGCATCGGATAAATCCTTTGCAACAAGGCTGAAGTCTGGTGCCGTATCGCCCACTTTAGGGAAAGAACCTTTGATTTCGATGGCGTTGCCGCCAAGAGTCACTGCAGACATAGAGATCTCCGTTTTGTGGCTATTAGTGTATTCATTACGATAACAATTATCTATTGTGAAGGCGCTCAATAGCAAGCTTTAAGAGCATAGGGCTGCAATATGACAAGCGTTTAAATTAAGATGCTATTTACTTCTGGAGCAGGTTTATAGGCTGCTAGATGCTTGGATCGTAGCGCTCTAATTGCGCAATTTGCTCGGCATCATCAATGATTTCTTCTTCCGCTTCTTCTTCAATGGGCGGGAATAAACATTCAGCCATCGTGCCGTAATCGGGCTCAAAGCTCAGATCAGAGACTAACTCGCTATACATCACGATATCCGCAGCGTTCACGCCAATCAGCGCAGTGGCCATAAAACCAGAAAGCGGGATATCGGTAATCATCACGCCATAATCTTTGTGAAAATCCCGGCCACGTAGCGTGCATAGGAGTTGCACCCGGCGAAAGCGCTCTTGTTCCATCGCCCGGCTTAAGGCGTAAGGAGTGTCAACAGAAATCACTAAGATGGCACAATCCGGCCAGTCTACGGACAGGCGCTCCAGCTGGCGGGCAATGATAAGGCCAATTGCGCTGTCAATACTGGGGATGACCGCGATTACTTTGGGCTTGCCCGCAAAGCGTGATAGGGGAACGTCGATCATGCCTGAATCGACGAGCAAAAAGCTGTGGGCATATTCGCCTACAACGGGGAAATGGCCCCCAACATTAATTTCAGTATGGTTTAACAAAATAGTAGCCATGACCGATCCCATGCATTGATTGAGTGATATAGATTAGTTTTAAATATCCGGTCTTGCTATCAAAGCTAAGGGTAAAACCAATAGATGGAGTAAGCCGTGGAGTGCAGCTCGCCTAAATCGATTTGTAAAAAGGCACGTAAATCGTCTTGGGCATCAAACTTCAGGCGTCTTTTATCGGCAGCACTCAGGTATTCGCTTGGCTTAAATACTTTTTTGAGTACGATGCGCTCTTGATCATCGGTCAGCGTGACTTCCAGCATGGGCAGGGCTTGCTCGTACTGAGCCAGGTTTCGCAAGGTGGCATTCAGTTGAATAATATTGGGAAACTCGGGCACATAGCTAAGCTCCGACCATTCAGAGCGCAGCATTTCTGCATTCTCAGGCAGCGGCATAGTGCAGCCCAGCGCTTGGCAGGCAAGGATAAGCTTGGGCCGTAGCCAAGGAAACTCCATCGAAATTTGCGTGCGCTGCTGATAACCCAGTTGCGCTATAAAGCTGAGCATCAGAATAATACTTATCCCGATCAATAGAGCTTGCCATTTGGAGCGGGGTGGCGGCTCAAGTAAGCCCTCTTCGTCGCCCGTATAAATGGGGCGATAATCGTGATGGCTTTCTTCAGAGGGATGGCTTTCTTCAATTGGAGCAGCCGGTTTACTCACTGGCTCTGGCGGTGCTTTGATTTCAATTTCAATCACCGGTCCGTGGTTGTCGGAGGCTGTGATATCAAAATCAACTTCAATCTGTGGTGCGGGGTCGGGCACGATGCGCTTGGGCCGCGTTACCGGCGGTGCCGGGCAGGCTATAGCAGGGCTTGGCGGCGCTGCAGCTAGTGGCTTGGCAGCTTCGCTTGATACATTGGCTGCGGGCGCAACTGCTGTGATGATCTGTGCAGCCTGTGGCTTTGCAGTAGCCATAATGGGCGTGCTGATCGTTTCTGCGATCTGCTCGCTTTCAATGCATTCTTTGGCATTAAAGACAAAGGCGCAGCGCCCACAGCGAACCTTGCCGCGGTGGGCTTGCAACTGCGCTTCCGTTACGCGAAAAGCGGTTTGGCAGTTTGGGCAACGGGTAATATCGTTCATTTATTTACGAATACCGGATAAGCAGACCCAGCCGTCTTCAATTTGCGGCGCATTCATGGCAAACCACTGGCTGTAAATGGCGATCACTTCATCTGCCTGCTCGGCTAGAATGCCCGATAAAGCGATGCGGCCAGCTGTTTTTACTTTTGCAGCCAGCATAGGCGCTAAGGCTTTGAGAGGATTAGTCAGAATATTGGCAATCACCACATCATAAGTGTCTGCTGGCTCTGCATCGGGTAAGTAAAACTGCACTTCAACCGCATTTTGCTCCGCATTTTGTCTTGATGCGGTCATCGCTTGTGGATCGATATCGACCCCTGCCGCAGAAGCGGCTCCAAGCTTCATACCCGCAATGGCTAAAATTCCAGAGCCACAACCGTAATCCAGCAGCTTTTCACCGCCAGCAAGATGGCTATCCAGCCATTTTAAGCAAAGGCGTGTCGTCGGATGGCTGCCCGTGCCAAAAGCCAGGCCCGGATCGAGCTGAATGCTGATTGCGCCTGCATCAGGGCATTCATGCCAGGTAGGGGTAATCCAGAGGCGATCAGAAATGGCAATCGGATTAAATTGTGATTGGGTGAGACGCACCCAGTCTTGCTCTTCGACACGCACCACATCGTAGGGCGGGACGGCTAATTTCAATGTATTACTTGCTGCCGTGACAATCAGGCGGGTATCAATGTCTTCGTCAAACAGGGCGAGCACCACGCTGTTTTCCCACATCTGATCGACCGGCTCACCCGGCTCGCCAAAGATCGGCTTTTCTGCGTCGGTGCCCGCGGCAGCGTCTTCCACGCTGACAGACAACGCACCTAGATCAAAAAGTGCGTCAGAAAAGCGTTCAGCTTGGGATGATTCAGTGGTGATGCGTAGTTCTTGCCAGGGCATTTTGCTTACCTAATAGAGATTCTCGGCGGTATTGTCGCATTCCCGCCTTCTTTTGAGAACGTTTTTGCGGTGTTCTGGTGATTATAGCGCCCCTGCAAAGCGCAAATAAGGGCTTGTTAGTATTTTGCAGGGCGCATCAGGCTGGCTTTTATTTAGGAAGCACAAGGCTTAAACCTTATTCAGGCTTTCCCTAGGCTTATTTAAATATTGATATGGCTCAATATTTAGATGACATTTTATCTGCAAAATTCTTTCTAAATAGTCAGGGAGAGACGCGAAATGTCAGTATTTTTTGAGTGGAACGATGAGCTGTCGGTCGGTATTCAGGAAATTGATGAGCAACACAAGGTGTTGATCGATTTACTTAATGAGCTACATGATGCCATTCGCTTACATCATGGCAGCGAGGCATCGGTGCTTATTCTGGGGCGTCTTGCCGATTACACAAGAACTCATTTCACAGTGGAAGAAAGCCTGATGCGTATTTTAGGCTACCCCGATTACGATGCACATAAGCAACATCACGAAGATTTAATAAAGCAAATGAATGGCTTGCAAGCTCGCCTGGCAGGGGGCGAGGCGGTTACTTTTGAATTGATGCATTTTTTAAGAAACTGGCTGACCAATCATATTATGGAAGGCGATAAGCGTTATACCGAGCATTTTTTATCCCGCGGAGCACAAGCAACCTGGCATAAAAAAAGCTGGCTGGAGCGTTTCTGGGCCAAGTGAATGGTGAGCTAAGCGGCGGTTTTGTGCGGCAAGCCTCTGTTTTTTTCATATTAGGGGCTGCTGATGATTTGTTTTTATCGGGCCGACTATTCAGTTTGGCTAAAGTTCCCTTTTATTTTCGTGAAAAGCAAAGTTGCCGAGGTCAAAATACAGGACATGCGGTTTATAAAGCGGGTTTGATGACTGAAGGCAAAAAAGCTGGGTAGATTTTGTGTGGTTCACCCGCTAGAATGGGCCGCTTTGCTTTATTGACACGGAACCGACCCGATATGTTCATTGCACCCGCGTATGCAACAGGCGCCGCACCTGCGGCAGGAATGGACTTTATGTCTTTTCTTCCTATGATCGTGATTTTTGTTTTGTTCTACTTTATGTTGATTCGCCCACAACAAAAACGCGCTAAAGAACAACAAGCCATGCTGGCTGCTCTGTCTAAAGGCGATGAAGTGGTTACCAGTGGTGGTATGGCTGGTCGCATCACCAAGGTGAGCGAGCAATATGTCACTCTTGAATTAGCTGATGGCGTAGAAATCCTGTTCCAACGTGCTGCGGTTGCTGCGCGTTTGGAAAAAGGCACTATTAAAAATAACAAGTAAAGCCAATAAGGCGGTGCAGTTTGTGCTAACAACTGCACCGCCTTTTGTGCATTTCTGGGTCCTGCCATGAATCGCTACCCGCTTTGGAAATACCTAATAATTATTCTGTCCGTTGCTTTGGCAACGCTCTACACCCTGCCTAATCTGTTTGGTGAAAGCCCGGCAGTACAAATTGCCAGCGTTCGCGCCACGGTGAAGGTAGATGCCGCGCTACAGCAAAGTGCTGAGGCCATTTTAAAAAGTGCCGGTGTAAAAACCGAAGATGTGTTCCTTGATAGCAATTCGGTGAAATTTCGCTTTAAAGACACGGAAATCCAGTTAAAGGCTAAAGAGCTGTTACAAGCTAAGCTGGGCGATGATTACAGCGTGGCTTTAAATCTCTTATCGGATACGCCGTCCTGGTTGACCAAGATCGGGGCTAAGCCGATGTCTCTGGGGCTGGATTTACGCGGTGGTGTGCACTTCTTGCTTGAAGTGGATATGAAAGCTGCCGTTGATAAGGCTTTAGAGAAAACCGCAGGTGATGTGCGCCGTGAGCTAAAAGAAAAGAAAATTCGCTATGGCCGGATTGTATCAACCCGCGACAGCGTTGAAGTGCAGCTGCGTGATGATGAGACAACCAAGGAAGCGGCTAAGGCTTTACGCAAAGTCTTGCTACAGCGCCAGATTGATGTGCGTGAGAATAAAATTGTCATTTCTTATTCTCCTGAAGCATTACAGCAATTAAAAACCGACGCGGTAAAACAAAACATCACCACCTTGCATAATCGGGTGAATGAGCTGGGTGTCGCTGAGCCAGTGATTCAACAGCAGGGTGAAGGCCGTATCGTGGTGCAATTGCCAGGTGTGCAAGATACCTCGAAGGCTAAAGATATTCTGGGCCGTACTGCCACACTAGAAGTACGTATGGTAGAAGATGATCAGGCTAAAGTAGCCGAAGCGCTCAATGGCAATGTACCTGCTGGCTTTGAGCTACTCAGCGAGCGCGGCAGCGATGGCCAGAATCGTCCGATTTTGCTGAAAAAAGAAGTAGAGCTGACGGGGGATAATATCAGTGACGCGCAAGCGGGCTTTGATGATCAAAACTCGGCTGCGGTACATATTGGCCTTGATTCCACAGGTGCTGCCATCTTTAAAACGCTGACCAAAGAAAACATTGGCAAGCGCATGGCCATGGTGCTGGTTGAAAAAGGCAAGGGCGAAGTGGTTACTGCGCCGGTGATTCGTTCTGAAATTGGTGGTGGCCGCGTGCAGATTTCTGGCTCGATGGGCGTTGCCGAAGCGAACGATACCGCACTGCTACTGCGCGCGGGCTCGCTTGCTGCTCCCATGAATATCGTTGAAGAGCGCACTATTGGCCCAAGCTTGGGACAAGACAATATCACCAAGGGGTTTCACTCAACTTTATATGGTTTTCTTGCGATCTCCATCTTTATGGTGATCTATTACCGTGTATTTGGTGTGGTATCGACGGTTTCATTGGCTGCCAATTTATTATTCCTACTGGCGCTGCTGTCCTTGCTGGGCGTGACCTTAACGCTGCCGGGTATCGCGGCGATTGCCTTAGCGCTGGGGATGGCAATTGACGCCAACGTGCTGATTAACGAGCGTGTGCGCGAAGAGCTGCGCTCGGGCATGACACCGCAAGCCGCGATTCACAATGGTTATAGCCATGCTTTTGCCACTATTTTGGATTCCAACGTCACCACCTTGATCGCTGGCTTAGCGCTGCTGATTTTTGGTTCTGGCGCGGTACGTGGTTTTGCTTGGGTACATAGCCTCGGGATCTTAACGTCGATGTATAGCGCGGTGTTTGTATCTCGCGGCATCATTAACCTCATTTATGGCGGCCGTCGTGTTTCGACGCTGGCTGTGTAAGGGTGCATCGCAATGATTGAATTTTTTCATATAAAGCGTGATATCCCGTTTATGAGCTATGGCAAGCTTACAACGGCGATTTCGCTGGCAACCTTTGTTTTGGCTGTTGCGTTTCTGGTGATGAAGGGCCTGAATCTGGGTGTGGAATTTACCGGTGGTACGGTGATGGAGCTGCGTTATAGCAAGTCGGTTGATTTAAACCAGGTCCGGGAAAAAGTAGAGGGCTTAAATTACGGCGAAGCGCAGGTGCAGTCTTTGGGAACCACGCGCGATGTGATGGTGCGTATTCCTAATATCAAAACCAAAACCAGTGCTCAGTTATCGAATGAAGTGCTGAATCTGCTTAAAACGGATCGCGCTGATGTAGAGCTGCGTAAAGTTGAGTTTATTGGCCCGTCTGTGGGGAGTGAGCTGGTTTCCCATGGCGCAACGGCGATTTTGCTGGTGTGTGTGGGGATTATTGCCTACTTGGCGATTCGCTTTGAATGGCGCTTCGCAGTATCGGCAGTGATTGCTAATATGCACGACGTGATCATTATTTTGGGCTGCTTTGCGTTATTTCAGTGGGAGTTCTCCTTGACCGTGCTGGCCGGTATTCTGGCGGTGCTGGGTTATTCCGTGAATGAATCGGTGGTGGTGTTTGACCGGATTCGCGAGAATTTCCGCAAGCCAAACTTGCGTGGCAAAACTGTGCCGCAGGTGATTGATAATGCGATTACTGCCACGATCAGCCGAACCCTTATTACTCACGGCTCTACCGAGTGTATGGTTTTATCTATGCTGATTTTTGGTGGTGCTGCATTGCACGGCTTTGCGATGGCGCTGACCATTGGTATTGTGTTTGGTATCTATTCATCGGTCTTGGTGGCGTCGCCGCTTTTACTGATGCTGGGTGTCACGCGTGAAAATATGGTTAAGCCGGTTAGAATCAAAGAAGAAGCGGTGGTTTAAGTTTTTGCCTTACGCTTAACTCTACGCCGACGAGCATATCGTCGGCGTTTTTGTGTTTAGCAGGTCGTTGAAAAATGAATGGCACCATGAATGGATGGTCTTTCAAAAAGCCTCTGCTTATCAATCAATTGCAATCCTTTACGATTTTTGCCTTTTGATATTTTTCAACTGCCTATTTGGAGAGAAAAGATGGAATTTAATCCCGTTG
This sequence comes from Janthinobacterium sp. B9-8, assembly GCF_000969645.2. Taxonomy (NCBI): domain Bacteria; kingdom Pseudomonadati; phylum Pseudomonadota; class Betaproteobacteria; order Burkholderiales; family Oxalobacteraceae; genus Janthinobacterium; species Janthinobacterium sp. B9-8. Next base: position 446,323 of record NZ_CP014222.1, read on the forward strand.
ATGTTTTTTTGCACCTTGATGTGTATTTGGCCCAAATTATTGCTCAATATGGCAGCTGGGTTTATGCATTGTTGTTCTCCGTTATTTTTATTGAAACCGGCGTGGTGATTATGCCCTTTTTACCGGGTGATTCGCTGTTGTTTGTAGCCGGTATGCTGGCGGGTGGCGGGCATATGAATTTGTATTTACTGATGGGGCTATTATTTACCGCTGCGGTTTTGGGAGATGCGGTTAACTACACCATTGGCCGTTATTTTGGCCATAAGCTTTTTGCCAATAAAGATTCTAAAATCTTTCGCCAGGATTATTTGCAAAAAACCCATGCTTTTTATGAAAAACACGGTGGAAAGACCATTATTTTGGCGCGCTTTGTGCCGATTGTGCGCACCTTTGCGCCTTTTGTAGCGGGCATGGCCGAGATGAGCTATCACCGCTTTTTGATGTTTAATCTGATTGGTGCAGCGGTTTGGGTGGTTTCCCTGCTTTATGCAGGTTACTTTCTGGGTGGCATCCCTTTCATTGCTAAAAATATTGGCTCGATTGCAATTGCTCTGGTGCTGATTCCTGCCATGCCCGTGGTGATTGAATTTATTAAAATGAAATTTGCTAAGACAGAAGCGTAAATTGGCCCTTTTTGCTCAAGCAATACTCGGATGCTGCTAGGGCATTCGAGGCCGCAGGGGCCGCTTTGCCCCGATGTATGACTAAATCTTTTTATATCCAATAGCAGCCTCTCTAAAGATATAACTTGGATGGCTCTGATGCCATCCAAGGTCATTTTATATAGTCGTAAATAGTGATTATAAGGACTCAATGAGCAAATCCTTTCATACTGAAAAAGCAGCTATGCGCGCTGCTTTTAATAAAGCAGCAACAAGCTACGATGCGGCCGCTATTTTGCAGCGCGAAGTGGCTGATCGTATGTTTGAACGTTTGGATTACATCAAAGTTAACCCTGTCACCGTATTAGATGCAGGTTGCGGTACTGGTTACTGTGCGCCGCAATTACAAATGCTCTACAAAGATGCTCAGCTGATCGAGCTGGATCTAGCACCGGGCATGTTGCAAGTGGCCAGAGCCAAAGAGGGTGGTGGTTTAAAAAAGCTTTGGGCAAGTTTGCGTGGCCAAGGCGTGGCTTATCTTTGCGCCGATATTGAATCCTTGCCGCTGGCGGATGAATCAGTTGATGTGATTTGGTCTAGCCTTACCCTGCAATGGTGTAATGAGCCGGATGCCGCATTTGCAGAATTTACCCGTGTTTTAAAGCCCGGTGGCCTGTTGATGTTTTCTACCCTTGGGCCTGACACGCTAAAAGAATTGCGCGCGTCTTTTGCTGCAGTGGATAACAAAGAACATGTGAATCGCTTTATCGATATGCACGACCTTGGCGACGCCTTGGTTAAAAATGGCCTGAGCACGCCGGTGATGGATATGGAGTACCTCACTATGACTTACGATAGTGCCAAGGCCATCATGCAAGATTTAAAAGATATCGGCGCGCACAATGTAGCGGAAGGCCGCTCGCGTGGCATGCTAGGCAAGGCAGCGTGGCAAAAAATTGTGGCGAAGTACGAGACATTCAGGCGCGATGGCTTGCTGCCGTGTACCTACGAAGTGGTTTACGGCCATGCATGGAAGCCCTTGACGAAGCCCGCAAAAAAGAATGCCGATGGCAGCCAGATTATTGAATTTCGGCCGAGGCAAGCATGAGCGGGCAAATGTATTTTGTGACTGGCACCGATACCGATGTCGGTAAAACGATTGCTACAGCTCAGCTCTTGCGTGGTTTTGTTGCTACAGGGCAATCGGCAGTAGGGATGAAGCCGGTGGCTGCGGGTTGCGAGTGGCGGAACGGCCAGCTTTGGAATAGTGATGTGGCTGCGCATGCTGCCGCATCGAATATTGCAGCACCAGCCCATTTGGCTTGTCCCTATCTGTTTGAAGCGCCAATTTCGCCGCATTTAGTCGCTAAAGATGCGGGCCGGGTTTTAGATTTGGATTTGATGGTGAGCGCTGCCAAACAGTTGCAAACGTTAGCCGATGTGGTGCTGGTGGAAGGCGCGGGTGGTTGGTATGCGCCCTTGTCCGAAGATGCATCTATGGCCGATTTAGCTAAGCGTTTGCAAGCGCCGGTGATTCTGGTGGTGGGCATGCGCTTGGGCTGCTTAAACCATGCCATGCTGAGCGCCAAGGCCATTTTAGCGGCAGGCTTGCCATTGGCTGGCTGGATTGCCAATCAGGTTGATTCAGAAATGCCGCGTTATGCCGATAATGTGCAATATCTGCAAACACATTTGCCAGCGCCTTTATTGGCAGAAATTGCTTATTCAGTGGATGCACAAAATCGGGCTTTGTCAGCTAAATCAATAGAAGCGCTTGCTTGTAGAGTAGGTGCAAAGCACACTATAAATAATTGAAAGGATATAAACCGGATGCTAAGAGCCTTATTGTGCATGTGTTGCTTTTTCTTATTGGCGGGGTGCTCCAAGCCGCAGTTTCAAGGTGCAGATATTGGTGGAGGCGCGTTGGGTGGCGAATTTACTTTAAGCGATCACACAGGTAAAACGCGTTCTTTGGCAGATTTTAAAGATAAGGTAGTGGTGATTTTCTTTGGTTATACCCATTGCCCCGATGTTTGCCCGACCACCATGATTGAATTAAAAAACGCAATGCAGCAATTAGGTAGTAAAGCCGATCAGGTGCAGGTTTTATTTGTTTCGGTTGATCCGGAGCGAGATACTAAAGAAGTATTAAGGCAGTATGTGCCGGTTTTTGATTCACGGTTTTTAGGCCTGAGCGGTACAGCGGCACAATTAGCCGAGGTGGCAGGGCGCTATAAAATCATTTATCAAAAGCAAATGAGCAGTAGTGGCGATTACACTGTTGATCATAGTGCAGGTAGTTATTTGCTCGATAAAAACGGCAAGCCACGTGTAATGGTAAGCTACGGAGCTGGAGCCAGTGTTTTTGTACATGATTTAACACTTTTGCTGAATGAATAATTAATTAAGGTGAGAAATCCGTGGGTGAAAGCGAGCAAGTCAGTCCGATTTCGGATGGTGAAGATATTGAGGCTTATCGGATCACCGCCCCGATGGAGATCGGTGCTGTGCTGCGTACGCTGGCGCAGCGCGGCACCTTTATCACCATCTATTTAAACGAAGGTCGGGAACTGATTTTATCTCGCATTCTTGATGTTGATATCAAAGGTAAAACCTTTGTGTTTGATGTTGGGGGCAATGCTGAATCAAATCAGATGTTGCTTAATTCTGCCCGCTCTTTAGTACTGGCCGTGCCTGATGGAGTAAAAATACAATTTGCAGTGGGTATTGTACGAAATTGCCAGCACGAGGGCGGGCCAGCATTAAGTACTGTTTTTCCGGCGGATTTAATTAAATTACAACGCCGAGAATATTATCGCCTGCCTACACCGCTGGCCCGGCCTTACCGCTGCCAATTATTATTTGCTAATGGCACGCGTGAATGGCTGAATGTGCATGATGTTTCTTTGGGGGGGATTGGGGCTTGGGTGCCTAATGAGCTTAAGTCCATGGTTGAAAGAGGCAATGTGTATAACGAAGTCCCTTTTGATTTTGGTCCGGCAGGAATAATGAAGCTGAATTTTGAAGTGCGTTCCTTGCGTCAGCTAGAGCAGCGTCCTGGGCATTTTGCCTGGATGATGGGCTGCCAGTTTGTGAATCTGCCAAGGCAAATAGAAGCAAATATCCAAAGATTAATGTCGCAGCTGGAAGCAGAAAGAAAGGCATTAACCGGCTGATTAAAAATGACTCATTAAAAAATAAGGGGCGAAATAAATCGCCCCTTTTTTTATTGTTGTTTTAGAAGATGTTTAGTTGTGGGCCATTTTAATTGCAGCCTAAGTTCTTTCTTTAAACGGGTATTTTTTAGTCGACGTGATTCATTTAAAAACGACATTAAGCTAGCAGATAATACCGCTGGGGCATCTTGGCGTTTAATACGCGGCGGATGAGCTTGGCCAATAAAATCAGCCACTTGATCAAAATAATCACCCATTTTATGCGGCTGATCGTCCACCACATTAATTGCGCGTAATGGCTTGCCGCGAAACAGCGCAATACTCACGGCTTTTGCTAAATCATCAGCATGAATATGATTAGACCAGCTGTCGTCCGAGCTAATCAGCGCAGGTGTGGCTTGCATAATGCGCTGCACAGGTAAGCGCTCGCTGGCGTAAATGCCAGGGGCACGCAAGATCGCCAGTTTGATTTTTTGCGATCTGGCCCACGCTTTTAAGCTGTTTTCTGCCGCTACCCGGCGAATCGCTCTGGCCGATTGCGCAGAGAGGGGCTGGGTTTCAGCCACCCATTCACCCTTGCAATCACCATAAACGCCACTGGTGCTGATGTAGGCAAGGTGACGAGGTGTTAGAATTGCTGACTTATCAAAGCCGGTGTAGCGCTCCATCTTGGCGATAAAGCGCTTGCAGCGCACATCATCCACACCATCACTCGCCGGCGGCGCACTATAAATGATCCAGCGGGCAAGGCCGGATAAGCGCTTAAGGCTTGTGGCTTGATCTAAGTCGCATCGCACAGGGATAACCCCAAGCTCACGTAGCTTGGTAGCCGCCTCAGTGCTACGCGCAGTGGCATACACTTTAAAACGTTGAGTTAACCAAGGCAGGGCGCGGATGACAACATCGCCGCACCCTATAATAAGTAATCGATTTTTTCGCATAGCGGATCGCAATGAGCAAGCAACTTACTATTCTACCAAGTGGCCAGCAAATCGCCATGAATGATGATGAAACTATTCTAGACGCGGCTATGCGTGGCGGCTTTAATATGGCTTACGGCTGTAAAAATGGCGCATGTGGCTCGTGCAAAGGCCGGGTGATTACGGGTGAAGTCACTCATGGCGACCATGCTGAAAGCGCTTTAACCGCGATGGAGCGTGAAAACGGCTACGCGCTGTTTTGCTGCGCCAGCACCAAGGCCGATATCACGATTGAGTGCAAAGAAGTCACCGCCAGCAAAGATATTCAAATTAAAACGCTGCCATGCCGTGTGCAAACCATAGATAAAGTTTCGCACGATGTGGCTGTGTTGTCTTTAAAGCTGCCAAGCAGCGAAAAGCTGGCCTTTATGGCGGGGCAATATATTGATATCCACACCAAAAACGGCAAAAAACGCTCGTTTTCAATTGCGAATGCGCCGCACGATGCTGAATATCTGCAGCTGCATATTCGTCATGTAGCGGGCGGTGAGTTTTCCGATTACGTATGGAACACCATGAAAGAGCGCGAAATCATGCGCTTTACCGGCCCGTTGGGCTCGTTCTTCTTGCGTGAAGACAGCGATAAACCGATTTTACTTATCGCAACCGGTACGGGCTTTGCGCCGATCAAGGGTATTCTGGAACACGCTTTTAACAACGGCATCCAGCGCGAAATCGTTTTATATTGGGGCGCACGCACTCTGGCCGATATTTATATGCCTGAGCTACCGTCCGAATGGCAGCAAACTCATCCTAACTTCACTTTTATTCCTGTTTTGTCTGAGCCTAGCGATGCAGATGCATGGAATGGCCGCACGGGGCTGGTGCATGAGGCGGTGATGAATGACTTCGCCAACCTTGAAGGCTACCAAGTTTATGCCTGCGGTGCGCCGGTGATGGTGGAGGCGGCCTACACCCATTGTGTTTCACGCGGTTTGCCGAATGATGAATTCTTCTCTGATGCCTTCTTTACTTCCAAGGACTTAGCGAAATAGTTCGGCCTAAAGCTTGCCTTAATGAGCCTGATGAATTATTCTGCGTGCCGTTGCCGATGTAGCTCAGTTGGTAGAGCACCTGACTTGTAATCAGGGGGTCGCGAGTTCGATTCCTGCCGTCGGCACCAGAAAATGTTCAAGGGTAAGCTCTGCTTATCTGGCAGCAAAGATTTAAGTTGTAAAGTTTTACGCCGATGTAGCTCAGTTGGTAGAGCACCTGACTTGTAATCAGGGGGTCGCGAGTTCGATTCCTGCCGTCGGCACCAGTATTAGAGTAGTAAAACCTAAGATGATTAGGTGTTGTAAAGTTTATGCCGATGTAGCTCAGTTGGTAGAGCACCTGACTTGTAATCAGGGGGTCGCGAGTTCGATTCCTGCCGTCGGCACCAGTTTTAACCAAAAGGCCTCAGCTTATGCTGGGGCCTTTTTGCATTTACGCTTCTCGAAAGTTTGGATAGGCGCGTGGCTCGGGATAGAATCGATCTATCTTGAGTTAATCAAATAAGCGAGGAAAAAATGGCTATACGCACTGTTATTAAAATGGGTGATCCGCTGTTGCTTGAGCAAGCTGCTCCAGTCGAGGCGTTTGGCACTCCTGAATTACACAGCCTGATTAGCGACCTATTCGACACCATGCAGGCTACCGGTAGTGTGGGGATTGCTGCACCGCAGATTGGTGTGAGCTTACAGGTGGTGATTTTTGGCTTTGATGTGAGTGATCGTTACCCAGAGGCCGAAGCAGTGCCGATGACTGTGCTGATCAATCCTGTACTCACGCCGCTTAGTGATGAAATAGTCGATGGCTGGGAAGGCTGCTTATCAGTGCCAGGCTTACGTGGCGAAGTGCCGCGTTATACCCAGCTGCGTTATCAGGGATTTGATGCCGAGGGGCAGATCATTGATCGCAGTGTGAGCGGTTTTCACGCGCGCGTGGTGCAGCATGAGTGCGATCATTTAAATGGCATTTTATATCCGCAGCGGATTAAGGATTTACGGCGCTTTGGCTATACCGACACGATGTTCCCTGAGCTAGCCTCATGATGTCCCTCTTTTATGCGCGTAAGGACTAAGCATGCGTTGCTGGCTTTTCTTATTACTATGCGGTCACGCCATAGCCGGGCCTTTGATGGTGGAATCTCGCACTATGGCCTGGAAAGCCAAGGCAGAAGATGCGCCTCTCTACGCTGCGGGCTGGGCCAGAGGGGATATCAAAATGCCATATCTGCTGGGCGGGACTGATGTGGCAAATCGGATTAACGATGTTTTGTATTTATCGGTAGTGGGTATTGCGGCTCCGCTTAAAGCCGGAAAAACTTTTCAGCTTACTGAAAGTAGCGGCGAGCTGGATGGCACTGCATCACTGGATTTTAGCGTGCTGCGTAATGATGGGCGGATTTTCTCGCTGGCGATGAATGCAGAAGGTTGCGGCGCATATTGCGAATCCTATGTGCGTAGCTATAGCTTTGATACAGCAACAGGGCGGGCACTAAGCGCTGTTGATTTGTTTACGCCTAGCGGCTTAGCTGTTGTAGCAAAAGCGATGCAGGCAGAGCGTAAGCGTCGTTATATGGCACAGATAAAGGCCTTAAAGCGGCAACAGACGGCTTTGAAGCGTAGCAAGCTGTCTGATTTGAGTGATATCGAAGAGCGGATTGCTTTTAATGAAGAATGCCTAGGGCGAGAGCACCAGCAAAGTAGCTCGCAGCAGGATGCACTTTCTTATATGCGGTTTTCATTGCTCAAAAATAAAGCCGCTGTTTTTAGCTCTGGGCGTTGCAGTGCGCATGTGAATCGTGCGCTGGATGACGTGGATGAGATCGATTTAGTCCTTTTGCCTAAGGATTTGGCTGGTTTGCTGAATTCTTATGGTAAGGCTCTTTTATTAGAGCAAGCCAAGGTAGCGCCTCCCAATGATTTATTTGAGCAGGTTTTGCACGGAAAAATCGGTAATGCGGCCATTACCATGCGGCTTAATCGCCCCTATGAGGATGGCTCTTTTTCTGGCGTGTATTACTACGACAAATACCGCAAAGTGCTTTCCTTGCGCGGGGTGAAAAAAGATAGTCATTTAGAGTTGACCGAGCAGCTGGCAGAGAGCGATCAGGCAAAAATCAATTTAGATATCACAGGTGCTCAGTGGTTTGGGCAGTGGCTTGGAAACAATAAGCAAGTGCCTGTCATCTTAGGCTGGTAAAACGCGTTGGCAGATGAGGCTGCTCATCTATCTTGGATAAAGGAGGCTAAATCAATGAGTGCTTTGGAAGCAGTAGAAATTAAAGCGTTTATTCCTGCTAAAGACTATGCAATATCTAAGCAGTTTTATCAGGATATGGGTTTTACTCTGGCCTCTGATACAGAGGGTGTTGCATATTTTCATTACGGTAATTGCAGCTTTTTACTGCAAGATTTTTATGAAAAAGATCATGTAGAAAACTTTATGATGCATTTATTGGTTAAAGATGTGGTGGCATGGCATGCACATTTAATAGCACAAGATATGGTGAGCAAATATCAAATTCATATCTCTGATATAGAAACACAGCCTTGGAAAATGCTCGACTTTACAGTAACAGACCCTGGCGGCGTGCTCTGGAGAATTGGCCAGAATATTGCGTAGTTTTACAGGGGTGGCTTTAGCCAATCCTATCAACTTAAGCAAAACCTGCGGGAAATGATGCTTTTGTAGATTGGATTAGCTGGTTTATTCGCCTGTTTAAAGGGCGGATAAACCAGCGTAACCCAACATTTATGCGCACCCAGAATGTTGGGTTACGCGATAAAGCCCGCTAACCCAACCTACGAATTCTCCTTAAGTTGATAGGAGTGGATAAAAGATGCCACTGCCTCCGAAACATTAATACTTTTTCTGCCATGCCGATTTATTAATCAGTAGCGCCAGCAGCATAATCCCCCCGCCAATCATCAAACGCGGAATATCCTGCGCCTGATGCCAGAAGATTAAATTAATTATCAGCCCCACCGGAATATGCATATTATTCATCGCGCCTAAAGTGCCTGCATCGACCAAGCACGCGCCTTTATTCCACCAGTAAAAGCCAAGCGCTGATGCGGCAAGGCCTAAGAAGGCTAATACGGCGAATTCCTCCATATGCTGAGGAAGCTTGCTGGCATCACCAAAAATTAAAAATGAGGGCAGGGTAATCAGCAGTGCGCCAAGGAAGAAATAGCCAAAGCTGGCTGATTGCGGCTGTTGATCCGGGTAGTATTTATTTAAATATCGATATCCCACTTGCCCAGCGGCAAAGGTGAGATTAGCCAGCTGCAATAATAAAAAGCCATTTAAGGCATGACTATCAATTTGATTGTAGCGAATCACTAAAGAGCCTAATACGGCGATTAAAGCTGCGGCTAAGGCGCGGGGATTAAAATATTTTTGCAATAAATCGTCGAGCAGGGTGATATAAATTGGTGTGAAAATCGTAAACAGCAGCACCTCTGCCACGCTTAAAAACTGGAATGACCGATAAAGGCATAAATAGGTGATGCCAAATTGCAATGCACCCGCAGCCATCGTGCCTAGTTTGCGCATTGCGCTAATGCCTGCCCAGCGGGTAAAGGGCAGAAAAACAAGGCCCGCGATGGCGACACGGCTGAGTACGGCAAAATCGCTATCGACATGACCTGCCAGAAATACGCCAATAAGATTAAACGATAGGGCCCAAACAACGGTGATAAAGGCGAGATAAGGCAAGAATTTAATCCTCTTTATAAAGTCTTTGATTTTAAATGGTTTACTCTTTTGTAAGCGGGACAAGGCACTATTCTTTTATACATTCACTTATTCATGTAAACACGAATTAAGCCAGTGAAGGAATGCTTACAAAAGTTGCCGTGTTGCGGCTTGTAATCTAAAAAGAATGGGTAGTTTTAATAAATTAACACACGCTAATTTAACGTAGTTTCGGCTGAGTTGCCTTGCTGATATGGGCTTTGCAGTAGAATGCGCTGCAAATTTCATTCGATGTCAGTAAGCATTTAGGCGGGGCCTTGTACTCACCATTTTGGAGTGTCATCGCAATGAAGATAAGCCATAAAGTAGGTCTGGCTGCTGCGCTGGTATTGTTGCTGACTGCCAGTTTGCTCTCTATCAGCCAAATTAATCAGATACGTGGCACTTTACGTAGCCAGGCCGAATCCACAATTACAGAATCGAGCAATGTGCTCGCCAGGCAAATTGAAAACTGGCTGAATGGTAAATTGCAGCTGATTGATTTGGTAGCCCAAAATATTGATGCTAAATACAGTAATGAGCAAATTGAGCAGTCTTTTGCTCTGCCCGGTTTAAAAGATCAATTTTTATTGATGTTTGGCGGCTTGGAAGAAAATGGCGGTAAGCGGATTACTAATGATCCGACATGGAATCCGCCAGATTGGGATGCGCGTAAACGTCCTTGGTATCCTGTGGCAAAAGCAGCGGCTAAGGCGGTGCTTACCGAGCCCTATGCGGATGCGGGATCGGGTGAGATTTTAATTTCTGCTGTGGCCAGATTCTCTGATAAAGGGGAATTTAAAGGCGCTTTCGGTGGAGATTTAAGTCTTAAAACGGTTTCAGATGCAGTAAATACGCTGGATTATAATCATGCGGGTTATGCTTTTTTGCTGAGTAAATCAGGCAAAATTATTTCTCATCCCAAGCCAGAATTAAATGGTAAAAATTATAGTGATTTATTTGATGGCAGCAGCCCTGCTCTGGAAAAACCCCTGAGTCCTGTACAAGGAAGTGGTAAAAAACTTTTAGTCTCTTTTACTCCCCTGAGTAATTTAAAAGGGATGGATTGGTATATCGGGGTAGTGCTGGATGAAGAAATATTAATGGCAGAAGCCAATGCGCTCAGCTGGCGCTCTGCGGTTGGAACGATCGTTGGCGTATTGCTTAGTATGCTGATACTGGGTTTGTTAATGGCTAAATTACTTAAGCCACTTGAACATTTAAATCATTCCTTGCATGAAATTAATCGGGGGGAAGGAGATTTAACCAGCCGCTTGCCTATTATTGGTAACGATGAAATTGCCCATGTTTCTCAAGAATTTAATTACTTTTTACAAACTTTGCAGACCTTAATCAGCGAAGTAAAAAATAGCTCGGTTTTGGTCAGGGAAAGTACGGTTTTTACTTCCGATGCGGCCAATCAAGCGTCCGGGCGCTTGCAAGTGCAATTGCAAGAGCTGGATCAGCTTGCAGTTTCTATGCAGGATATGTCGGCAAAAGCAGAAGAAGTGGCAAGTAATGCACAGGCTGCAGCGCAAGCGGCAGTGACGGCGAATGATGAGACTGAAAGTGGTGTGGCCTTGGTATCCCGCTCTACAGAGGCGATTCAGCGCCTTGCCGATGAAATGAACGATACCAGCCAGGCGATTAATGAGTTGGCCAAATTAAGTCAGAATATCGAATCCATTTTATCGGTTATTACCAGTATTGCGGACCAGACTAATTTACTTGCGCTGAATGCGGCGATTGAAGCGGCCCGGGCCGGGGAAGCCGGGCGGGGGTTTGCTGTGGTGGCCGATGAAGTGCGTAAATTGGCCTCGCTTACCCAGCAATCCACACGGGAGATTCGCGATATGATCGATCAATTGCGTACCGGTGTGAAGCAGGCTGAAGAGAGAATGCAGCAAAGCAGTAATACCGCCAGTATTACGGCCACCGAGGCGGGGGCTGCAAATGAAATGCTAGGCCGAATTAGAGAGGGTATTACCCGGATTAATAATATGAATTTGCAAATTGCCATTGCTGCCGGTGAGCAAAGCTCAACCACCGAAGTGATTAACCGCAATACCACTAATATCCGGGATATTAGCCATGCCGTGGCGAATGGGGCAGATAGCCAAGTGAAGCAATGCGCCGTTATGGTTGATCAGGTCAGTAATCAGGATCAATTATTAGACCGGTTTAAAGTTTAAAGTGTAATGATGGGCATCGCCGCTACAGATCAGGGGCGATGCCTATTTTATTGATCGTTCAGATTGGAAATGCGCCTACACGTTTTAATGTGCCTGAACCCATCATAGATAAATGGGTTTGCGGATCGCCATAGTACTGAATATTGCCCGAGCCAGCCACGCTGGCACTCAGTTTGTTTTGCGCGGCCACAATAATTTGACCCGATCCCGCTACGCTAAGGCTCACTTCTTTGGCTTTTAATTGTGCAGTATCAATTCGGCCAGAGCCGCCAATAGAAATAGACAGTTTATTCGTAATGCCAGCCGCTTTAAATGAGCCGCTACCGCCTAAAGAGAGATCCAGCCCCTCATTTTTTAATGATTGAATTGCTGCTCCACCTGAGCCACCTAAATTGACGCTTAAATCAGCAGCATCTAGTTTGTTCAACAGGATTTTCCCTGAGCCACCTACATTAATACTGAATTTTTTTGCACTCAATACAGGGGCTGTGATCGTGCCAGAGCCGCTTAAATTAAGGCTATTAATATTCTTAACGTGCACAATAATATTGAGTGTTTTAGTTTCTAAATCAAATTTCTTATGGCGGATTTTAAGTGTGCCATTTTCCACGATGGTTTCAATGACCGGAATAATATTATCGTCGCTTTCAATACTGATGCTTTCGGTATTGTCCTGGATAACTTCTACCCGGCCAGTGGTTTCACTGCTAATGGCTGTAAAAGCAGCAAGCGGGCGAGTTTGTTTTTCTATTTTCCCAGATCCTTGAATTGTTTTAGTGAATAGGGAGAAGGCGTGGGCGTTGCTAAATTGAAAAACAAACAGGCCTAGAAAGATGAGACGAGCGAGGCGGTTCATTTTTATTCCTTACGTTGGTTGTAGAGATAATCCGCTTAAACTGTTAATAATTATGATATGGTCGTAAGTGTTTGGCTGTAGCAATGCGATGCGCTGTGTAAAGCGTGGCATAGATTGTCGTTTTAGCGGCCTAGTTTGCAACTGGCCTGTAGTTGGAAATTCCTGCGGCCACATGGGCGGTTGGCGCAACGCTGGCGGCTGAATCGCAGTGGCCTGTTTGGTCATCAAAAAATAAATCAGGCGCAAATACTTTAAGGAAAGGGCCTTTTTCTAAGCCGCCTAAAAAGTAAGCCTCGTCGATCTGAATATTCCAGCTCATTAGGGTGCGAATCGCTCGCTCATGCGCGGGTGCGCTGCGTGCCGTTACAAGGGCGGTGCGGATTTTCATGGGGGCGTCGCCCGCATCTTGTTGCAGGCGGTGCAAGGCTTGTAGAAAGGATTTGAATGGGCCGGGTGGTAAAGGCTGCTGCACTTTGGCGCTTTCATGCGCCTGAAAAGCGAGCAAGCCATCTTGCTGGAAAACACGCTCTGCTTCATCCGAAAACAGCACGGCGTCGCCATCAAAGGCGATGCGAATTTCATCGGGGTGCTGTTCAGCGCTGGCAGACTTTGGGTAAACCCGCGCCGCAGCAAAATCGGCCGCCAGCGCATCACGCACATCGGCCTCATCGGCAGATAAAAATAGGTTGGCCTGCAAAGGCTTTAAAAATGACCACGCTGGTCGCCCGCGAGTAAACACGCCACGCAGCAGTGGCAGGCCATGGGTATAGCAAGATTTAAATACGCGTAAGCCGCTAACCGGATCGTTGCGCGAAAGAATCACTACTTCCACCCGCTGATGCTCCGGGCTATTAAAGGCCAGCAGCTTTTTGACCAGCGAATAAGCCATACCGGGCGCAGCAGGCTCGTCGATTTTCTCCAGCTGTAAAGCCATATAGGGCAGATCGTCGGCCTGATCAAAGATTTGATTTTCGGCTTCAAAATCAAATAGGGCGCGGGATGAAATAGCGATAACTAACTGGCCGTCTAGTGATGCAGGCATGGTGGGTCTTTTTAGGTGGAATGATTGAGCTTAGCAAAAAATGTAAGTGCTACGATAGCTCTTTGCAAGTTAGGTGTGGGGCTTGGGCAGGCGGTATTGTTTACGGTAGCAGGCGGGTGAGCTGCCTTTTAGTTCGGTAAATTTACGATAAAACTGGCTAAGGCTGGGAAAGCCACTGTCTTGGGCTAAAGCAGGAATAGATTGCTCGCTGCTGAGCAAAAGCTGGCAAGCGTGGCTGATGCGTATTTGGGCCAGTAGGGCGCTAAAGCTGGTTTTCATTTGCTCAGCAAATAGACGCTTGATGGTGGCCGTGCTGGCTTTGGCGGCAATGGCTAAATCGTTAAGTGTTACTTGCTGGGCAAAATGAGCTTGTAAATAGCCAAGCGCGGCATTTAAGCGCCGGTCTTGCTCCCCACGATGAGGCTCGCCTTGTAAAAGCCGTTGCTCTGGATCTTGTTGTAAGCGGGACAAAATCTCTAGCAGGCAAGCCAGCCGTGCTAAGCCGCGCAGCTCATGTAATTGGGCAAAGCGCGGTGCTAGCTCTGCGCAGGTGGCTGGGCCAAAAATCACTCCCATACGAATTTGCCCAAGCCATTGGCAAAGCGGCAATAGTTCGGGCGCGCCTTGCTTGGCTAAGGTTTGTAACCATTCCAGCGTAAAGTAAGCCACTTGTACTTCTTTTAAATCGCCTTCCGGCGCCGAATGCCAGGTATGTGCTTGGTTGGGGGCGACTAGAGCTAAATCGAGTTCAGTAAACGCGCTAGCATCGCTGCCGATATAACGTGTGCCGTGGGCGTGTTGGGTGAAGGTGAGCTCGAACTCTGGATGGTAATGCCACTGAAACGGGCATAACTGGGCTTTGGAGTAAAGATACTGCCAGCCTTGCCCCTGAGTGTTCCCCACCCATTCTCTGATTAACATCTTGCTGCTCTGATAAGGAATGAGCTGATTGTAGAAGAAATGGAGCTAGCTCTGGAACTTTATGCAAAAAATATAAGGCAGAATTTAGGGTATCTAAAGGATGTTTTCAGGAGCAGAACAATGATTTTAACGGCACGCGCTTTTTTATTTGATATGGACGGCACACTGGTTGATTCATCAAGCAAAGTAGAAGCCGTCTGGACGGCTTGGTGCCAGCGCCACGGTGTGGATTTAAATCAGGTGATGGCGATTCAGCAGGGTGTGCGTTCAGAAGACACGATCCGTCGTGTGGCACCCCATTTAGATGCGGTGTTAGAAGGCCGCTGGATTGATCAATATGAGGCAGGGGATTGCGAAGGGATTGTAGAAATCCCTGGGGCCGCTAAGTTGCTTGCCGCCTTGCCTGAGGCTTGCTGGACGGTGGCCACTTCGGCGGGCTTAGCGCTGGCTAGCAATCGCTTGGCTTACTGCCAGCTACCCGTGCCCCCACATATTGTTTGTGCAGAAGACGTTAGCGCAGGTAAGCCGGATCCTCAAGCTTATCGAATGGCGGCTAGCCGATTAAACTTTGCACCTAGCGATTGCATTGCTTTTGAAGATGCACCCGCAGGGGTGGCCAGTGCCTTGGCTGCAGGCTGCGCCGTGGTGCAGATTGGCGGAGCACATAAATTGCATCCAGATGTCTTGGCGGTGTTGCCAGATTGGCTGGGTGTAACGGTGGCGGTGGATAATGGGTCTTTATTCTTGAGCCTTCCAAAATGAGCACTTTGAATTTACTGGGCTTTGCTGCCGGAGCTTGCACTACTGCGGCATTTATTCCGCAAGTGTGGCAGGTGTGGTCTACCCGCTCTGCGAAAGATATTTCGCTGGGTATGTATCTGGTGTTTGTAATGGGGGTGCTGCTCTGGCTGGTTTATGGCGTATTTACCAAAGAGCTACCGCTGATTATTGCTAACGCCATAACGCTGGCCTTGGCTGGGGCGGTATTGGCAATGAAATTGTATTTTGAGCGGAAGTAATTATGAGGGCGAGCCGGTACTTATTAGGGCGCGCAAGGACTTGCATACCCTGTACTCGCCTTCTCCTTAGCACCGCTTAATCCAGCACTGCCTCAATCTCAGATGCAAAGGCAATGGCCATTCCGCCAGAGCCAATATTAACCCCGGCAGTGGTGCTCATTTCGCAGAGCAGCAATTGCACGGCGTATTGTTTGCAGGCGTGTTTTAATTTTTGATAGGCAGGCATATCGGTGACTACAGCAGGATCGCCGCCGTAGCTTACGCAAATGGTGGGTGCAATCAGGCCGCGTTCAAGATGGGCTTGGGCTAAAGAGAATAGCTTTTCTACACCGGCATTAAAGCCATGAATGCGTGCAACCGGTGTTGTTTCGCCGCGATAGGCGCGCACAACGGGCTTAATATCTAATGCGCTGCCCAGTGCATAGGATAAAAAGCCCACACTTTTATCGCCTTTACGCCGTGCCTGATGGCGTAATTGGCCTAAATCGGCTGGCATTAAAAAACCCTGTGCGGTTTGTGTTACTCGCTCGATATGCTTGGCGATTTCTGAGCAGGGTGCTTGCAGGCTAATTAAACGGGCCACTTCAGCCACTACTAAGCCTTGGCCGGCAAAAATATTGGCGCTATCAAATACGCGTAATGAAAAAGGCTTGGTGATATGGGCTTGTTCCCGAATAGGCCGGTATTCGGTGAGAACGGTTCTGGCAGCCTGGCTGCAATGATTAAAAATTTGGCTACGGGATTGCATCACCGTTAAGCAAAATACGGAATCAAATTCTAAAACAAGGCGTGATAAAAATAATTCGCGGATTTGCTCGGCGGATAAGGGCTCTGATTCAAAATCAGCAACACCTGCCGCAGCTTGGCGGCGATAAAAGTCGCGTGTGGCAGCGGGGTCACGGTTGTCAATAAAAGTGCGGTCATTGCCATGAATGGTAATTGGCAAAATAACAATCTGGTGCTGATCTAAAAAATCGCGAGGTAAATCGCAGCAGGAGTCCGTGACTAAGCCAATACGCATTGTTATCTCCTCAGGGGCATGATTTAGAATGACCGTCTTATGCGGTCTTTAAAACAAGGCAGTGCATTTTAAACGCATGATTTAGAGATATGCGCAATGCAATTTATCACCATCATCTCAGTTCTATTACAGGGATAAACCCTTATAAAAATAATCCGGTCATAAAATCATGTTCTGCTGCTTTGTTAAGATTTGAAAATATTCTTTTAAAACAAGGCCTATTTACTTGCTTTGGGTGTCCGCTCAATATTTGCCCCTGCAACGATGCAGAGGTGTTTTACAATCATCCTTTTTGCCCTTCACGGAGACTTCAGCCATGCCCGTTAATCTGCCTACACTCGATCCTAGCCAGCTTTATCCTGTTGCCGGAGTAGAACTCGGTATTGCCTCGGCAGGCGTTAAAACGGTTGGCCGTAAAGATGTGCTGGTGATGCGATTAGCCAAGGGCAGTCGCGCTGCTGGGGTGTTTACACTGAATAAATTTTGCGCCGCACCGGTGCGTATTTGCCGCAGCCACCTGAGCGACTCGGGCGAGATTCGTGCACTGGTGGTGAATACCGGTAATGCCAATGCGGGCACTGGTTTGGATGGCTATGAGCGCGCTAAAGAAATCTGCTTTGCACTGGCTGAGCGCTTGGATATTAGCCCGGCGCAAGTGCTGCCGTTTTCTACCGGCGTGATTTTAGAGCCGCTACCAGCCGACAAAATCATTGGCGCACTGGATGCGGCCATTAGCGATCTAAAACCGGCGAATTGGTTTGAAGCCGCCAATGCCATCATGACCACCGATGTGGCGCCCAAAGCCGCGAGCAAGAAAATTGTGCTGGATGGCAAAACCGTGACCCTAACGGGCATTAGCAAGGGTGCGGGCATGATTCACCCAAATATGGCGACCATGCTGGGCTATCTGGCGACCGATGCCGCCGTATCGCAGGCCGTATTGCAAGAGTTAGTCAGCTGGTCGTCAGATAGATCGTTTAACTCAATCACTGTGGATGGTGACACCAGCACTAACGACAGTTTTATTTTGATCGCTACAGGGCAAGCGGGTAACGCCGAAGTGACAGACACCAGCAGCGCAGATTTTATAACGCTGCGCGATGCGGTATTGGAAATCAGCCAAACACTGGCTAAAGCGATCATTCGCGATGGCGAAGGGGCAACCAAGTTCATCACCATTAATGTAGAAGGCGGCATCGATAGGGCTGAATGCAAGGCCGTTGGTTACGCCATTGGCAGATCGCCTTTGGTTAAAACAGCGTTCTTTGCTTCTGACCCTAATCTGGGCCGCATTCTTTGCGCGATCGGTTATTCGCAAGTTGAAAATCTGGATGTGGATAAGCTGGAGGTGTGGCTGGATGACGTGTTGGTAGCCAAAGATGGTGGCCGTTATGCGGGCTATAAGGAAGAAGATGGCCAGCGTGTGCTGAAGCAATCCGAAATCAGCATCACCGTAAAATTAAACCGTGGGCTTGAGTCTGCAACCATCTGGACTTGCGATTTCTCTTACGATTACGTAAAAATTAATGCGGATTATCGTAGCTAAAATACAGGGGAGCGGGGAGCAGGTTTTAAGACTCCTCACTCCCTGCTTTGTCAGGTATTAAGCTTTCTTTAGGAAACAAGCCTTCAGCATAAAATTACCCGCATCCATGCGGCAATCTACTTCATGATCGCCGCCAGACACCAAGCGAATACTTTTTACTTTAGAGCCTTGTTTTAGCACGGTGGAGGTGCCTTTTACTTTTAAATCTTTAATTAAAACAACTGCATCGCCATCCACTAGCACAGTGCCGTTGGAATCTTTTACGACCGTGTCGTCGCTGTCATCGCTCGCCACTTCTTGCATTGGCCACTCAAAACCACAGTCTGCGCAAACATAATTGTCTGCATCTGGGTAAGTGTTTTCTAAGGTGCATTGTGGGCAAGCTGGGATATTAGCCATGATGTTCTTTTTACTAAGTTGATTCAGATTCGTTGGATTATAACAGCTGGCATCATTTAAGGGCTTAGCAGGCGGGCTGGTATATCCGTGTACTTTGCACTTTCTTGTGGCTGCTCAATGGCCAGATGGGTTTGTGTTCATTCAGGCAGAAGAGGAGGCCATTGCTTTAATGGCTTCCTCTTCTGCGCTTAGTTAATGTGATTAACGTGGGCGAAAGCGAATACCCAAGCCATTGATGTATTCGCTGCTATGGCCAAAAAAGCCAATAATTTCATTTTGTGGTGGCACAGTAAAATTGAATGGTTTTAAGTTGCTAATGAATTCCGCGTTACCCATTACGGGCAGTAAGCGTTTATTGGTGCGAATCTTTAGCTGAGTAATACAGGTAACGTTGCCAAATTTATATTGCCCATATTGGCCAGACACCTCTGTAATATATTCATCATCAGTAAAAGTGATGGTAGTTAGCTCCCCGCCATTGCCGCCATGTTGCGGCATCGTTTGCGTGCCATATACAGCTTGTATTGCATCGATGATCTTGCCTGAGCGGATATAAAGTTGAGTTAACTTGGCATTTGCTGCGGGTTTATCGTCAAAGTTTCTACTTTGCTCGCCTGCCGGTCCTTCTTGCCAGCGCGCCAGCCATTCTTCATGAATTTGCGCTTTAAAGTCCAAATATGTCCAATCTGAATCTGGATCAAACTGCTTAATTTTTCCATCTTCAATGTAATCAAAGTATTCATAATGCTGGGTGTTATCAGCTTCGTATCGATAAGACTGGATTGTTGCGCAGAATTGATCTCCCTTGGGTTTTGGGTTAAATAATTGGTGAATCTGATAATAATCGGGAGTCAGAAAGGTGACTTCTTCTGTCTGGACGATTACTTTTCCCCAAGGCGTTAAAATTTTGGGACTGAGTGCTGCAAACCAAGACACCTGAATTTGCCCATACAATACTTTAATCACGGCACAGGCATCGCCGTGATCATGAATAGGCGAGCCATTGCCAGCAGGCCATATTTCTAATACATAGGGCTGGCCAGGGGAGTCCCCAAGATTGGTATCAATAGTGACGCGCAAGTAGCCAAATTCGGTCGGTTTTTCAGCTAGTTTTTTGTAGCAAATGCAATCAGGAGTCAGGATGGAGTGCTGGATGGCTTCGGGAAAATCAGGAAAGTCAGCAGGGCGCAAGCTCATTCCCTCACCGGCAACATTTGAATAAAGGTGCTGGCAAGCTTCTGGCAGATCCGAGATCACACTAATCTTATTGTCAGCCAGTAGCTCCAGCGTGACCGCATCCATAGAAACAATATGTGGGGATGGATCAAGATTTACAGGAATGGAGAGCAGCTGCAGCTTAGTTACCTCGGTATTTTGCACATCAATGTTATTGATCTCTGCGGTATTAAGCTGCTTATCTGATGCCTGTGCCCAGCTGTATTCAAAGAGCATGAGTGTGCGCAGCATCTCGCCTTTGCCATAGCGAATCCGTTTGTTATTGGTGTCCAGACTTAGCCAGTAGGGTTGGATCTCACCGCTAGGATTGAGCCCTATGCCTGCTTTCTTGGCGATTTCCGTGCCGTTGTAGAGAAGCCGGATTCCGCTGGCTTCAATTTCAAGGCGGATGGAGTTGCTATTGTCGCTTTTTAGTTCGATGGCAAATGCTTTGAATATGCTGGGCTGAACCGATACCGTTCCTTGCCCTTTTACTGGAAACTTGGCGGTGTTGCTGCCTTCTAGCGAACTATGGATCAGATGCTGTACTTGCTG
The DNA here is from genome assembly GCF_000969645.2 of Janthinobacterium sp. B9-8. Taxonomy (NCBI): domain Bacteria; kingdom Pseudomonadati; phylum Pseudomonadota; class Betaproteobacteria; order Burkholderiales; family Oxalobacteraceae; genus Janthinobacterium; species Janthinobacterium sp. B9-8. Next base: position 466,572 of record NZ_CP014222.1, read on the forward strand.
ATGTGGAGTGGTAGCGAGCTTCATTTTGACCTCTTAAAAGTTGTTGGTACTTAGCTAGGCTTGGATTATTACAGTGCCCATTGCAGGCATATATCGGCTTATACGGCTTGGTAAGTGGATAAATTCAAGCAATATTTCTATTGTTTGAAAGAATAATATTTATTTTAAGTAAGTTAATTTTGTAATTAATTTACAAAAAACTTACTTTATTAAATATTAAAAATGATGATAGTTCTTAATTTTTACTTTGTTAAAAATAAATGAGGCAAGAGAGTCTGGGCGTAGCAAGTCGATCATTTATTCGCAGGCCAGGCTTGATTTGATGTGGGAAAGGTCATATTCAGCAGGAGAATGTGCGGAGCTAGAGCGCATAAAAAACCCCAAGCTTCACAGCTTGGGGTTTTTATTAGGACAGGTTTTCAGCCATTAAAACGCTGGAACAATTGCGCCTTTGTATTTTTCAGAGATAAACGCTTTAACTGCCGGGCTGTTTAAGGCCGCGATCAGTTTTTTCATGGCCGGGCTGGCTGCGTTATCCGGGCGGGCTACCAGGATGTTGGCGTAAGGTGATTGTGCACCTTCGATAGCCAGTGCATCTTTGCTTGGGTTAAGGTTGGCTGCAAGGGCGTAGTTGGTGTTGATCAGGGCTAAATCAACTTGAGTCAGTACGCGTGGTAGGGTGGCTGCTTCCAGCTCACGGAATTTCAGCTTCTTGCTGTTTTCTACGATATCGCGGCTGGTAGACAGAATGTTTTTGCTGTCTTTCAGCTTAATGATGCCGGCCTTTTCCAGCAGCAACAGTGCGCGGCCGCCGTTGGTGGCGTCGTTAGGGATGGCAACGGTTGCGCCTTCGCTCAAATCTTTGAGTGATTTTACTTTGCTGGAGTACGCGCCAAATGGCTCTACATGCACCAGAGCAACGCTTTGCAAGCGTGTGCCTTTGCCTTTATTGAATTCATCCAGATAAGGTTTGTGCTGGAAGAAATTAGCATCTAGGCGTTTTTCTGCCAATTGCACATTCGGCTGCACGTAATCGGTAAACACTTTGATCTTTAGCTCTACGCCTTCTTTAGCCAGCTGTGGTTTTACAAATTCCAGCAGCTCGGCATGAGGAACAGCAGTCGCACCAATGGTGAGCGTATCGGCGGCTTGGGCATTAAAGGCTAAGGCAGCGGCCAGTAGTGCAATGATCTTTTTCATAAAAGTTTATTTCCTAGAAAGGTAAACACCAGAAAGCTGTTCATGTTTTAAGACATTCATCAGAGCAAAAGTTCGGCCATCATACTGGCTGATTATTTGCGACTAAAGTGCGTGACCAAACGATCGCCCACCATTTGTAAGATCTGTACCAGTATCAGCAGCAAGATGACCGTTACTACCATCACATCGGTTTGAAAGCGCTGATAGCCAAAGCGAATCGCTAAGTCCCCAAGGCCGCCGCCGCCGATCACACCTGACATTGCTGCATAAGATACTAAGGTAATAGCTGTTACGGTAATGGCGGCTAAAATCCCTGGAAGTGCTTCAGGTAGTAAGGCGCCAAATACGATCTGCCTTGTACTCGCCCCCATAGATTGGGTGGCTTCGATAATGCCGCGGTCTACTTCACGCAGCGCGGTTTCAACTAAGCGGGCGAAGAAAGGCGTGGCACCGACTACCAAAGGCGGGATTGCGCCAGCTACGCCCAGTGAGGTGCCTGCAATCAGTACTGTAAACGGGATCATGATAATCAGTAAGATCACAAACGGTACAGAGCGCAGTACGTTTACTAGAAAAGATAAAACCCCGTAAACCGCAGGCTGATCAAGCAGCTGGCGCTTGCCGGTTAGAAACAGCAATACGCCCAGCGGCAGGCCAAGCACTAGCGTAAAGACTAGGGAGCCTGCCAGCATCATCAGCGTATCTTGCCCTGCCAGCCAGATTTCTACCCAATCAATATTGGCGGTCAGTTGATTAAAGAATTCCATTAGCGTAATACCTCTACATCGATCCCTTCCGCGCTAAAGCGGGCGAGAGCCGCGTCTACATCGTGGCCACTCAGGGCAAGGGTAAGCTGGCCGCAAGGCGTATCTTTAATTCGCTCGATACGGCCGGCTAAAATACTGAAATCTACCGCGCAATCTCTGGCCACCGAGCCAAGAATAGGTTGGTAAGTCGATTCGCCAATAAAGGTCAGGCGCACGATTTTGCCTTCAACATGCTGGTAATCATCGTACTGCTTGTTTTCATCGATATGCTCGGCTTCGAAAACAAAGCGGCGGGTAGTGGGGTGCTTAGGGTGCAAAAATACTTGCGTAACCGGGCCTTCTTCCACAATCAAGCCGCCATCAATGACCGCCACGCGATCGCAAATGCTGCGGATGACATCCATTTCATGGGTGATTAAGACAATAGTTAGCCCTAGCCGCTTATTAATATCGAGCAATAATTGCAAAACCGATTGTGTGGTTTGCGGATCGAGCGCGCTGGTGGCTTCGTCGCAGAGCAGCACTTTAGGGCGATTAGCCAGTGCGCGGGCGATACCAACGCGCTGCTTTTGCCCGCCGGATAATTGTGCCGGGTATTTATCACGATGATCGGTGAGGCCTACGAGCGCCAGCAATTCATCCACGCGCTGCGCGATTTGCGCTTTATTGAGCGCGCCGGCAATTTTTAAGGGGAAGGCCACGTTTTCGGCTATGGTTTTGGAGCCAAGCAAATTAAAGTGCTGGAAAATCATGCCTACTTGTTGGCGCAGGCCACGCAGGGCCGAGGCATTCAGCTCGGTGACATCCTCGCCATCTAGCAAAATGCGCCCGCCAGTAGGGCGCTCTAAGAGATTGATCAGGCGAATCAGCGTGGATTTACCCGCGCCAGAATGACCAATAATGCCAAATACAGAACCAGCTGTAACCGATAAAGACACACCAGCAAGTGCCGGGATATCACGGCCATCAACCCGATATGCCTTGCTGACGTTTTCAAGTTTAATCACGGAAATACAAACCTTGTGGGCTTAATTTATAAAATTGATTGCCCTTGGCAGGCGTTTTTTTAGCTGCTCAGAGCAAGCTGCAAGCAGGCAGGTGGTGATTTTAATGCCCAATCATATAATTCCAAAATCTTTAATATGATATGTAAAGTAGCAAAAAACATAAAACGGCCAGACAGTGTGTTGTCGGGCCGTTTTTTAATGCAGTAGCCCGGCTGGGGCCTGAGTATTTTCGGCGCGGCTAAGCGCTGAGTTTGTAAGGATTATACGCGTTTCAAACAGGCTCTCGTGATAAAGGTCATTTTAAATCACTACAGCCTTAAGATAAACAAGCCGTTTTCCTATAAAAGAATACGGGACGATGACTTGGTTTGGTGGCTAAAACACTTGTTCTTGCCATTTTTGCAGCGCAGCCAGCGCCAGCTGATGGTTGGCGATGACTTGCTGTTTGATTGTTGCATCATCGGGCTGGCTTTCCAGCAAGCTGAGGCTATCGCTCAGTTGGTTTGCGGCAATTTGTCCGGCAATGCCTTTGGCACTATGTACATGGCGCTGGCGGGTTTCCAGATTGTTTTCTTGCTCCAGCATGCTAAGCAACTGGCCGATTCTATCTAAGCCTTTTTGGGCCATTTTGGCGCATTTTTCTACGGGATAGGCCAGCGCCCTTGCGGCTTGCTCCAGATCGAGTACCGCTGGTTTGGGCTCGTACAGCGGAGCCGTTTGGTTTTGCAGGGCTGCAAACAGCGATTCACGATGAAAGGGTTTGCCTATCCACAGATCAATGCCTGCGGCTGCCAGTTGATTTGCTTGTGGCGAATGTCCGGCGCTTACGAGCAAAATGCGGCCTTTAAATCCCAAAGCCCGAATGCTGCGCGAGACTTGCATGCCATTAAGTAAGGGCATGTGGTAATCCAGCAAAATGGTATCTGCATCACAATTATTCCGCCAGGTGCTGAGGGCGCTCAGGCCGTCTTCGCAGGCACTGACTTTGGCCCCTACGCTGATTAATAGGTCGGTTAAGAGCTCACGATTAATTTCTTGATCTTCTGCAATTAGAATATGTCGTCCATCTAATCGCCCAATTGCTTTAAGAGGTGCATTGGGTTTGCTGCTGCTGGCTTGATTGAGTACGGGCACCTGCACTGTAAAGTGCGCGCCGTGGCCCAAGCTGCTGCTTAATTGAATATCGCCGCCCATTAGTTCTGCAAAATCTTTGCAAATAGATAAGCCCAGCCCAGCACCGCCCGCACGTTTACCCAGCCATGTTTGCTCGAAAGGTGAGAAAACTTTCTGGCAGTCTTCGGCGGCAATGCCCGGCCCGCTATCGATGACTTCTGCCCGCATAAAGCTCTGGCTGTCTTGCTGCCTGGCGCTGAGTATTAAACACACGCTGCCTGCTTCGGTAAATTTAATGGCATTGCCGATCAGATTGACTAAAATTTGCCGCAACTTACCTGCGTCTAAGACAAAATCGCCTTCTAAGCTGCACTGAATACTGAAAACCAGTCCTTTAGATTTGGCTTGTTCTTCGAACAGGGCTTGCAGCTGCCTGATCAACACATCAATGGATATCGTGCTTTCATCCAGCTCTGCTAGCCCGACTTCCAGCTTGCTGACATTAAGCACATTGGCAATCAGGCTTAATAAATAATCACCGCTATCGGCAATACGCGACAGGCTTTGTAGCTGTGGTGCGTTAAGCGAGGTGTCGTGTTTTAAGCGATCTACATAGCCCAAAATCGATGTGAGCGGGGTGCGGATTTCATGGCTCACATGGGCTAAGAAATTGCTCTTGGCAAGGCTGGCGGCTTCAGCATCACGGCGGGCTAAGTCCAGTTCATGAGTGCGTTGCATTACTAGAGCTTCTAATTCGGAGGCTTCTCTTTCCAGCTGCAGGCGATAGGCTTTTTCCAGCCGCTCTTTTTGCCGGTTGATTTCGGCCACGCGCAAAGCCATGGCCGTGCTAAAGAGAATGACTTCAATAGCAATAGAGATTGAATTAAAGCGGGCGGTAAACGCGCTGTGATCGATCAGCGCCAGCCCGCGTAAACCCCAGGTAACAATAATAGATACCGTATAAATGGCCCAGGCAAGCGCAAATAACTTGGCCCCGGAAACGCCGTAGCGCACCGCATAAAGACTGGCCGCCACATAAAGCAAAAAGCCGACACCACCGATTTCTAAAGCCAGCAGGGCAAATTGAATAAATCCAGTGAGCGCACCCAACGTGCTGACCGCCCCACAGGCAATAATGCCCTTGAGTGCAATATCCAGCCTCGGGGTGATTTGAGGTGTTTTTAGATAAAGCCTTACAAACTGTGCCGAAAAAATATAATACAGCCCGCTTAATGTATATAAGAGCGTCAGGCTATAGTGTCCTTGCCATAAGAGTAAGGGTAAAACACCGGTGGCACTTAAGTGGGCCAGCGTGAGTGCCAGCAGCTTTAAGCCGTAAAAAAGAAAAGTTTGATCTCTTGCGGCAGAAAAAACGGCAAGAGCCACAAAAGACATCAGGAGCATGATGCCGAGCATGGCTCCCCAGAACAGCATTTCATGGTTATTCGCTTGCAGAAAGTTGCGCTCTCCCCACACCCGGATATCCGACATAACCGGCCCGGCCATTTCTTTATGCTCGCTATACACCACTTTAATCAGTACTTCTAAGCTGGTTTTAGCAGGGGTTTTCTGCAAAAAAATCGGCCTGATCGTTGCCAGTGGCCTGCTTAGCCCGCTTTGCTCGGTGCGAAAGTGTTGCACCTGCCATGCTTTTTCGCCCTTGCTCCGGGTGTAAAGGCTCACTGCACCAATTTGTGCTTCGGTATATTCCAGATAATTACTGATATCTCGTCCGCTGGGGTTCTCCAGATTAAAAGAAAACCAGATTGCATTCCGTGAATAGCCAAGCGTATGCATTAGCCCTGCAGGCACTTGAAAGCGCCCTGCATCCCGTTGCCGAACCACTCCTTCAAGATCTAGATTTCGGCTGGGATCTTGCCATATCAGTAATTCTTGCTCGAGATGAGCGCCAGCCAGATTGTCGTGAACAATCAGGGCTGAGGCGGGGGCCGCCAATAGCAAAGACAGCAGGATGCTGCTTAAGGTTAAAAAAATATTTGTCAGGATATTCAAGGTATATTTCTTAGTAAAAGCATGCGATATGTTTTCTTTTTATGATTAAAAACTTTCTATAAAATAAACATAAAATAACAACACAGTAATTATTTGCGCTAAAATGACGATTGGGTCGTTATAAATGCGAATGGCATTATTTTGCTCAGTTTAGCTTAATGTTTCAATCTCTTTGAGGCTTGCTTGGGCCGTACTGGCTAAATTGGCTTGTGCCAGCGTAGATTGCTTACATTATTAATGAATATTTATGATGCAGGAATAAGAATAAAATTGTGATGTCAAGAATGAATGCCCCAATCTGGTCTGATGCAACACTCGACCAACTGAAGATGAGCGCAGATCCGCTGGCTGATCAGTGTATGCGCGATCTTATTCTTGCTGGCAATATCAGCAAGACGAATCAGATTTTAGCTCAACTTGATGTAGACAAAGCTTGGCCGGATGATACCCCGCCTAAGTTACTGGCTTACTTAGAAGCCACTGCAAGCTTGTCTGACGATGTGGATTTTGCCCGTCTGGAGCGCGCTCAAGCCTTTTTTACGGCTTACGGAATCCCCTTTGGTATTAGCCTGATGTGCCGCTCGCTGCCTGTGCTCTATGCTGGCCGCGTAGGCGGAGCGCAGTTATTGGCGGCTACGGGCCAGTTGAGCGGGCATTTTGAACGCAGGGCCTCGGAAACACTGCGCTTTATTCTGAATGTGGCCGAGCCGGGTAGCCTTAGCCCTCAAGGGAAAGGCCTGCTTACTATCCGGAAAGTACGCCTGATGCACGCGGCCATTCGGCATTTTGCCCGCTCCAAACAAAGAGACTCGCAAGATAGCTGGCACGCAGATTGGGGTATGCCAATTAATCAGGAAGAATTAATTGGCACGATGCTGGCATTCTCCTTTCAGGCGCTTGAAGGCATGCGGGTATTGGGTGTAAAAGTCAGCCAAAAGCAGGAAGACGATCAGCTTTATCTATGGAGAGTGATCGGCCGGGCGCTGGGGATTAACCCGGATGCCATGCCTGTTAACGCCAGCCAGGCTAGGGAAGTATGGAAAGCGCTGGAGCGGCGTAATTTTGGTTCATCCGATGCCGGCCATTTGCTGACTCAAGCCCATATTGCTTTTTTACAGGCTAATTTACCGGATCTGGCGGCGGGGCTTGTGCCTGAGCTGATGACAAAACTGCTAGGGCGTCGCAATGCGCATTTTCTTGGTTTGCAAAAAAAGCAAGCCTGGGGCTGGGTGCTAGATTTACTGCGCTTTATTTTTCGCTTGAAAAGCCGTTTAGCCAATAGCTCGCATACTGCTGAGAGCTTTATGCGGGAGTATGGCGAGTTTTTTATGGAAGCATTGCAAAAGCACTGGGCAGGCCCTTATCCGGGCCGCGCGTTTCAGATCCCCGATCAATTGCGCGCACCTGCTACTGCCCCGCAGGAATACCAAAGGAGTGAGGTGTGATTTTAGTTGCAAGCGGCATCAATAATCCCGATGCCTGGCTCAATACCGTAAGTGTAGACGGCAGCTTATATACACCTGTACAGCTCACTTTATTTGCCCTTGGTTGCCTGCTGTGGGTAGTGGCTTATATATTAATTTTATTACAGGCCAAACGGCATCAATGCGTTGAAATGGCGGTGATTGCCGCAGCAAGTAATTTAGCCTGGGAGTTTGTATGGGGCGTATTACTACGCACTGATATGGGCTTATTTTTAGTCTGGACCTACCGGGCGTGGTTGTTTTTTGATTTGTTTATTTTCTGGCAAGTATTAAAACTAGGCACAGGCCAATTTGCCACGCCCCTCTTTAAGCGCTATTACCAGCCTATTGTGTGGGGCAGCGTGGTTTTCTTTATTTTATTGTATTGGAGCATGCCACTCTCCGGCATTGAAACCCCTATCGGCGCACGCTCTGCCTATATCTGCCAGTTTATTATCAGCCTGCTTTGCTTGATTTTATTAGTACAACAGCCCTCCACCATTGGCTATGCATGGGCCATTGCATGGACACGAACTTTGGGTACGGGTTTGGTTTCGGTATTTATGTATTTGCATTATCCTAATGATTATTTCGTATTAATCCTTGCCGTGGCTTCGACTTTATTGGATGTGGGGTATTGTGGGTATTTGTTGTGGCTGAGGAAAGGGGCACTAAAAAAAGATCATTTGCCACGTATAAGTAGCTCTGACGCTGCTTATTCAAACCCGCTATAAATATCCAGGGGCTGACGAAGCCTTACTCTAACACTGTGGTTCAAGGTTTAGGTTTGCTTGTTTTTGGGCTGCCTAGCTTTTCCCCGCCAGCGTTCTGGCAATCTTATTTCTCGGCAGGGCGGCTATCTAGGGCGGGTTGGTTTTATCAACCCGCACAGATTGTCCCTTGTGATGTCTGCGTTAGATTGGCGGCTTACGCCTTCAGTTAACCCGCTACACCGCTATGATTGGCGCCCTATGCATAAAGGCCTAGCCTTTCCCCGCCAGCGCCCTTGCAATCTTATTTCTTGGCACGGTGGTGCGCGGCACTTTTCCGCTAAACCATACCCGCACATCATCATCCAGACCAATGCCGTGCATATAGTTGTACAGCGCTTTATTGAGCGCAACGCCTAGGCTGTCGTGATCAACGCCGGTGGGGTCGATAAATCCTACGTCGTTTTTAGCAAAGGTGACTTCGGGTAGCGGCAGCAGTTCGATGCCGTATTCTTCCGGGTTTTGGCCGACTGGCGAGTGCACGGTACAGGCAAAGCGGTGGAAGAAGCCGGATTGGATGCAGCCCTCGGCAAATAGCTGACGCACGTATTCGAGCGCATCGACGGTATCTTGCACGGTTTGCGTCGGGAAGCCATACATCAGGTAAGCGTGGACCAGAATGCCGGCGTCGGTAAACGAGCGAGTGACGCGGGCGACCTGATCGATGGAAACGCCTTTTTTCATCAGCGTCAGCAATCGATCCGAGGCGACTTCTAGCCCGCCAGAGATGGCGATACAGCCGCTATCGGCAAGCGATTGGCATAGCTCGGCGCTGAAGGATTTTTCAAAGCGGATATTGCCCCACCAAGAGATGGCCAGATTGCGCTTTTGTAATTCGGCCGCCAATGTTTTCAGCGCTTTAGGCGGGGCGGCTTCGTCAACAAAGTGAAAGCCGGTTTGGCCGGTTTCGGCGATGATTTCTTCGATGCGATCGACGAGGGTAGCGGCCGATGCGCCATCGTAGCGCGAGATATAATCGAGGCTGACATCGCAAAAGCTGCATTTTTTCCAGTAGCAACCATGGGCCACCGTCAGCTTGTTCCAGCGCCCATCTGACCACAGCCTGTGCATGGGGTTCAGCATATCGAGGAGCGACAGGTAGCGATCAATCGGCAAGCCATCCCAAGTGGGCGTGCCGACTTCGGCAAAGGCGATATCCGGCTCTACAAAGTTAATATACTTAACTGCTCCATCGTTTCTGACAAAGGTGCGCACCAGACGTTGCTGGCTGCGTTTGCCAGCTAGATGATCGAGCAGCGCCAACAGTGGCCGTTCTCCATCATCTAGCGTTACATAGTCAAAATAATCAAACACGCGCGGGTCAGACATTTCGCGCAGCTCGGTATTCACAAAGCCACCACCCAGCGCCAGCACGATGTCTGGAAACTGTGCCTTAATCACTTGGGCAATTCTGAATGCCGCGTACACCGCGCCGGGGAAGGGTACAGACACTAGAACAATCGTGGGCTGGTGTTTTTTAACCGACGCCAGTGTCAGCTCCAGCAGCGTGGCGTCGACCAGATTAAGCGGCTCGCCCAAGGCTTTAGCCAGCGGATCAAAGCTCGGTTGGCTGGATGCCAGCGATTCTGCGTAGCGCACAAATTCAAAACGCGGGTCGACCGCATCGCGTAGTACATCGGAAATATCGTTCAGATACAGCGTGGCTAGGTGCCGCGCTCTATCTTGCATGCCGAGCGCGCCAAACGCCCAAGCCAGCGGATCGCCACCTTCGTCGTCTACAAACACATCCAGCGATTCAAAACGTGAACCTTCGGGCAGAAACTGGCGCGAGCAAATACGGTGGCCGACGGTGGAATCTCTGCCTTGCAAAAAGGCAATGGCGGGGCCGATGGTGGCTAGGTAGAGATTAAACTGATCAACAAAGGCCTGTACCTGAAAAGTGCGTTGATGTTCGGGCAAGGCGTCAATACAGGCTTTGATAGCCAGCAGGCCTGCCTTAGAAAACAACTTAAGTACCAGCGCCAGCGCTAAGTCTTCCTGCACCGCATCGATATTTCTCGAGCGTAAAAAACCGGTGATATAGGCGGTGGAAGGGTAGGGGGTGTTGAGCTGAGTCATCGGCGGGATAACAGACAGCACGCGGGGCGTTAGCATAACAAGATCCAGATAGGGGTAAACCGGCAGCCAGAATAGGGGGCAGCCACAACCCGCCATTGTAACCCGCCAGCGGCTCGTCATCGATGTGGATTAGTAAGGACAAAAAGATCTGTAGATACAGAGCTAATAAAGATCACGGAGAACACAGAGAAAAGCTAAACTATGGGAGGCGTATTTATTCTGTGCGTTTGCTTGTTTTTCTAGCAGGGGAGTTAATTGTATTAACGTAAGCAAAGGAAATCAGATGTTTTTCGTAGGAGCGGCTTTAGTCGCGAAAGCTCGGCTTGTTAAAGTTATTCACGGCTAAAGCCACTCCTGTTGTATGCATTTATGTTGGGGGCTAAAACTCGCTTTAGGTTTTCTCCGCGGGCTCTGTGTTCTCATTGATTTCTGTGTCTACAGATTTTAGGGGGCTAATCTTTAAAGCTACAGTTTGTTGCGCAATTATTCTTGAGTAAGCAATCCTATATCTATTAAAGTAGCTCTTTGCTGCAGTTCTGGCACTTTTCTCTGGTTTTTCTATGTCTACTCCCAATACTTCGCGCGGCGTTTTGTTTACTGTGCTGGCCTTTATTATTTGGGGCTTGTTTCCGCTTTATTGGAAATCTTTGCATGGCATTGATGCCTTGCAGATTATCTCGCACCGTATTGTGTGGTCTGGTGTTTTTGTGGCGGTGATTTTGATGCTGCAAAAGAACTGGGGCTGGCTGCTGCCAAGTATTAAAAATCCTCGCGTGCTGGGCGTATTTGCGCTGTCTTCTTTATTGCTATCGCTTAATTGGCTGTTGTATATCTGGGCGGTGAACGAGAACAGAGTGGTGGATGCCAGCCTAGGCTATTTTATTAATCCGTTGATTAATGTTTTGCTGGGTAGGTTGTTTTTGGGCGAGCAGCTTAACCGCTCGCAAAGCTTTGCCATTGGCTTGGCAGCCTTAGGCGTGCTGTGGATTACCATTGCCGCAGGCACTTTGCCATGGATTGCGCTGTGCTTGGGTTTGAGTTTTGGCGTGTATGGCTTGCTGCGCAAAAGAGCCAGCCTGCCTTCTTTGGAGGGCCTCGCCTTAGAAACGTTCTTAATGGCCCCTTTTGCTATCGCGGCCTTGCTTTGGTTCCAGTTCCAAGGGCAGGGCGCCTTAGGGAATATCAGTTGGCGTATTGATGCTTTACTGATGGGCGCAGGCGTCGTGACGGCCTTACCGTTGTTGATGTTTGCCTCTGGCGCCAGAACGCTGAAGCTGGCCACCGTGGGCGTCATCCAATATATCGGCCCTAGTCTGCAATTATTGCTGGGGGTATGGCTGTATCAAGAGCCCTTTGGCACGGATCGTATGATTGGCTTTTCATTGATCTGGGCCGCGCTGATTATTTACTCTGCAGCGGGCTTGATGAGTTATTGGAAGGCTAGCCGCTTGGCGGATCAAGTGGTGTGATGTTGCCTACCTTCCCTTCATCAACAGCTTTCTCACCGGCGTAGGCAGGCCTAACTCCAGCGCTTCTGCTTTGCTAAACCAGCCCAGATGATCTTCGTGCGTGAGGGCGATCTGGCTGGTGACGCTGCCGGGCAGCGGAGTGATGGTGAGGCGGAAATGGGTGAAGACGTGGACGAAGTCTTCTTCTGCGCTATCAAACTCTACATTTAAGCCAAAGCGCTGCTGGCAGGCGTTGCTGGCGTCCAGCGTGGAGGTGGTTTCCGGCAGGCTCCACAGACCGCCCCAAATGCCGCTGGGCGGGCGACGCTCTAGCAGAATCTTGCCGCTACGCTCTACCATCATCAGCACAGTTTGCCGCTCTGGCGATATTTTTTTCGGCTTAGGCGTGGGTAGCTCTGCCTGGCGGCCTTGCTGGCGGGCGAGGCAATCTGCCTGCACCGGGCAAGCCATACAGGCTGGCTTTTTGGGCGTACAAACGGTGGCTCCCAAATCCATCAGGCTCTGGGTGTAGCGCTCAATACCGCTATCGGGCAGCAGGTTTGTCGCTAGCTGCCATAGCTCTCTTTCAACCGCTTTAGTGCCCGGATAGCCGCTGATGCCTGCCCAGCGGGCCAGTACGCGCTTTACATTGCCATCCAGAATGGCGGCTTGTGCGCCAAAGCTGAATGCGGCAATGGCCGCTGCCGTAGAGGGCCCTACGCCGGGCAGCTCTGCGAGCAGGGCTGGTGTGCGTGGAAACTGGCCTTCAAAGCGTTCCATCACCATTTGCGCGGCTTTATGCAGATTGCGGGCGCGGCTGTAGTAGCCAAGGCCGCTCCATCTGGCGAGCACGTCGTCCGAGCTGGCTGCTGCCAGGCTGGCTACATCTGGAAAACGCTCTAAAAATTGTTGGTAATAGGGGATGACGGTGGCGACCTGTGTTTGCTGCAGCATAATTTCGCTTAGCCAAACGCGGTAAGGGTCTGACACTTGCCAAGGTAGATTGTGGCGGCCGTGTACGGCCTGCCAAGCGATTAAACGCTGGGAAAAATCGCTCATTTATGGGGTTTTTCTGTCTTTTTAAGTGTGGATTTATTGGTTTTTTTGGCTGCGGCATCCGCTGCTTTTTTATCAGCAGCGGCTTTAGCTATTTTCTGGGTTGCTGCTTGTGCCAGTGCTTTTCGCTTGGCCGAAGCTTCTGCCGCCTGTGTTTCAGAGGCGGCTTTTTGTTTCAGCAAAATTTGCTCTTTTAAGCTGGCGTAATCGATATGGTATTCGGGGGCATTCAGTGCGCCAGAAAGTTGAATAGGCAGCGTTAACCCCGATAAGCCTTTTAGCTCAGGCACTTTGGGGTTCGCACTGGCGCTCATACTGTAATTGATGGCATTGCTGTTTAAGTCGAGTGTGCCACCGCCATTGAGCTTCAGAATACCGGCCGTAACCGATAAGTCGTTATTGCTGGCAACACCGTGTTTTAGCACAAGGGTAGAGCGTAATTCGCTAAAGCTGGTTTTAGCTTCCAGATTAAGCGAAGGGCGTGCTTCGCCGTTCATTAAACTGATTTGCCGGCTGGCTGTGCGCAGCAGCGCTTCTAAGTCGATACCCCGCACTGCACCCTGATTTAACAAGAGCCGCACATTGCCACCCGCAGTGCGGCGCAAATCGCTGAGCTGATTGCCCACGGCAGACACGTCTAAATCCAAATGGCCACGGCCTTCAAAACGGCTGGTGTCGATTACATCGGCGAGCAGGGCATTGATATTCATATTGGCCAGCTTTTGCTGCACGCGGAAAGAAGCGCTTTTCTTGCTGGCATCGACTTCTAAGCTACCTGTGAGCTGGCCTTCATAAAGGTTGGCAGCCAAAGGGTTTAAATTAAGTTTGCGGTTTTTTGCTGCAAATTCCAGAGAGATATCATTGATATGCAACTTTTGCATCGCCAGCTCGCCAATCTTAAGCTTGCCGCTGGCATCCAGATTATTCAGCCACCAAAAATCAAAAGGCTTATCGGGATTCACTGTTTTTGCCCCTGCTGCTACGACGGGCAAGTAAGGCGATAAATCGAGTTTGTTTAAATCAACGTCTACAGCGTAATGGGGGCGAACAAAGTCTTTGACTTCGATTTGTGCTTTAACCGGCGATTTATCCAGCTGCCCTTGGCTATTAAGGCTGAGCGATTCTGCTTGTAAATTAAGCGTACCTGCGCCGTTTAGATCCAGCCCGATTGCGCCACGCGGCAAATTGCGGTTGGTGTAGCTACCGATAAGGCGATAGGCAGGCAATCTTGCGATACTGCCATTGAGTAATTCTAATGGGCTGGCAAAAGACAGGGCCAGGTTTTGCTCTGGGCTATTTAATTTGACTTCAAAGCTGGCCGCCTCTGTGCGCAGCAAGCCTTGCGCCAGGCCTGCCAGCTTAGGAATAGTGGCTTTAGCACTCAGTTGCCCGCTCGGGCTTTGCATATCTACATTTAATTTCAGGCGATTAAGATTAAGTGCGTCTTTAGCAATAATGATTTCCGGCACATCCAACTCACCTTTCCAGTTTTGCCCGGCACGCTGGCCGGATGCGCTTAATTTAAGCTCACCGCCATTAAAGCGCAGCGGTTGCCAGCCATAAACCAAATTGCCCACTGCGCTGACTTTTACATCTTGCAGGCGCAGCTCTGGTGAGCTGCCCCCTTTTTGTTCTAGCTCAAGCATTAAGTCAGCAAATAGTAAGCGATTGTCCGCCTCGTGGTAACGCATGGCAGCAGTGGCATTTAAGCTGCCTTGCCATTGCACTGGCCGATTGCTGTCACCAATTAGCAACATACCATCTAAATCTAAGCGTCCGGCCTTAGGGTCGGATAGGTTTTTCATGGTGAGGTTGAGGCGTGATATCCGCAGGCTTTCGCCTAAAAACTCATCAGAAAGTTTAAACGCGGCTTCGGTAAAATGGACGGTATCGAGCGAGAAACTCAGCTCTTTGGTCTGTGCTTTGGGTGTAAGTAAATCTTCAAAATTATAAGTGCCATCTTCACGGCGAATCACATTCAGCTCTGGCTTTTCAAAATCTAGCGCTTTGATTTTTCCTTTACCGATGAGTAAAGGCCAAAGGCTTAGCTCTACACGAACCCGATCGGCATGCGAGAAAATAGTGGCTTCGCCAGGCTCGGTCAGCGTGACATTATCTAAAAGTAATGCAGGCTGGGGCAGCAAGACAAAGCGAGCGTCACCGCGTATGGTGAGCTGCCGCTTGGTGTCTTTTTCCAGCATGCCGGATAGCTCACTTTTGATCAGATCAAAAGAGATAAAATAGGGCAAGGTGCCAAGCAGCGTCACAAGCATGACGAGCAAAAGCAGGCAAATTCGGAAGGGGCGAGAGTGTCGCCAATCTATAGTAGGACGATGCATGCGGGGATTATCCCGAAGACATGGATTAATTTCAAAGTTAAGATTGCTAAAAATTTTCACATTTAGGGGAAGAACATGGCTCAAGCCACAGAAATCAAGGTTCGCGGCTATCATTTGGATTTATATGGTCATGTTAATAACGCACGCTATTTAGAGTTTTTAGAAGAAGCTCGCTGGGCATTAGTCGATGAAAGCGGTGGTTTAGAGTGGTTTACTCAGGAAAAGCTGGCTTTAGTGATTAGCCGAATTGATATCCGCTATAAGCGTCCGGCCACGATGGGTGATGTACTGAGAATAGAAACCCGTATGGTTCATTTAAGCGAAAAAGAAGGGATTATTCATCAGCGTATTGTGCGGGTAGATAATGATAAATTGGTTGCCGAAGCGGATGTAACCATTGCGGTTATTCATGCAAATACGCCCGGTGCTATGCCGCTTGATGGTGAATTGGGCCGTCGTTTGCAAGAGATGATGAATGTTTAAAAGATTTCACAGCGGCTTATTACTGCTTGCGCTACTGACAGGCTGCGCTAGTTTTCCCAGCCAGTTTGAAAAGCCTACCGTCAGCCTTGCAGGCTTGAGTGTGGCTGAAATTGGCTTACTAGAGCAACGCTTTGTGCTGAATTTGCGGGTGACCAACCCCAATGATGTTTCTGTGGCGATTAATGGTGTGCAACTGAGCCTTGACGTAAATGGCAAGCCGTTTGCGGATGGCGTTTCCAGTGATTCGCTTACTTTACCTAAGCTAGGCTCGGTTGTGGTGAAGCTGAATGTCACTACATCTTTGAGTACTTTTATCCAACAATTTAATGCTCTGCAAGCAAGTGGCAAGCCAATCGCCTATCGTATTAAAGGTAAACTGTTTCTACCATTACGTCCTGATGGTGTAAGCTTTGAGCGTCAGGGAGAAGTAAACTTACCTTAATCTGGAAACAAAATAATGAGTGATCATGCTGCAGCACCGGCAAACCCACATGAAGGACATGAGGTTGATGGCTCTCCCAGTCCTTCTTTTTTGGAGAAAAACCGCCTGAAGCTGATTATAGCGGGTGGTTTTATCGGCTTTCTTTTAGTGCTTATTATTGGTATTGCAATTGGCATGACTAAGCGTAATTTTGAAAGAACGCACTATATCGAGCAAATTGCGCGTTTGAAGGTTGCTTTTGAAGAAACCATTGAAACGCGCAAAGAGCTGGAAACAAAAATTAATGAATTAAAAAAAGAAGTAAAAGCAAAGAAAATTGAAGCAGAAGAGCTCGAAGTTAAAGTTGAAGATTTAGAGCGTCGTAGTGGGGCTAAAGCGGGAGGCAGCAGCGAGCATGCTGCTCCTGCTGCGCATGGTGAAGCGTCCAAAGCTGGTGCAGATATTAAGCCAGCAGGCGGTGGCTATGTAAAATTTGGCGGTGGTGATTGTGTGCTGCCTGCAGGGGGCGGTAAGGGTAGTGCGGCGTGGAAAGAATGTATGAAGCAAAACAGCAGTGCTCCTGCCAAACCTGTAGAAAGCACGGCTAAACCAGCGGCTAAGCATGAAGAGCCTGCCGGGCATTAAATGATTGATGGTGGAGTTAGCGTGTGTAGAGGCTGTTGATTGTGTCTAAGCTGGGCGGTGTTGCACCGTGGTGCATGCAGGCGGCGGCACCGCTGGCGATTGCAAAAAAGAGATGCTCGCGGGTTTCGCGCTCTGGCCAGCTCATCAGGCTATAAATCAGCCCGCCTATTGATGCATCTCCTGCGCCAACGCTATCTGCTACCTGCACCTGAATAGCGTCTGCAGTAACGATGTCATTTGGGGTAAACAAAGATGCACCATCGGCGCCTCTGGTATACAAAATATGCGCTTGTGGATTCCAGCTTCTGAGTGTTGTAAACGCTTGATCAAGATCATTGCTACGAAATAATCCGACGAGATCTTCGTCGGATACTTTAATCACATCGGCCAGCTCGCTCATTGTTCTGAAAGTAGCGTCGTATTGCTCATCCATCAGAATTCTGTGATTAGGATCGTAGCTAATCTTTACCCCTTGGGCTTTTAAGTTTTTTGCCAGGGTAACTAGCTTGGTGGCTAAAGGCTGGCGAGCAAGGCTGATTCCGCCAAAATGCACCCAGCGCACATTGCTTTGCCAGCCGGAGGGCAAGGTTTGCGGGTCAAAATATAAATCGGCCGAATCGTTGCCCACAAAAAAGTATTGTGGCGGCTTGGCGGATGGCACTATAGCCATCAGCGGTGATTTATCCAACTGCTGTAAAAAACGTAAATCCAGCCCGGCAGCGAGCGATGCCTGATACAAATCCTCACCAAAGCAATCTTTGCTGATTGCGCCTGCAAAAGCGCTAGGTAGACCAAAGCTTGCCAGCACGCGCGCTACATTCCACGTTGAGCCGCCTACTTTACTGGCCCAGTTTTCGCCATCAAGGCGAATCATATCGGTGAGCGCTTCACCGGCGGCGATAAAAGTCGGAAAAGTGTCAGGGGTGGAGGAGGGCATGCGGAGGCCTTGTAATGATTAGAAATGGATGGTGTTGAAGGTTGGAGCTGATTTTAGCCATCTAGTTTCAAAAACAAATCGCGGTCGGGGGCGAAGTTGGCATAGAGCGGCAGCAGTGCTCCACCTAAGGCGCGAGCGTCAGAGCCTATTGTTCCCGCTAAGACCTGCGGTGGTACGACGCCTTCCCAGTTGAAATCCTGCATGGCGGTGACTACTGCCTGAATTAGTGCTTCTTTTACTGCGCTACAAAAGCAGCCGTCTAGAATCACGCCTTCTAAATCCAGTAGGCAGCTGCTGTTGAGCATGGCAAAGGCAATGGGCGGGGCGGTTTCGGCGATCCAAGCTTGGGTATGTGGCCAATAGGCCGCGCTGGCGGCGCGCTCATCGCTGGTGGCTCTGCCATCCAATCCCGCTGCAATAAAGCGGCTTTCCAGTTTGTAGAGCGAGGCCACATTCAGTAGTTGTGGGCTGTTCGCGCTGCCTGTTATTCCTAGCGATAATGATCCTAAAGCGCCAGCATTGCCGTGTTTACCGATATGTAAATGGCTGTCTAGCACCAAACCGCCGCCGATAAAGGTATCCACAAATACATAAACAAAATTGCGCACATCACGGCCACGCCCGGCCACTAGCTCGGCCACGCAGGCGGCGGTGGTGTCTTTAATTGATTGCACCGGCAGGCCGGTGAGGGCGGCGATTTCTGTCTTGAGCTGAAAACGCTCCCAGCGGGCGACGACGTCAGCATCCAGCCCTAGTAATTGTTGCCAGCCGCCGATATGCAGTGGTGCTGCAATGCCGATACCTTGCACACGCTCCCATAGATGAGGGCTGAGCTTGGCTTTGATTTTGGCTAGGCAATCGGCAAGATGCGTCAGGATTTGCTCAGGATCGGCAAAGCTATAGCTTAGATTCCAGCGCTCACGCACCGTGCAGGTAAAATCTACCAGTAAGATATCTAAGCTGCGGCGGCCTACTTTTATGCCGATGGCAAACGCGCCATCGGGATTGAGCGCTAGCGGTACTGAGGGCTGGCCTACTTTGCCGCGCTGCGGTGTTTCTTTGATGAGTAACTCGTCTTCGAGCAGTCGCTTGGTAATCAGCGAGATCGATTGCGCAGTTAGGCGGGTCAGCCTAGCAATCTCTGCCCCCGGCAGGCGACCATTGAGCCGAATCGCTTGTAGCACAACACGTTCGTTGTATTGGCGCATGCCGCCTTGAGACGAGCCCCTTGGCTTGAGATTACTGGCTGCGGCGGATGCTTTATCCGGCGAGAGGCTCACAAATCACTCCTTTTTTTAGTATGAAATTGCCGTAAGGCTGCAATTCGCCCGTTAGCACAATCGCGTAAGCTTGCTTCACGCGTTCATAGAAAGCAAATCGCTCGATTGCTTCACATTGGCTTTCTTCTGCATGGCCATCTGCTTGCAGCTCGTCGATAACATGTTTTTGCAGTGCGCTGCACCAGCCTGCGGGCTGATGGCTGACTTGCATAAAGGCAATCGGCTGGCTGACGTCCTGATCAAGGGGCAGCAAGCTCATTACGGCTTTAACCGTGCGGGCAATGCCAACACCAGAGAGGTGAATCAAGGGCTTGCCCGCTGCCAGCGAGGCCGCCGTAAAGTTGGCATCGGCAATAACAATTTCATTACCGTGGCCCATTTCAGCCAGTACCTTGAGTAATTCAGGGGTGAGGAGGGGGTCTATTCCTTTAAGCATCATGTTCTCCTTGGGTTTTTCTGGCTGGGGGCTGGGCCACTTGGGGGGCATCCCCTGTGCACTAACCAAAATATAAAGACTTATTTAATTAGTGCCTTCGGCACGTTGATTTAGGTGCGGGCGTCCCGCTGGACCTTCCTTTCTTGCGCGGCCAAGAAACGAAGCCAAAGAAGGCCGCCCCAGCCAGCACGAAGGCCCCTAACTGCGGATAATCGGCTCGGCGAAAAAGGCTGCTCGCTCGCTGCCTCGCTACCCCTTTTCCGAAACCCCGAGCCGCTTATTCCTCGCTTCGGCGTGCTTCAAGGGGATTTTTAAGCCCCATGCAACTAGAGTGGTCATTACGTTTTTTCGTTGTTTGCTAAAGCAAAAATAAATGGCTTAGTGCCTATGTGATGAAACTCGCCTTTTTTTAGCATTCCATTTCCATCTTTTGCTTAATTCGCCAGCCACTCTGCCGGGATATCCTCCGGCTTCATCGCTCCCGTCATCACTGCTACGGCGTCGCTCATGGTGATGGCTTTGGGGTTGAGGATGGCGGCGCGGCGGCCTAGGCGGGCGACGTGGATGCGGTCGGCGATTTCAAAAACATGCGGCATATTGTGGCTGATCAGCACCACCGGCAGGCCACGGTCGCGCACATTGCGGATCAGCTCCAGCACCATATTGCCTTCTTTGACCCCAAGCGCTGCAGTGGGCTCGTCCATGATCACTACATGACGGGCAAAGGCTGCTGCACGAGCTACGGCAACGCCTTGGCGCTGGCCGCCAGAGAGCGTTTCTACGGCTTGCGTCATCGAGCGGATGCCGATTTTTAGTGCTTGCATATAGGCAATGCTGTCTTTAAGCATGCGCTTTTTATCCAGAAAACCAAGGCTGCCTAAGAGGCCGGATCGGCGGATTTCGCGGCCCATAAATAAGTTTTCGGCAATCGTCATGGCGGGGGCCACGGCTAAGTCTTGGTAAACAGTTTCGATGCCTGCACGGCGCGCTTCGATGGGGCTTTTAAAGCAGACGTTTTGGCCATCGAGCAAAATTTCGCCGCTGTCTGGCGTGCTTGCGCCGGATAAGGCTTTGATCAGGGAAGATTTACCCGCGCCATTGTCGCCAATCACGGCCAGAATTTCCCCGGCGCGCAGCTCAAAATCAGCACCATCGAGGGCGACAACTTGTCCATAACGCTTGACGAGGCCCTTGGCTTCAATCACTAAAGGGCGTGTATTTTGGCTCATTATCGGCCTCCTTTACGGGACAGTTGATCGGTGGCCACAGCCAGAATAACCAAAATACCGGTGATTAAAATTTGGTAAACCGACGACACGCCCATCAGCGTCAGGCCATTACGGAATACACCCACAATCATTGCGCCAATTAAAGAGCCAATAATCACGCCGCGCCCGCCAAATAAGCTGGTGCCACCGAGTACCACGGCGGTAATCGCATCAAGGTTTTCTGTTTGCCCTGCATTCGGGTCGCCCACACCGGTACGCGCCACCGAGAGCAGCGATGCCACGCCGTAGCACAGCCCTGCCAGTACATACACCATCAGGATGACGCGGTGGGTTGCGATGCCAGTAAGGCGGGTGGCTTCCGGATTATTACCCACGGCATAAATATGGCGGCCCTGTGCGGTTTCCCTTAGCCAGATCCAGCTGAGTGCATAGCAGGCCAGCATCAGCACCGTGCCATAGGCGACCTGGGTTTGGCCTATGCCAAAGGTGTTGCCAAAAAAGGTCATGGCGGCGGGCAAATCGGTAATGGTTTGCGAGCCTGAATAAAGCTGGGTAATGGCAAAAGCGATATTCATTGTGCCGAGTGTCACAATAAAAGGTGGCAGCTTAATGCGGGTAACAAGCAGGCCATTCAGTAATCCAAAGCCTGCGGTAACAGCAAGGCCGATGGAAATCGCGACGATTGGATGTAAGCCATAATCATTGGCCACTTTGGTCATCACTACGCCGCCAAGCGCCATCACCATGCCACAGGATAGATCGATTCCGGCGGTTAAAATAATCAGCGTTTGGCCAATCGCAATCAGCCCCACCACCATAATCTGCTGCAAAATCAGCGAGAAATTCGCGCCAGTTAAAAACTGCTCGCTTTGAAACGAGAAAAAACCGCAGGCCAGCAGCAGCGCCAGAAATGGCCCCAGAGTGCCGATAGACGGGATGTGATCTTTCCAACTCGGCATAGATAACCTCTTTTTTGATAAAAGTGCGGCAGGCACGCAGATCAGTTGCGCTTGATCTTTGTGCCTGCAAATGACTGCTTACTTATTGCCCCAGCACATATCCATGCCGGTTTTACTGTCTTTGCTATCTACGCCAGCAATCGCTTTATTGGCGATCAGGGTGACGCCGGTATCGGTATAGCCCGATGGTTTTTTGCCTGTTTTTGCGTATTCAACACCTGCAGCTACGCCCATTGCGGCCATTTTTAGCGGGTATTGTTGTGATGTAGCGGCGATCTTGCCGTTTTTAAGGTCTTTAATTCCTTGGCATCCGCCATCTACCGAAACAATCAGTACGCCTTTTTCTTTACCGGCTTTTTTCAGTGCATTAAATGCACCGGCGGCGGCTGGCTCGTTAATGGTGTAAACCAGATTGATATCCGGGTTTTTTTGCAGACAGTTTTCCATGGCGGTCTGGCCTTTGGCCTGATCGCCAAAGCTGTCCGCCATACAAACCACAGCAGCGGGCTTGGCTAATTCATTGTTTTTTGCGTCAAAGGATTGCAAGCCAAAGCCTTGTAAAAAGCCATTGTGGCGTTGCGCACCGACGGGGTGGCCTGGCAGTAAATCGAGTGTGGCGATTTTGGCAGGTTTGCCCGCAAACGTGGCCTTGGCATATTCACCGATCAAGACACCCGCTTTAAAGTTATCGGTTGCAAAAAGCGCATCGGTGGCGTTCGCCGGATCGGTCGGGCTATCGAGCGCAATAATCAGCACGCCTTTTTCGCGGGCTTTTTTAATGGTGGGCACAATCGCTTTGGAGTCACTTGGGGCAATCAGAATGGTTTTGGCCCCTGCTGCAATCATGTTTTCAATGGCGGTGACCTGGCCTGCATTATCGCCATCGGCCTTGCCCGAGGCAGAAAGCAGTTTGGCGCCCTTGGCTTTAGCCTCGGCAGTCGCTCCCTCTTTCATTTTTACAAAGAAAGGATTGGTTTCAGTTTTAGTAATCAGGCCAATGACTGGCTCGCTGGCAAAAACGGGTGCGGCGATAAAGGCAAGGGCAATACAGATACGGGTTTGCAGCATTTCTCTTCTCCAAAGAATAGGCAGTCTGGCCTGAGGGTTACCCCATCAAATCGGCGTTTCTGATAAATCACTCGATTTGATTTAATCGATACTAAGCTCGGGTTTTTAATAAATCAATAGGGTTTATTTATAGGAAAACCCTTATAAAACAGTTGTTTAATTGTGGGTTGCTTAGCAATTAATTAGATTGAAATAATAGAGAAACTGAGGCAGCGCGCGGCTTTAGTGGCTAGACGCATGCGTTAGCCTAAGAGAAAAACGAGAGATAATATTTTTTCGTGTAGGCCAGATAAACGGCAGAATACTGTGGTTTATTTAGCTAAGCGGAGTAAGCCGATCATTATTTATGCCTAAGAATAAAGGGCAATTGATTGTTTGCAGGGGGATTGAGCTAATGGGGCAACAAGGCTGATGGCTATAATGTCCTGCTTATGGATGAGCGATTCGTTTTTAAGGTTTATGTATGAAAATTTCATTTTTATTTTGGGTTTGTGTACTTGCTACGCCCGCTTTTGCTGCCAAGGTTTATCAATGGCGAGATGCAGATGGCCGGGTGTTTTATTCAGATCAGCCTGCGCCGGGGCAAAATGCGCGGGAAAGGCATATTCGCGTGCAAAGCAGCGCAGCTAGCCAGCCGCAAGATCAGGCAGCTATGGTGTTGTATGTTTCGCCAGAATGCGGCAAGCCTTGTAGCGATGCGGTAGAGCTGCTTGATAGCCGCAAAATTAATTATGAGTTAAAAAATCCCAGTCGTTCAGAGCCTCAGATGATTGAGTTTATTAATCTGGTTGGCAGCCTTTCCGTTCGTACTCCTGTGTTGGTGATGGGCAAAAAAGTGCTTAGCCCTTGGGATAAGCTGATTTGGAGCGCAACGCTGAATAAAGCAGGTTTTCCTGTGCTAGAGAAGAAAAACGCCTCGCAAGCAAAATAAATCTAGCTATACCTATGTGATGCCCTGAGCTTTATTGATGTTGTCTGGCTTAGCGCAAATCAACGTTAACAGAGCTCGCCAGGATCATGATCTATGCACAAATCGATCCGTATTGTGTTGGCAAGCTGCGTGGTGATAGGGGCCAGCTGTCTGGGCTTGCATTTTTGTGCTGGGGCCGATGAGTTATATCGTGATGTATTTCATCGGCTGGCTGGGGCGCGTACACCCGCATCGCACGTGGTTTTGTTGACGGTAGATGACGCCACGCTGGCGCAATATCCCGACACCCCTCTTGCATTTTTTTCCCCTTTATTTGCCCGTGCCGCTCAAACCGCTGTTGATGCGGGGGCCAAAGTGATTGCGCTCGACTTTATGCTCGGCATCAGCGCTGAGCAATGGTTGGCCGAACATGAAAGCCCCAAGGCGGGGGATTTTGATCAGCCCATACGCGCCTTGATTGGGCAAGAATCACTCCTACTGCCTGCACTGAAGCAGGCTGACCGGCTACAGCTACCTGCTACGGCTTACACCATTGCCGTTCCTGATTTTGATCTGGGCCATCATCTGGGGCGAGTTGATTTACCCGCAGATGGTGATGGCATTGTGCGGCGTATTCCCTTGGTTTGGCATGACGAGGCTGAAGGAAGCCCTGTGCTATCCATGCCCTTGCTTTTGGCTTTGCGCTATAGCAATCAGCAGGCTAAGGCAAAAAAATGGCATTTGGGCGGGCAGGTGATTGATCGAAATTCATCACCGCAACGCATTGCATGGCTGGGGCCGCCCGGTACCGTGCCGCAAATTGCCATGCACCGTTTATTGGCTAAGCAAGCTTTGCAAGATCCGCAAGTTTTAGCGCTCAAAGGTAAGGCTTTAGTGCTGGGCGGCGCGTATACCGGCATGCAGGATTGGCATCTCACACCTTATGGTATGGGCATGGGGCATGCCCTGATGAGTGGCCCGGAAATACTGGCGCAGAGTGCCGAAATGTTGCTCTCTGGCAGGCGGCTAATGACGCCCGCAATCCATTGGCAATATCTTAACTTGCTGTTGATTGCGCTTAGTCTTTTATACGGCTTTATTTTTCTGAATCATAAATGGCTACTACCAACGGGAATTCTGATTTTATTATTACCTATTGCTGTGGCTTATCTGGTGTTTTTGCAAGATCTACTTTGGCCGGTATTCCCCGTGCAAATCGCTATTGCCAGCGCAATGCTGGCCGCTATTTTATTAAAGCTGAACAGAGCCGCCCGTAAACAGCGTTATTTAACCGAGTTATTTGGCCGCTTTGTGTCCCCTGCGATTGTGAAGCAAATGGCCGAGAGCGATACCATGCCAGTGATGGGCGGGGAGCGCGTGGTGGCGACGGTGCTGTTTTGCGATATTCGCAGTTTTACCAGTTTATCTGAGCTTTTAAAGCCCGAAGATGTAGTGGAGCTACTGAATGCGTGGTTTGAGCGTGCCTGCGCCATTGCCTGGCAATACGGCGGCACGGTAGATAAGCTGATTGGTGACGCTATGATGGTGGAATTCGGCACGCCGCTGCGCCATCCTGATCATGCCCGCCGGGCCGTTGCTGCTGGCCTGGCTTTGGAGGCAGCTGCGCGTGAGATGTCGGCCTGGGTGGACCAGCGTTTTCCCTCTCACTCTTTTTCTGATTTTGCAATTGGCGTGGGCTTACATACCGGCCCCTTAGTAATTGGCAATATTGGTTCCAGCTTAAAAACCGATTACACCGCCATAGGAGACACCGTCAATGTGGCGGCGCGTTTAGAAGGCTTGGGTAAAACGCTGGGCTGTGTGGTGGTGGCAAGCCACGAAACGGTGCAGGCTGTGGCGGGTGTTGTTACGGGCGATGCCACTTCTTTATTAGTAAAGGGCCGAGCCGAGCCGGTGGTGGTTTATGCCGTGCATGGGCTGGGTATGGCTTCCAATAAGGAGCAAGAACATGAAATGGATCCACATTAGTGCGTTGCTGGGGCTGGTTATGGCGAGCTTTTGCTTTGCTGCTGAAAATATTGTGGTGCTAAAAACAAGGCAAGCCTTACAGCTTAGCAATAAGGGAGAAGCAAAAGTATTAAAGCCCTATGTAAAGCTACTTGCCGGTGATCAGCTGCTTTTACCAGAGACTGCCGAAGTGCAGCTAGTGTGGATCGATTCGGGCCGCCATGAAATCTGGCAAGGCCCCGCACGTTTAAAACTCTTGAGCGATGCGGCAGAAGAGAGCAATCACAAGCCCGCTGCACAAATTAAAACCCTGCCCGCTGCGCTGCGTAGCCATTTGGGACAGGTGGGCGGCACGCTTACGTCGATTAAACAAATGGGCGGCATTATTAATGTACGGGCCGTGAGTGAGTCGGATGAAAGCGCCGCTATTGCAGAGCAGGCACGTAAGGAATTAGATGCGGATAATCCATCTGCCGATTTGTTTTTATTACAAGAGCAATGGAATGCCCAAAATTGGAGCGCCGTTTATAAAACCTTAAAACGCTTGCAAGTGCTTGACCCCAGAAACCCTGAGCTGGCGGCGGTGCTGAAGCACTTAGAGCAGAAAATGGCACGCTAACTGGGCTGGGCGTGCACGGTTTTTTACAATGTATAAAGCCGCTGGTAAGTGCATTTTAGGATGGTTTTGTTATTACCCTGACACGGGTTTTTTTACCGATTCATTGAGTGGATACTGTCATATTTGTATATATATGCGTCAGATTTTTTGATTAATTACACGTAATTTTGTAATGTAATTTATTGAAATTATTAAAAATAATGTCAGCAAGCCGCCCATCATTAATCTATTGGAACATAGCTTAAACATTACTAACCTCCAAAGAACTTTATTCGCCCAACTTGGCCAGTGATCCTCGCTGATACCAAGAGCATCCTTGGAGAGCACGTAATGAAAGCGACACTCGCATTATCTATCTTGGCAGCGGCCGTTCTTAGCGCATGTGGCGGAGGTGGTGGTGGCTCGGATACGGCCTCTGGAGCGGCCAGTGCCGATGTACCGCTTCGTATGCAAGGTGGTGGTGGTGCGTGTGGTAATGGCTGCGGGGGTAATTCTGGGGGAGGCAGTACCGGCGGCGGGGTGGGTGGTGGTGGTGGCTTGTCGATGATGCGTAATGTTGTTGTGAGTATTAGCAAGGTTGATGGCACGGTACTGGCGAGTGCTGATCTTACTTCTGGCCTCGTTTCTATTTTCCCTGGCACGCAAGCCGGGCCGTTTATCGCAACGTTTACGCCTAAAGCTAATGGCGAATATTTTGATGAAGCCCGCCGTGAATGGGTGTCTTTAGGTACCAGCTCCTTACGTGTTTTATTGCCTAATTTAAATAGCAACTTTAGCGCAAATCCTTTTACCGAAGCCGCATATCAATACGCCATTAAAAAAGCGGGCAGCGAAGCCGCATTGACAGCCACCAGCATGCAAGAAGCCAATGATTACATCAAAACCGAATTCAATACCAAGCTGGCCGAACGCAATAAAATCACGGATATCACCCTCTTGCCTACCTTTATTGATGATACCAAAGGCTTGGCAACACTCGCGGCAACCCCTGCGGGGCGTTATGGTGCCGTGCTTTCTGGTTTAGCTTTTGCGGCTCAGGCGTTTAACAATAAATTGACTACCCCTGCGCTGGCCTTTACGAAGCAGCTGGTTGAAGACATTAAAGACAATAATAAAATTGATATTTCAATTACGCCCAGCGATTTAGCCTACGGCGCAGATTTAGCCGAGCGGCTTGATGCCAGCATCAACCAAGCCACCACAACCTGGGGTGGGGCTGAATTGCAAACCGAAGTGCTGAGCGAAGTAACACCTACAACAGCCGCCTTGATGGCTGCCGATGGCAACGCCTTTATGTTGAGCTTTTTATCGGATACCAATTTATTTGGTAATGGCAGCTCAGGGCAGGGGGCTCGTCTTCCAAGCAGTAAGATGGCTGCAGGTAGCCTTGTTCCTGCGGGTGGTGCAAGTAATGTGGCCACTGCGGGTGTATTTGCCTGCAGCTCAGGCGGTACGCGCACTGTGACGGTGGTAGACGCCAATAATAATCACCAGCTGGATCAAGCGGGCGATATGGAAAAAACGGTATACGCCAATTGCAATAGTGGCAGCTCTACCCAGAATGGCTTTGAAGAAACGGGCGCGCTTAGCAATGTGACGTTTAGCTCTTTCTATAAGCTTTCAGGTACGCTTTATTACAAAAAAGATACCACTACGATAGGTGCAGATAATTCAAGCAGTGTATTCCAGGAAGACTACACCGATGAAACAATCCAGCAAGTTGATGCTAACTTTGTATTGCAAAGCCTGAAAGGGACAAAAACGCTTAATAGTTTTTCTTACTTAAATAAAAACAGCGCAGGTGTGGTGACCTATCAGGAAGCAAGCCAAAGCGCTCCAGGAGCGGTATATACCTTTGATTTTACAAGGCAGGCAGATGGTACTTACCAAGGAACAACAACCCAAGTGTGGGGGAAATATTCATCCTTGGCCGAAACCGCTGACAAGATGGAAAGAACCGCTACAGGCAATAGATCCATTGTGAACGGCAGCAATCTTTTCTGGAGTGGCTGGAAGAGCGTGACACGCAATTCAAAACTCACCAATTATGCCCATACGATGACTGCATTTGGCATAAGCATTAATCAGAAATATGATCTGGCGCTTGAAGATGAAATACTGACGTTTGACGGTAGTTTTCATCAGCTTACGGGGCAAACTACATTCAGCGCTTCGCGAGTGGATGTCACGGTGACCAGCCCGCTTGGCGTGACTAGCCAACTGGTTAATAACTATAAGCAAACTAAAAACTGGCAAAAAGATGTGAGTGACACCACCAGCTACACTGCAGAAAGTGTGCGACTTGTTAACGCGCTGGGCACGGCTTCAATCTCCAGTGTGAAATCCACGCAGGTTATCGGTTTGGGAACAAGCAATACAGGGAATAACAGCTTCTCCCTAGCGGGCTTATTAACCACCAGCAAAGGCTATACTTTCAACGTGGATAGTATGGTGCCAGACACCAAATTCACCTGGACTGCCGCCGATAAAATTTACCCCGTATCCGGCGATCTGCGTGCCTTGGGCGCAAAAAACAGCAGCTTAATCATCAGAGCCAAAGGCGGAAATAATATGGACGTGGTTTACACCACCAGCACCGGGCAAACAGGCACGATTGCCAGCCGGTGGAAATGACATGTTCCTTATTACTTCTGTATTTTAAGATTTAGGGGGTTGTGTCTTTTTGTAAAAGAATGGGAGCAGAAGGCGAGCTAGTTTGAGTGCTCTGGTTCAAAAGAAGCGATGTTATTCATTAAAGGCCACTTTTATAAGTGGCCTTTTTTTATGGAGGATGGCGATACGCTTACGGTGTACAGAGTAGGTGGTTACAGGGGATAAACAGCTGAGCATGGCATTTGGTGGCATTTTGGCACAGGCCACATAGCCTCTTGCTTTATCCCCTCTAGTTTCGAGTGGCAATGAAACTTGTTTTCAAGTAAAAAAGCTATTCAATAATAAAAGAAATAGTAATCAGTACTGTATGTGGAATATTATCGGGGATAATAAATACCTAAAAAATTATGTCTGCTGAGGGAAGTGCGATCATTTTTTTTCTTCGTACTTTGTACACTAATTGGGGAGTGATTTGAAAGTGATTGGATTTGTGGACAGCCATATGGAGCTCAACTTAGGAGCAAAGTTTAATGGTGGATTTCTGGATGATTGCAATCTAAGTGGTGGTGTCTTTAAAAACGCAATTTTTGAAGGAGTTTGTCTGTTTCGTAGTGATTTTTCTAATGCAGATTTGACTCAGGCTGAATTTTACTTGTGTATGGCTTTGGGTGCTAATTTCTCAGGTGCAGTATTAAATAATGCAAAATTTATAGGTGGCGGATTTGAGCAGGTTTGCTTTGCCAATGCAGATCTTCGATCTGCTTCTTTTCTTAAAGACAATATGGGGGGAGAAGTCATTCTATACGGTGCAGACTTTACTAGTACTGTATTGGACGAGGTGACTTTTGATGGTTGTTTGTATGATGCCACGACTATATTTCCAGTTGGGTTTTCTCCTGAGGTGCATGGGTTATTAAAAATAAATAATTAGCAATTATTACGTACCGGTGTTTGAAAGGGGGGCTGAATAACGGAGCATTCAGAGATGCGTATGAGCTGGTTTTGTGGGGGATTGCGAGCGGCTACGTCGAGAAAATTTCAATAGGTTGATGACAGGGAGAGGTAAAACAGGAAAAGTTTTGCCTAAACCACGGCTGATGAGCGAGGTGTATCAATGAAAATTGCAATGCTAGTGTTAATTTTTTTGAGTTTGATATTTATAAGTGTTATGTATTATTTTTTTAGCTTAGATTTGAGTGTTATTAACCAATCAAAATACAGAGTGGACCGTGTAGATTGTCAATCAAATTATGGTAAGAGGTGGATTTTTAATAAGATAAATTCAAGTGATTCTCAAAGAAAGTGACTATGGGTTAAACATGGTTCAGCAATCCAGTGTAAGTTTAGTGTTCAAGGGAACGTCTCAGATCTGAAAGTAGTGGTAGGTTATTTTCACGAGAATAAAGGCTCAATTTCTTTAGTAATAAAAGAAGAAAGCGGTGTTTGGGCAATGGACATTAATGAGTCCGTAGGAAATAAAATAAAACGGCATGAGAAGATAAAAATATTGTTTCAGTAATTTTATGTAACGATTGGAGGTCGGTCCTGCAACCAGACAAAATAGTCTTGTAGGGTGGGTTAGTTTTATCAACCCGCGCTGGTAGATATCAGTGTGGAGTGTATGCAGATTGATATGTCTAATAAAATTAATCATATGGTGGATGATGTTTGTGTGTATAGACGTAGAGAAGACGGGTATGGGAACTAATTATAAATTGTTTTTTTAATTGATAATAAATAATTAAATATCAAATTGACTTTATTTGGCATATTCAATATTAACTCATTCATTGCTCATTTTTTCAAACGACGCCAGTGATATTAGGCGTCGCTTCAATCTAGCGTGTATCGCCTAAAGCACAGCATAAAAACATCGCTTGCCAATCCGATTGTGTTGCAAAATGTCAACGGCATAGTCTTGTTTGAAACAATCTGGTATTTCTGTAATAACAATCACTTAGCTATTTTTAAGCCTAGTTCAGGTGCAGTTTTTGGCTACTTTCTTTGCGCTTTCTTACATTATATTTCCCCTGTTGCCCTGCGCTGCATTAGGATTTTAAATCACTGCTTGCAGTGCTTGTCATGATTAGGGCTGGAATTTTGCCCGTCAATCCTCAGCGCATCAGTCAACTACGGGACTGTCTATGAAGCAAAAAACTCTGGCAACGGCGGTTAGCCTTGCCCTCTCTCTGCTTGTTCTTGATGCTTACAGTGCCACGCCGGTTCAGGATCGTTATTACCCGCTCACTCCGGGTGATCCTTTGCTTAGCCAGCAATGGTTTTTGCAAAATACGGGGCAGAATGCTTTTTCTAAATCGGGTGGTGTGCCCGGTATGGATTTGAATTTAGATTTCACTACTCAGCGCGGTATTCGTGGTGCTGGGGTGACGATTGCTGTGATTGATGATGGTCTGGAAATTAAGCACCCCGATCTGGCAGCAAATATTAAGCGTGGCTCTAAGAATTTTGTAACGGGATCGGATGATCCAAGTCCGGATAGCCCGCACAATGCTCACGGTACTGCTGTGGCAGGGATTGCAGCAGCGGTGGGTTTTAATGGCATTGGTGGCCGGGGTGTTGCACCTAAAGCGGGCTTAAAAGGCTATAACTGGCTGCTGAATCAGTCATTCGAGGGCTTTTTGCATTCGCATGGCAAGCTGCCGGGCGATCCGCCATTGCAGGCGCATACTGATTCGCGGGTATTTAATCAGAGCTATGGCTCGCCTTCGCTTGCATCCAATAATGGCGATGTAGCCAGCAATTTGCAGCTGCAATTAGAAGAGCAGGTGTATGAAGAAGTGACCCGCCATAGCCACTGGGGCCGTGGTGCCTGGTTTGTAAAATCTGCGGGTAATGATTATCAAGCGGTGAGCGTATCTTTAGATGATGGCTCGCCTGCTTACTTGTTGCCTTTTGTGCGTGGCAATGATGGCTTGCCAATGCAGGATGCCGGCCTTGATCCTACTAATTCTAATTACTGGAACATCGTTGTTTCTGCCATGAATGCTAGCGGCGTGCGCTCGTCCTATTCCACCGTTGGGGCGAGTGTTTTGCTGACGGCTCCAGGCGGTGAGTATGGTACGGATTCTCCCGCCATGGTCACCACTGATCTGACAAGCTGCGAAAGTGGCTGGAATATCAAAGGCGATAGCAGCACAACGTTGCATGGTGGCAATGCGATTGATCCAAATTGCAATTACACCTCGCGCATGAATGGCACATCGTCTGCGGCACCGGTTACATCGGGCGCACTGGCCTTGGTGGCATCGGCCAACCCGGCTTTAAACTGGCGTGATATTCGCCATATTCTGATTAAAACCGCGCGTAAAGTAGATGCTAGTCAGCCGGGTGTGCAATTGAGCTTTAATGGCAAGGATGGGGTAGCCCAAAAGTATCTGGCGATTCCGGGCTGGCAAAAAAATGCGGCGGGTTATTCATTCCATAATTTCTATGGTTTTGGCCTGATTGATGTGGATCGCGCAGTGGAAGCGGCCTTGTCTTATGCTCGCCCCTTACCAGCGCTTGAAATCAGCGACTGGAAGCAGATTGATGCAAATGTCAGCATCCCGGATGCCAGTGTAAAGGGGGCAGAAAGCAGCTATCAGCAGTATGAAAATTCGACAGTTGAAGCGGTGCAAGTGCGCTTGAATATTGATCACGGGCGGGCTAAAGATTTGTCGGTGGAGCTGATTTCGCCATCGGGCACACGCAGTGTGATTTTATCTGCGCGTACCGGCTTGGTGCTTGAATCCAAAGGCTTTACCGAGCAAAGGCTTTTATCTCATCACTTCTACGGTGAAAAGGCGAAGGGACAATGGAAGCTGCGCGTGATTGATACCAATGGCGCTAATGCACCATATAACGTGTTGATTCCTAACCCGCGTAGTGTTGAAACGGTAGATCAAGCTAATAACAGCCAGGATGGTTTCTTAAAATCGTGGTCCATCCGCTTTATCGGGCATAAATAAGGAGCCGAATATGAATCGTTATTCAATCATCTTGCTATCTGCATTGTGCACAGCCAATGTGGCCGTAATTGCCGCACCTTCTGTTTTGCTGCCGCCTGTAAGTGGTGAAGCGGTGCAAGTGAATGGCAAAACGTATTTTAAGCAGGGCAATACAGCGTCTGCGCCAGCGGCTTCGCTCGCTTCTGAGCCACAGATTATTCGCCGGATGGCGGCAGAGCCAGAAGCAGGGCTGTATGCGGGCGATGTGCTCGGCTCTGCGCAGGAGCGCTTGCCTGCTACGGTGAGTGGCGCAGTTTTATTGCAGCTGAAAAATGCGGTGGATGAGCAGGCGCTTGTCAGCCAGTACGGCTTGAGCGTTAAATTTCGCACTCAATCCGTATTATTGCTGCAAGCTGCACCAGGGGCAGAGCTATTGCAATTGCTGGCCCAGCTGCAAGCTGATCAGCGTGTTAGCCGCGCAGAGCTGGAGTTAGTACGTAATAAAGCGCTTACTCAGTAAGCTGGTTGCCGCCTCAGCGGCAATCGCTGGGGCGGCTATTTATAGTGGACAAAGCTTATCGTCATGAGTATGTCATCGTAGTTGGCTAGATTGGCTTACCTTTCATTTTCGATACCCTATCTATGTTGCCTATTAAATTAACAACGCTGTCTACCGCTACATTATTTGCTATCGCACTGGGCCTTACAGCATGCGGTGGCGATGATGCCGATCCATTGCCAGTGATTACGCAAGCAGTGGCAACACCTCTTCCGGCCAAGTTAGTGATTGGCCATCGCGGCGCATCGGCTTTGCGCCCGGAGCACACGCTTGCGGCTTATACCAAGGCGATTGAAGCGGGCGCTGATGTGATCGAGCCTGATTTGGTGAGCACTAAAGATGGCGTATTAGTAGCAAGGCATGAGAATGAAATCTCCGGCACCACCAATGTGGCAGATAAGCCCGAGTTTGCTGCTCGCAAAAAAACTAAAAAAATTGATAATGTAGATTACACCGGCTGGTTTACCGAAGACTTTACTTTAGCCGAGCTAAAAACACTGCGAGCCAAAGAGCGTATTCCGGCTAATCGACCGGAAAACACCAAATACGATGGACAATTTGAAATACCTACATTGCAAGAAGTGATTGATCTGGCGAAAGCCAAGACTAAAGAAACCGGCCGCACGATTGGCATTTACCCTGAAACCAAGCACCCTAGTTATTTTAAGTCGATTAGCCTTCCGCTTGAAAAACGCTTGGTGGACATGCTGCATGCCAATGGCTATAAGGGCAAAACTGCGCCGGTGTTTATTCAGTCTTTTGAAGTGGCTAATCTTAAAGAAATCCGCACTCTGACTGATTTGCCGATTGTTCAGCTTTTGTCGGCCGCTGGCCAGCCAGAGGATTTTCGCCTAGCCGGGGATAAGCGCAGCTATGCAGATATTGCCACTGCTGCTGGCTTAAAAGAAGTCGCTAAGTATGCCAATGGTGTTGGCCCGTCTAAAGACATGATTATTCCACGCGATGCCAATAATAATTTGGGCACACCGACTAGCTTGGTAAAAGACGCGCATGCTGCCAATTTAGTTTTGCATCCTTATACCTTCCGCCCGGAAAACCCATTTTTGCCGGCTAATTTGCGCAAAGGCGATGTTAAATCGCTGAGCGAGCGCGGCGATTTGGCAGCAGAGCTTACGGTATTTCTGCAAGCAGGGATTGATGGTTTCTTTACCGATGATCCATCAATTGGCCGTGCGGCATTAGATGCTTATTTAGGAAAAAAATAATCTAAGCGTCAAGATGGCATTTAATGAGGAAGATTACAAAAGCATAAATTACTTTTTGAAGCGCAAATAAAAAGGCTGCACCGAGAGGTGTTGCCTTTTTTATTAAACAATTCTCGCAAAATAAATGGGCGATCTGTTATGCATTTTTAAGTGGCATTGTAATTACATAAGAATGATTTTTATATTACAATATGCTAATGTTTATGCTGTTCAGGGATTTTCAATGCTTCGTGCTGCCTTTTTAAGTTTATGCCTGATATTTTTGGGCTCTACAGCGATTGCAAAGACCGATGAAATTATCCTTACAGTAAGTGGTAAAGCGGGCGTAGCTCCCGTAATTAAATTAAATGATGTAAGCTTTGCCAAAATACCGCATATCAGCATGACCGTACTTACTCCTTGGTATCCCACCCCCCAAAATTTTGAAGGCCCGCTGCTTCGTGATGTGCTAAAACTGGCTGGCATAAATGATGGCAATATTAAATTAATCGCACTCAATGATTATGCAATATCAATTCCCGTGAGCGATGCATTGCAATACGATGTGATTTTAGCCCGCAAGCGAAATGGAAAAATCATGTCGGTGCGCGATAAAGGGCCGTTGTTTTTAATTTATCCATTTCATCAGCATAAAGAACTAATCAGCACGCAATATTTTCGCCGCTGCAGCTGGCAATTAAATAGCATTAAGGCGGAATAATTATGACCCGGTTCAGAATTATTTTAAGCGCAATTTGTATTGTTCTGCTGATGAATTTTAGCTTGATTGTGCATTTTGAATTAGAGCAAAAAAGAGAATTAGACCGGGCTAATCAATTTGGGATGGATAACCAGCTCTGGCAGTTTTTTCAGTTGAGTAATGAATATTATCGTTTACGCGAGGTTGTGCAGTATGGTGATCGGCGTCAGCTGGATAATGTGAATTTTCGTTTTGATATTTACTTTAGTCGGATTGATAGTTTTTCAAAAAATGAAATTGAATCTTCTGTTCTATTTAAAGATAAAAAATTACAATTAAAACTACTGATGCCCTTGGTTGATTTTATTCACAGCAGTGAAAAAAAGTTAAACAAAGGTTTTTCTTCTGAAAAAGAATGGTATCTTTTTCAATATGAAACTAAGCAACAGCAAGATGCTGTAAATAATCTGATTCAGGAAGCCAGAACACAGGAGGCAAAAGCAGTTGATGAATATCGGAAAAACATTACTCACTGGGGCGAATTGAGAATACTGCTCGCCACCACACAAATCTTGCTGTTAATTATTTTTGCTTCTCTGGGTATTTATGCCTTATGGAAATCAGAACAAAACCGTAAAAAATTAGCTGAGCTGGCAGAAACACTGGTAGAAGCAAGGCAGCAGGCAGAAATAGCAAATGCAACTAAAAGCCGTTTTTTAGCACATATTAGTCATGAGATTCGTACACCATTGACTTCTATTCTGGGCTATGCGGATCGCCTATTACATAATAAAAATTTAGCTTCAAACGAAAAACGTGAGATTGGCTATATTGCAAATAGCGGCACGCATTTATTAAGCCTGCTTAATAATGTATTAGATTTGTCAAAATCAGAGCAGAATAAAATATTGCTGATTATTGAAACGATTAACTTAAAAATGCTAAAAGTAGAATTAGAAACCATGTTCAGCATGATGGCGAAGGAAAGAGGTGTCATCTTTAATGTGGTTTTAGCGGCAGATCTTCCTGTTCATTTAAGCCTTGATGCAGGTAAATTGCGGCAGATTCTGATTAATTTATTAGGCAACAGCCTTAAATTTACTCAAAATGGCACAATTACTCTAACGCTCTACGGTGAGTCCTTAAGACATTGTTATTTACTGCACGCTGTGGTGGCTGATAGTGGTTGCGGTATTAAAAAAGAAGATCACCCTCGCATTTTTTCTCCTTTTGAGCAAAGCAAAGAAGGCCAATTAGCGGGCGGAACAGGGTTGGGTTTATCATTAAGCCGTGATTACGCACGCCTTATGCAGGGCGATATTACTTTTATCAGTGAAGAGGGCAAGGGAAGCGAGTTTATTGTGTCGATAGAAACGCAGCCTGTTGTGGTTTCTGCCGCTCCTGAGCAGCTTATTCGGCCTAAGCCACAATCTTTGCTTGGGCAAACTATTCTGGTGGTTGAAGATGAAATTATTAACCGTGAAATGATCTGCGGTATTTTGCAAGATTTCGGTGCTCATACGATTGAGGCAAAAAATGGCTTAGATGCCATTATGCAAGTGAACCGGTACTCAGGCATTGATAGCATTATCATGGATTATCAAATGCCAGAAATGGATGGAATGACTGCTGCCGGTATTTTGCGAGAGCAAAAATGGAAGAAACCCATTTATCTTGTTTCTGCCAGCCCTTTAGAAGAGTTGCAAAAAGCTGCTGGCTTTAGTGCATTTAGTGCGCATTTAAGAAAACCATTTAAAATAAATGAATTGATTAAACTGCTGGGTCACCGTCAGGAGTGCCACTTTAATCTGAATAAAGTGCTGCTTAATCATCATTCGGCCATTAAAGCACTGGGCTTTAAATTAGATCGCTATTTAGTATTAAGCCAGAAAGGGTTGAATCGGATTGCCGAGTTAGAAGTGCTTTATCAAACGGCACTCGATCAGAAAGCAGGGCAGGATGCGGTGCGTTATGCACATAGCGCCAAAGGAATTGCCTTGCAAATTGGTGCAGAAACGCTAGGCGAGCATTGGGCCATGCTGGAAGCCCAGCCTAAAAAAAGTGAAGTAATCAAATTAAGCCAGATTCGCCAGGATACACAGAATGAATTAGAAAAACTGCAATCTATCCCGGCCAATTGATTGGCTTAGCAGTACACGCTAAGCAACTTAGCTGCCAATTAAATGACGTGGCTGATTATTCATGCTAAAAACAGCACTCTGCTCTGATTGCGAAAGGTGTGCGTTGTTTGCAAAAACAAAGCGGCTATTTTGTAAGGCTTGAATAACCACCGTATCTGTACCCTCGATCTGCCATTTTTGCCCGCATTCCAAAATAACATCACGCCCATCGTGGCTAAGCCAGATTTGGCCTGCAGCACAATGAATCCATGTTTTGATGGCCCGGATAGAAAATACTTCTGCGGCTTTTAGATGAGTAATTTGCATGATGCCCTCGACGTTCACCGAATTACATCACTATACGAGGGTTGATACTTTGCGTTTAGTCACAAATTGCCACTGATTTAATCGTACATATTGGCAATTTATGCAATTGTAATGCTGAGTTTAAGTAGGTTCTGTGTGTTTTTGTC
Source organism: Janthinobacterium sp. B9-8 (assembly GCF_000969645.2). NCBI lineage: Bacteria > Pseudomonadati > Pseudomonadota > Betaproteobacteria > Burkholderiales > Oxalobacteraceae > Janthinobacterium > Janthinobacterium sp. B9-8. Next base: position 504,399 of record NZ_CP014222.1, read on the forward strand.
GCTCGCTGTTTGGTTTCGGCGCATTCTTTTTTATTAATGTCCCTCAGCGTAGTTGTTCACCGTGATTCAATATTTGGGGTTTTCTTTGCCACGCTTTTTACTTAAAAAACTCACTCGGTGCTACGCCAAATTGGCGCTTAAACATGGCGGTAAAAGCGCTGGGGCTGGCGTAGCCGGAATCGAGGGCGATATCAATGACGCGTTCACCACTGGCTAAGCGCTCCAGTGCTTTTAATAATCTGGCTTGCCGTCGCCATTCGCCAAAGGTCATGCCGGTGCTTTTATTAAAGCGGCGTTGCAGCGTTCTGGCGTCCACCCCTATTTTGCTCGCCCAATCACTGCTGCTGCGTATATCGTCGGGTGCGGCGAGTAGCTGGTCGCAAATCAGGCGCAGGATTTTGTCTTCCGGTATCGGCAACACCATGGGCAGGGTGGGAATGCTGATGATTTCGTCGAGCAGCAGCCGGATAATGCGGCCTTCGCGGCTGTCATTTGGATAGGGCTGATCAAAATTTACCGCCGCCAAGATTAGTTCGCGGAGCAGCGGGGTGATCGCCAATACGCAGCAGGGCAGATTGGGTAGGGCATCGGGGTGGATATACACCGTGCGCATTTCTACAAAAGCCAGCATATGCACCTCATGCCACACACCGGCAGGCAGCCAGATACCACGGTTGGGTGGCACAATCCATTGGCCGTAAGGCGTAATCACACGCATTACGCCGCTGATGCCATAGAGCAATTGCGCCACTTCGTGCTGGTGCCGAATCGTGCTGGTGCCTGATTCGCGCTCGCCCGATTTACCGATCAAGAGTGCATTGCCCAGTTCACGTGGTGGGCCTAAGTTTTGAATCGTCGCCATCGTGTCGTTTTTGCAATAGTTGTCGCCTTATCTGCGTAAGACAGGCGTGATTAATGACCTTAACATGCATCTATAAAACAACAAAGGTAAATGTCATGACCACGGCAATGATGGAGATCAAGCCAGCGATCGAGGCCACGCGCTATCGCGTATTAGCAGCAATCAGTAGCGCGCATTTTTTAAATGATATGTTGCAATCCTTAATTCTGGCGCTGTATCCGCTGCTCAAAGGCAGCTATCACCTGAGCTTTACCCAGATTGGTTTACTTACGCTCACCTACCAGATTACTGCATCGATTTTGCAGCCGCTGGTGGGCAGCTTTACCGATAAGCATCCGCAGAAATATGCGCTGGTGGTGGGGATGGGCTTTTCAATGTGCGGGCTGTTATTGCTCTCGCAAGCGGCTACCTTTGGCTTATTGCTATTGGCGGCGGGGCTGACTGGCACCGGCTCGGCTATTTTTCATCCCGAATCGTCCCGTGTGGCAAGGTTGGCTTCGGGTGGCAAGCATGGGCTAGCGCAGTCTATTTTTCAGGGGGGGGGAAACGCGGGTAGTGCTTGCGGGCCTTTGCTTGCTGCGCTGATTGTAATTCCGCTGGGGCAGGGCAGTCTGGCGTGGTTCTCGCCTGCAGCCCTTTTGGCGATGGCGGTGCTGTGGCAGATTAGTATTTGGAAAGCGCGTCAGCACAAAAACGCAGGCAGTAAGGCACATAGGGCGATTCAGCCTTTGCCGCAGCGCCAGACGCTCTATGCGATGGCGGTGCTGATTGCCTTGGTTTTTACCAAGTATATCTATATGTCTAGCTTTCACAGCTATTACACATTTTATCTGATCGAGCGTTTTGCCTTGAGCGCTCAAGCAGCGCAGCTGATGTTGTTTATCTTCTTATTTGGCGTGGCCTTGGGGACGATTTTGGGTGGGCCGATTGGTGATCGGATTGGCCGCAAGCGGGTGATCTGGTTTTCTATTTTAGGCTCAGCACCGTTTTCGCTGGCGCTGCCCTATATGGATTTAAACGGCACAATTGCGCTGAGTTTTATTATTGGCGTGGTGATGTCATCGGCTTTTTCGGCCATTTTAGTGCTGGCGCAAGAGCTGCTACCGGGCAAGGTGGGCATGGTCTCGGGCTTGTTCTTTGGGCTTGCCTTTGGTGTGGCGGGCATAGGTGCTGCGGTGATTGGCAGCTTTGCCGATCAATATGGCATTGCCAGCGTTTACCACTTTACGGCATTTTTACCGCTCGGGGGGATGATTGCCTTGCTCTTGCCTGATATGAAAAAAGCCAGTTGAAGTGACAAGGGGAAAGGGGCTGACAGCTTTATGGCTGAAAACGCCCCTTTTGTTGCTCTGGTTTCTGCCTTGTTTAAAACACGATGCAAGCCAATTTAAAGTAATCTTGCCATGCCGCTGTAGACCAATAGGTAAAAGGTGCTGGCTGCAAATCGGATTTTGAATATGCGTTTGATGCGCAAGAAAAGCGTTCAGGACATGCTGGCTTTTTCCCAGACATCCACGGCGCTTTGCCGTCTATGCGCTATCACTACGGGCTATTTTGCTTGAGCTATGCTGAACTGAGTAAAATCAACTAGCCCATTTTTATGATGAGCGATGAATACAGAGGTTAGCTATGTTTCAGCAAAGAGCTGCAATGTATCTGATTGGTTTTTTGATGACATTGCCGAGCATCTCTATGGCGGCTACCCCATGCTCCCGACCATTTATTGTGGCGGCAAGCCCGCTTAGTATTTTTATGGAAGTGGATGATGCAGATCGCGTTACGGGCGTGGTGCCTGATTTTCTGGCTGAGATCACTAAAGCCACGGGGTGCCAGTTTATTTATGAAGTGATGCCCAGAATACGTGCGCTGCGCATGTTTGAATCCGGGAAAATTGATTTAATTGCAGCATCAAGAACCGCAACGCGGGATGCAATCGCAGACTATATCAATGTTATTTCTGAGCAACCTAGTTTAATTGTATTAAAAGAGCGCCCGAATGGCGGAGAGCCTCTCGATGATTTAATGCAGGGCAAATTAACAGTGAATGTGGTAAGAGGTTTTGATACAGGACCGGAATATAGGGAGCTGCTTGCTAAATTGCGCCAGAAAAATCAATTAGAAGACGTATTAGATACCGATGTGATTGCACGTAAAATGCTTGAGAAAAGATGCGATGCCACCATTGTGGGTACAGCTACCTTTGCCAAATCGATTGAGAAATTTAATCTGGCATCTAAATTACAAGCGATACCCATGGAATCTCTGCCGCTGACTTATTCGGGGTTTTATTTCTCTAAAACCAGCATAAAAGAAAAAGACAGATTACTATTAATGGCTGAATTTAATTCAAGCTTGAAAGCGGGTAAGTTGAAAGATATTTTTATGAAAAGAGTTAAAAATATGAGCGAGTTTTATCATTCTATTTCGTTCGAAAAACCATGAATGATGATTGCCTGTGCTTTTTTACTTAGGCTGCTGAATGCTTTTTGGTATGAGCTATCAATCAGTGTTTTTATCAGATTACTTTCTTGTAATTCAACATTAATAATACTGATCCAGTGAAAGCGCTGCATATAGCGGGCGGGCTTGATTCCCGCTTGATCGGTTAATTCTAAAAAACGTTCCGCACCTACTCGAATACTGAAACGCCATTGTTCTGGCTGGCTGGTTTTAAAATAGGCAAATTGCTTATCGCCAACATAAAAAACTAAAACATTAGAAGGGGCGGAAAATTCATTTTCGCTTACCCCGGCGAGCGATCGGCAATAGTCTTTTGTGGCTTTGATATTCATGATTGGCTATCCAGGGATTGCCCGTTCTGCTTTGGGCTAGAAAACAGAACGGCTGATTAGGTAGAAATTAGAGGGTAGGCGTGGGTTTTACCGGTGCTAATTTCGCAGGGATATTTAGTAGCTTATCTACTGTTGTAAATTGATAGCCTTGTTTTCTTAGCACAGGAATCAGGCGTGATGTGGCCATGATGGTGGGCTTACGGCCACGGCCACCAGAATCGTGCATTAATACAATTGCTTCCGGGTGGATATATTGCTTGATTACGTTTTCTATGGCGTTGCTAGCTAGCTCGTCCATTTTGTTTTGGTAAGTATGAAACCAATCGGCACTATCTACCGACCATAAAATGGCTTTCATGCCTTTATCCCGCAGGCTTTTAATTTGGCTATCGTTTAAAAAGCCATAGGGTGGCCGCATCATACTGGGCTGAAACCCGACTACTTTTTGGTAGGCTTGCTGGGTTCTTTCAATCTGATCTTTCCACCAGACACCGTTTTCTTCCAGTTTGCTTAAATCGGGGTGGTTATAGCTGTGGTTAGCCAGCGTATGCCCTTCGGCCAGCGCACGGCGTACGGTATCGGGAAACTGCTCAATCTGGCTGCCTTGCCAGAAAAACGTGGCTTTTACATTCTCTTTTTTGAGTAAATCAAGCAGGGCGGGGGTATCCAAGCTGGGGCCGTCGTCAAAAGTGAATGCAATTTCTTTACGCTCTCCCAGACCTTCCAGAAAGTAAGTATCTGCAAATTCTTTGGCTTGCCTGTCTAATACTGCCGGTGGTACTTGGCCCCAGTTTTCCACAAAAGGCGTGCGTAGCCGGGGCGGCGTTTGCGCTTGAGCAGTGCCTACAGTAAGCAGAGCGCCCATCATCATGCTGATATATTTCATATTTGATCCTTTGAGTTGGGTTTTACGGGCAGCGCTTAGCTCAATCATGGGCTGTGCTGAATTTGTAGTAATACACCGTGGGCTGCAGTGTGCCATCGGGGCTGGCTGCATAGTCGGGGATTTCTCCCACTCGTTGCCAGCCTAGGTGGCGGTAAATGGTTTCTGCCAGCGAGCCCGCTTCCGTATCCAGCACCAGCAAGCTGCGTCCAAGCTGGTGCGCAAAGGATTCGGCGGCCCTCATCAGCAGGCTGGAAATACCCTGGCCACGGTGCTCGCTAAGTACAAATAGTTTTTGGATTTCGGCCCGATGGCTGCCATTTTGCTTAGTACAGGTCGAAAGCTGTACCGATCCCACTACCTTGCCTTGCTCTTTTGCTACCCATAGATAAAGCCCGTCATCCAGTGATAAGTAAACATGCTCCCAGTATTGCCTTGCATCCTCCGGGGATAGGGGCGCAAGAAAACCAACCGATGCCCCGCCATGTACGGCATCGCTCAAGAGTTGGCACAAGCCTGTGAGCAAGGACTGATCTGTAGAGCGGATTGCAGTAAGCGTGATCATGCTGATGGCCTGTGATTAAAATGACCTTACTATTTTTAAATAAGCAATTCATTGATCATGAATGCCGCTCGTTTTTAAATTCGGCTAAATAGCGTTGCTTTAAGGTATTAAGACGGCCATCTCGTTTTATTTTATGAAGCGCACGATTCATTCGCTGCACAATGGCTGGATCCGTACGCAGGCTGATGCCAAACCAATAATCTGGCTGTCTCATCACCAGCTGCACCGGTACAATATCATTTTGAATGCCAAGTTTCTCGGCATTGAAGTTTGCAGCCCAATCCAGTGAGAGTAATAAATCAAATCGTGCATATTTAAATTTACGCATATTAATTTCATCATCTAAGGCTAAATCAAGCTTATTGGTATCAAACCCCAAGCGAATTAAATTTTCGCTCGCTGCAGATTCGCGCACCACACCAATATTGTAAGCACGGGCATCATCCAGCTTTTTGATCACAATATCTGTGCGCTGGGATAAACGATAAAGCATGATACTGCGCGGGCTAATCGGGCCCAGCCACTGAAATTGCGATTCACGCTCAGGTGTGCGTACCAGTGAATAAATCACAGTGTTGTCTTCTTCTTTAGCTCTTTTATAAGCACGAGGCCAGGGCAGGATTTCTTTTTTTATCTGAATTTTTGCTTCAAGTGCAATTAAATCGAGTAATTCACTGGAAAAACCAAGCACTTTGCCATTTTTTTCATAATTTAATGGCGGCAGATATTCAGTTACTGCCTTGAGCTGATCAGCTGCTTGGGCTGAAAGTAGGCTGGTTTGTAGAATAAACAGGCAAAGAAAATAGCGTATGTTTTTAGATATAGCCATATCGACTCATCAAGTGCTAGCCCTGTTCGATAGAAGAGGAGTGAGGCTTTTCTGATTAAATATTAATCAGAAAAATCATTCTGTTCTGAGGCATTTATATAAATATATTGCATGCTGGTGAAGCTGAGGTGTTGGTCGCGATAAATTAAGGTAATGATATAAGGCGCGTGGGCTCTAAGAACACACGCACCCTAAGTACTATATTTTGATTAGAAACCACTTAAGCTGATTCGTTCCTAATCTTACAATAGCTATTTTATCCTGCAAAAATATTTTGCTCAAAAATAGTGCCGCATGCCTTAGCTGCGGCCGTTAATTTTTCTTTTAGTAATGATGCATTATTCGCGGTAAGTTGATCATAACTTGCAGCTGTTTTTTCATCATCTGATACGTAAGTGCATGGAACTTGAGCAATTATTTTTCCATCTACTGGATCAAGCAAACGGGCACGAGCACTGTAAATCACTCTGTAGTGCGTCCAATTAGTTGGAAAGTAGTTAAATGTCCAGCCCAGCGTTTTGACATCAAACACTAAGCTACCTGCCTCTACTGTCTTTTTTATTTCATTCGTTGAATCATCACTTAAATTAATAACTTCTTTGATTTCTTTTGATTTCAAGCGATCAGCTAGTTTATTTTTAAGTTCTTTGGTAAGCATCACTGCAGGGTCATCAATATTATTATTTTTAACTAGGTCATTGCCCGCTGAAACCATAGCAATTACGCCTAAAACGCCAAACATGGCTTTCTCGGGCGTAGACGCAATAAAGTCAGGTTTTTCGTAGTTGACGGTGGTTAACGTTTTTCCATTGATTGAGCTTATTTTTTCAGGCGATGCTTTGATCATTTCAACAGATGCACAACCGGTCATCATGAGCAGAGAGATAAGAACAGCTAATTTCTTCATTAAATTTCTCGTAGGGGTTAGACAAGGTAAGTTTTTTTAGAACGTTGTCATTATTTCATTTTTTGAGTTGCTAAGGATTACTTTTTAAAAAATAATTTTAAATTATGCTGAATTTAAGTAAGTCATTTTTTGTAACGAAATTTCTATTAAACGATATCGCCGCAGATAAAAAAGCACGGCTAAGCGTGCTTTTTTATAAATGAATCAATGCCTTATTTTTATTTTGAATTTTGATCTAATTCAAGGTTTAATCAATTTTCAATAAAAAACTCAAACGGCACCAGTAGTTCCAGCTCTTCAGGTCGATCGGCGGGGATGCGGGGGAGGGGGGCTGCGCGGTTGAGGGCTTCCATGGCGGCCTTGTCGAGCGCAGGCACGCCAGAGCTGCGCTCTAGTTTGGCCGAGAGCACTTGCCCTTCACGATTAATCAGAATACGCAAATAGACCACGCCCTCAAAGCCGCGCATACGGGCGGCGGTGGGGTAGCGGCGAAAGCGCTCTAGGCGGGCAAGCACTTTGCCTTCCCAGCTATTACTGCCGCCGCTGGCTTGTTGCTGAGAGGCGGGAGGGGCTGCCGGGGCTGCGGCGATAGCTGCGGTTTTATTCAGCGGGCCCACTTCTTTACTGCTGGCTTGCTCGCTGGCTTTTTTCTCAGGCTGAGCCGAGGCTGAAAGCGTTGATTCGGCCAGCGTTTTGCTTACAATCTGCTCACTCGGCTGAGGTATGGCCTTGGGGGTGGGCTTGGCTTCTTTGGGCGCTTGCTTGGCCGCTGCCTGGCTGACGTGTTTGGCTTCGGTTTGCTCAAGTGGAATGGCTGGCGCTGCGGCCTGTAGCAGGGTGACTTCCATTTTTTCGCTGGCAAATTTGGGGCTGACTGGTGTGCTGGCCCAGTTGCTTACAAAATAGCTGAGCAGGCCCAGATGCAGCAAGAGGCTGATGACAAGGCTGCGTTTTAAACCTTGCTCTACTGATTGTTGAGTACAGGGAGTGGCGGCAGGTTTTGCTTCATCATTTGCTAGATCGGGGCGGCGGATGATGTAAATAGCAACCATAAGCTCGCACAGAGCGACGCTTGCCACGGCCCATTTGGGGACGGGGGAGAAGGCTAGCACGATCAGCCCCAGCAACATGCCGAGGCAGGCCAAAATTTTAGCCCGCTTCGGTATAGCACGATGCTCCCGCCAGGCGCGAAGCGACGGGCCAAAACGCGGATGCTGCAGCAGCCATTGTTCAAGGCGTGGTGATGATTTGCTAAAGCAAGCCAGTGCCAGCAGCAAGAAAACAGTGGTGGGCATAACGGGTAAAAATGCACCGATAATACCCAGCAGCACCATTAAGCCACCAAGCACAAGATAGGCCCAGCGTAATGGCGCATGCAGTCCGCGTTGATGCATTAATACACCTGATCTAAATGGTTATTCATGCGGGTGAAAGCGGCCTTGGCACCGGCTACTGCGCGTGCTTCTTCGGTCGCGCTTAAGGCAATGCCATCAAGTACAGCTACAAATTCGCGCCAGTTTTTAGCGCGCCCTTCTGGTGCTCCGGCTAAGTGACGAGCACCAAACTCTTCGGACAAGCCTAAGCTTGCCGCCATTTTTAATAAAATAGCCGCGCCAAGTTTAGAGCCTTCGGTGACATACATCCAGCCCAAAGCGGTGGGAATATCTTGAGTATGTGCAAGGGTGGGCAAAGTATCGTGTGCCGGCAGGCTGCGTTCTAAGTCGGTGATATCGGCAGCAATGCGATCATAGCGGCGGCGCTCGGCTAGATCAGGAAAAAGGGCGGCCAGCTGTGCGTTGTCATAAAGCGGATCGCAATCACGCAGAAAGCCATACTGGGCAATCAGAAAGCGGGCGTAGTTATCACGGCTTGCAAATGGCTTATTGGCCATGATGCGCTTATCCAGCTGATCGTGTGTGTCAGTCGTTAAGGCTTTAAGTTGTTGGGTACGGCTTAATTCGGCAACAGCATTCATAGTGGTTTGTTTACTCTAGTCATAAAGGTTGATTGATATTTAAAAATTGCTACAGGGCGGTGCAGTTTTATGCCCGCCCTATAGAAATGCTTAAGCTTGCCCAATGGCCGAGACAAGCAAAACGGTTTAGAACTTCATGCCTAGCGACATCCTTACCGTGCGCCCCGGCCCTGGCATCAGGCTGAGTGAGAGCGGATCGAGGTAGTAGCGATCGGTGGCATTGTCGATGGTCATATCGAGCTGGGTATCGGCGTTGATTTTGTAGCTGGCAAAGAGATCAACCAGGCTGTAGGGCAGGGTTTTGATCTGTACCGCAGTGCCGCTGGAGTGTTGCCAGGTTGAGTCTTTTTCTGCGGTGTTTAATGGGCCGCTCACATAGCTGGCACGTAAGCCCATCGTTAGTTTCTGATCCAGCAAACGTGCACCGAAAGTAGCATTGGTGCTGATTTTTGGTGGAATCATATTGCTAACATAGGATGAGGTGAAGCCAACTGGCGAGCAGTCAGGGGTTGCACTCATATTGGGTATGAAGCGGGCTTTAGTGCGTAAATAGCCCGCCATTTTTGAATCGCAAATCATTGCTTTGTGATTCAGTGTGGTGGCTAATTCACCAAAGAAATCACCCCTGTCGTAAGACGATTGCAGCTCAAAACCAGAAACGCTATAGCTATCTATATTTGCCATAGAAAAATTCTGCTCCCATGCTTTTTTACCTGATATTTGTACGCGGGTAATGTAGTGATCGGTGGTGTTATTAAAGTAAGCCACTTTCAGGCGCAGCTTATCGTCTGCTGTAAATACACCATCTTTAATAAAGCTAACCCCGGTTTCCCAGTTTTTGCTGTGCTCGGGCTCCAGAGGTGAAGAGAAAGTCGCCGAGAAGCCAACGGTGGATTCATAAAGGCTAGGCATGCGCAGCCCTTCGGTGTAGCGCAGGTAGCTGCTGATATTATCGCTAAGCTTAAAGCTCAGGCCAAAAGCAGGCGCAAAGCCGCTGCCTTCACGCTCTATCGGTGTGCTGCGGCTAAACGCGCCGGGGATGTCGTCGTGATAAACCATATCGTCGACAGTGGATTCGTGCACTTGGCTGCTGCTGATTTCTACCGGATCTTCGTCTTTTTCGTGTTCCAGAACAATTTTGCTGGCTTTAAGCGGATTAGTTGCATCGCTAAACTGGCCGTTTTGATCCTGATGCCAGAGCACTGTACCGATCCGATCATTTTTATCGTTATATAAATAAATACGCTTCCAGCCTAGTGGCTCTTTGAGTTGGGTGGCGGTGACATTGCGATCCTGGCTGCGGTAGCGCAAATAGCGGCCACCGGCTTCTACGGTCAACCAGCTTGTAGGCTGCCATTGCATATTAAGGAAAGCGCTTTCCTCATTACGCGTGCCGCTGCGCAAGGTGCGGTTGTGGTTTAAATCATCAATATCTATTTTTACGCTATCAGATGGGGCGATATCTTCTTTTTGCAGTGAAAACCCATAGTTCAGGCTAAAAGCACCATAGGCGCTATCAAAGCGTGAGGTATTGCTTAAATCGGCACCATAGCGCTGCGATTGGTTTTTAGCTAGGTAGAGTGTTTCTACGCATTGCTCACATTCGTGATCCCAGTTGGTGGGTTTGCCTTCGTGTGGGTTGCGGAAAACATCGCCATTGCGCGCCGCGCTTTCCATATCGGTGTACCACAGATTGGCTTTCAGGCTAATCAGTGGGTTGTCAGCGGGCTGATATTTATAGCGTGCAGTCCACGCATCGGTGCTGACTTCGCTCGGCTTCCATTGCTTAATAATGCCGGTGTTATTGCGCAAGATTTGCGAAGGCATAATTTCGCCATAAGCACTTTTAAAATAGCGGTAACCGAGCTCTAAAGCTTGATCGTCGCTCAGATTGATGGTGGTTTTCAGCAGAGCAGAATCGGTGGTGTTCGAGGTGTTTAAAACCTCGTCACCCGCATGATAGAAGCGCGTAATGCCGTCATCATCGCCATTCTTATCAATATTCTGGTAGCTGCTAAAGCCATTTTTACCTGCAAAATAATTGCCCGTGCTGCGATGGCTGATGGCGGCGATCAGATCAAAATCATCTTGCCGGGTGGCGTAGGCAAGGCTTAGAAAGCCGCTGCGCGGGTCCAGCAGATTGTTACGATCGGTGCGTGGTGTGGTTTCAAAGTTAGTTGGTGCTTCCTTGCTATTGTCTTGCAGGCCGGTGCGGATTCTAAAGCCGCTGCGCTCACCCGGTTTTAAAATATCTTCGGTACGCAATGTTTGCATACTCACTAGGCCACCAATTGCGCCCGCACCCTCAACGCCCATGCTTGGGCCTTTGGCGATCGTGATTTCGCTGATCAGCTCCGGGTCGATATAGCTGCGATCGGCAATCCCTGCGTATCCCCGGTAAACGGTAGAGGATTGCAAGCTGCCATCAATCAACACCGGTACGCGGCCCTGGCCCTGCATGCCACGGATATTCACATCCACCGCGCCGCTATTCCTTGCATCGCCCACTACCACGCCGGGCGTACCTTTAAAAATATCGGCGGGCGAGGTGCCCCGAAAGCGATCAATATTTTCGCGGCTGATATGTGCCGACGAGCCCGGCTTTACATAGGGGCGATCGCTGGCTTCGATTTGCTCATCACTTAAAAACGCTGCTGCCGCACCGCTGACTTTTACCGCGCCAATGGCAACGGCCTTATCAGTTTGCGGCTCCGGCTTTAAAACAATGGTGCCATCGCTATTGACTTCGGCGCGCAAACCACTGCCGCTCAGTAATTGCCGTAATGCATCACGCACACTATATGTGCCTTTGAGCGCCGCGCTTTGGTGGCCTTCAGTGAGCTTGGCATCGACCAGCAAGACCATGCCTGCCTGACGAGCAAGCTCGTTCAGTGCGCGGCTCAGTGGCTGGGTGCTGATATTAAATTCTGTAGCAGTAGGCTGGGCTGAGTGACTGGCCAGTGGTGCTGCAAAAGCCAAGCTAAGCGCCAAAATCAAAGGACGAATTGCTGTGCGGCGGCGGGATGCTTTCATAGGTTTCTATTCTCTCATAGATGATTTTAAGAATCATTCACAAGTAAAACGAATGAAACGCCGATACCCTGATGTGTTGGGGAAAATATTTTTAAATATTGAGGAAGTAGGGTGGGTTAGGCCGCTCTTGGTGGCGCTTAAGGAAGCCGATTTATTTCGGCCGCGTACCCACCATGGCACTATGCTGCGGTGGGTTATGGCCAAGAAACAGTTTTATCATTATTTAGCATTTCAATTGGCCTAAGCCGCCCTACGTTTTTGAGGGAGGGATAGGGGCCGCACTCTCTATCCGCCCCTTGTTTACACGTACCGGCAAAACCTGCGGCAGGGCGGTGGTGAATTGTTTGAGTTTGCTGACTTCAAAGCTGCCACTAATGCGTAATTTGGCAAGGCTTGGGTAGGCAATAGATAGGCCAGTTGGGGTGTAGCGCTCAAATTCGGCCAGTGCGTCGGCCAGCGTGGTGTTATCAAACGTCAGCCGTCCTTTACGCCAGCAGGCGACCGCTTCCGGCGCGATATGTTTAATGGCCGATAAATCACCAGCTAGCAGACTGATGGCGTCACCTGCTTGCAAAATGGCGGTTCCGCTGGTTTGGTCTTCACGCTGATTAAATGCAGTGACGCGTACCCTGCCTTCTTTCACCGCCACATTCACTTGCTCATTGATATTGCGCACGGCAAATTGCGTGCCGAGCACGGTAATACGGGCGTGATCAGTCAGCACATGAAAGGGTTTGTCTGCATCTTTGTTGACATGAAACATCGCCTGACCCTGCAGCAAGCGCATCTCGCGCCGATCACTATAGAGCGCAACACGCAGCTCGGAGCCGGTATCGAGCTCTACCTTGCTGCCATCGGGCAGCGTTTGCGAAATAAACTGGCCACGGGCGGTGGTAAAGGTTTGCTGATATTGCGGCTGGCGTTGATCAAACCACAGCAAGCTGCATACGAGTACCACCATCGCACAGGATGCAATTGCCATTTGTGGAAAAGCATTGCAAGCGCGTTGCCAGCAGCGGTTCCAGAATGAGGGCGAAGTGCGTGTGGTGAGTTGGGTGCGAACGTCTCGGCTTAATGCTGTAGTCTGGCTGGCGGGTAATTGGCCGAGCAGCGCATCCATGTCCATCATTTCCGTCCATGCGATTTGGTGGCTGGGATGGGCTGCCAGCCATTGCTGTAATGCGATTTCTCCCGCTTGATCGAGGCCTTGCTCTTGTCTGAGTAGCCATTGAGCCGCTAGATAATCTGTGCTCATTTTCCACCCCGCGCGGCCATGCCTTTTTTGCAGCTCACCATGGCGTTAATAATGTGTTTTTCCACCATATTGATCGAAATCCCCATTTGCTTAGCAATTTCGGCATGGCTTAAGCCATCAAATTTATACAGCACAAAGGCTTCTTTGCTGCGGGGGGGCAGGGTATCGATCAGCTCAAGCAAATGGTTCATAGATTGCCTGCCCGCAGCGCGCTGCTCCGGCTCGTCGGCACGTGATGCGGCCAGCTCGAGCTGTTCATAATTATCGTATTGGCGCGATTTATTCTGCCGGTATTGATCAATCACGATATTTTTAGCGGTGGTATAGAGCAAAGCGCCCAGCGCGCTATCTTTATGGTCGCTGGCTAACACGCGCGCATAAGCTTCTTGCACCACATCCTGTGCCTTATCGCGGCAGCCGATGGAACGGGAAATAAAGTGATGCAAATCGTGGTAATAACGCTCAAACACCGAACACAACCCAAGGCAGAAAAGCGGCGAATCATACCGTTTGAACTTAAAGATAACAAGAATCATTATTATTTATAAAAATGACAAGTGATTTGTAAGCTGGGGTAAGGACGTGCATAAAAATTGGCCTCGCAGGATTAGATTTTGCGATTTGCCTCTTGACCTTGCCCCTGCGGTAAGGTCGATACTATGTCCATCTGCTTACGAGAACATTCCATGCTTACGATTGGACAACTTGCCCGCTGCTACGGCCTGAGCACTAAAACGCTCAGGCATTACGACAGCATTGGTTTATTTAGTCCTGCTTTCACCGGCTGTGATAATGGCTACCGCTATTATTTGCCTGCTCAGGTAGCGGAGCTAGGGCAGATTGTCCGCCTGCGCCAGTTTGGCCTGCCTCTGGAAGAAATTCGCCAGCTCTGGCAAACCGGCACGGATGATCAGGCACTGCGCCAGCTACTGCAATCCCACACTACACGGTTGCAGAGCGAGATCGAAGATAAGCAAGAGCAGCTCACACAAATCCAGCTTTATCTCGCACAAGCCCAAAGGAGCCCTGTCGCTATGCAAACCCCTGAGATTGTTACCCGCCCCGCTTTCCGTGTGATTGGCCTTGCCTGGAGCCCGCAGGATGAAGGCAGTATTCCTGAAATGTGGGGGCGTTTTTTACAACGCGAACATGAAATCGCCGATATTCGCCCCGGCAGCAGCTATGGGCTTTGTCAGCCATTAGCTGATGGCCTGTGGCGTTATCTGGCAGCACTGGAAGTGGCGGCTGACGCGCCGGTTCCAGATGGAATGGATGCGCTCGATGTGCCAGAGCAACGCTATGCCCGTTTTGAACATATTGGCCCGGTAAGTGGATTGGCGGATACTTTTCGATCCATTCATAGTCGCTGGCTGCCTGCCGCAGGGCTAAGAGCTATTGATGGCATCGAGTTTGAATATATGGATCAGCGATTTCTGGCCCCCGATCACCCTGATTCTGTGACTGAGTTATTTATTCCAATTTATTAATCTTTAAAATTATAATTGTTGGCTTAAACATAAACTGAGCTAGCTGCCAACAAAGAGTTCTTTTGCTTCCAGCCAATTGTTAATTTTTTGGTAGCCGGTCTCGTTTATGTTTTTTCAGAGGTAAATAAATAGCCTTGTCCAGAAAAGTTATCAATATGCCTTGAACTATCATCAATAAGGTAGTCGCAATTGAGCATTCCTTTATACCCACAGAAAATGAAGTTCATTTCATTAATAAAGGGAAAATTATTTTTTAGCCAATCGTACTTTGCATTAAACGAGGAGGGATATTCCATTGCAGCGCTTGCAAAGTATATTTCATAATATTTTGATAGCTCGTATATAACTTCTACGGCATTTTCAATCACATCTAAATCTCGAAAAAAATCGGGGTGATGAGGAAAAGAGCGAACTGTATTTAAATGCTCTTTCAAAACCACATCATAGATTTTCTTTCCACGAAGCATCTCTTTGGAAAGCGTAATTCCAAATTCATTTTTGTACCAAGTGAGATGGCGTTGCAAGGTATCTGCAACCGTGTCGTCCATATCAATAGCGATACTTTTTTTCACTGTATATGCCTTATATAGCTGGCGGGATGAATGTTGCTTTGCTTGGTTAATTGCGTACTATATTTTTTCGTAATGTTATCATTTTACTTAAAATATTTGGAAGTTTGTTTGCAAGCTATGCCCAGAATGAATTACCTGACTTTGCCAATCAGCCCGCTACTTCCTCATATTTAACCGCGCACGACCGGGGTTTTTATTCAATAATCAATCCATCCTTCCCGCGTCAGCTAATCGATAGGGTTTACTGTCTTTTCCTTGCCCGAGTCCATCATGAAAAACACCCTGGATGCCGCCACCAAGCAAATGGCGAGTCAGATTATTTATCAGATTTTCCCTGAGCGTTTTGCCATTGGTGGCGGGCTTGCAAGTAGCGCAAAGCTGGCGCAGGCGGCGTATGCACATCCTGATGTCGTAAAGCGGGGCTGGGACGATACAACGCTGGATCAGCCTTGGGGCATGCAGTTTTTTGGCGGGGACTTGGATGGTATTCGGGATCGCCTGGATTACCTCGTCGAGCTAGGCATCACGGGAGTTTATTTAACGCCAGTGTTTACCGCCCCCAGCAATCATAAATACGATGCGGTGGATTTCTTTGCCATCGATCCGATGTTTGGAGGAGAAGCTGCCTTGCTGCGGCTGATTGAGGCATTACACGCCAAAGGCATGAGCCTGACGCTGGATGCGGTGCTTAATCATGTATCCGATAGCCATCCGTGGTTTTTGGCGGCTAAGGCAGGGGACGCAGCCAAGCGTGATTGGTTTAGTTTTGCAGACGATGGCACATATCTCTGCTGGCAGGATTATGGCCTGATGCCGGAGCTGAACCTAAGCAACCCCGCCGTTCGCGATGTTTTATACCGCCAGCCCGATAGCCTGGTGCAGCACTGGCTGGCTAAGGGGGTAGATAATTGGCGCTTTGATGTGGCGCAGGATGTAGGAATAGAAGTGGCGCAGGAAATGGCGACTATCATTGCCCAGCGTTTCCCCAACGCCGGTTTGCTTGGCGAGCTGAATGGTTTTTCGGGGAGTTGGTTTCAGGCCGGAGGCGGTTTTAAAGGCATGATGAATTACTGGTATCGCACCGCCACGCTGGCATGGCTGGCGGGGGAGATTGATGCGCTGCAAATGAATTATGCGCTCAAAGACGCCAGAGAAGCTTACGGTTTGAGTGGCCTACTCTGCTCATGGAATATGCTTTCCAGCCACGATACGCCACGGCTGCTGACTACCGTGGGCAGTGTAGAAAAAGCACAGCTGGCGCTGATGATGCAGTTCACCTTACCCGGTATCCCGCTGATTTATTATGGCGAAGAAATCGGAATGGAAGGCGGGGCGGACCCCGATTGCCGCCGTCCTATGCGCTGGAATCAGGCCGATTGGAATCATGGGCAGCGTCAGTTTGTGCAGCAGCTGATTGCTATTCGTCAGAATAATCCAGCGCTGCAATATGGCGATGTGCAGGTATTGGGCGATAGGTTGGCAGGCAATGCGCTGATTTTCTTACGCGCTACTGAGGTGATTGGTGAGGCGGCTTTAGTGATTGTGAATTTATCTGATCGCGCCTTACAAACCAAGCTATTAATCCCTTACTCTCACTGGTATGACGGTGTGCCTTTGCATGATGCACTGGGTCATGCCCCTGCCACCAAAGTGCAGGCTGGTAGTGTGATGCTTGATATTCCAGCGCAAACTGCGGCGATTTATTTACCTAGCGAGCCTTACCAGCATTACACCTTTTTTAAAGCGAGGAATCGTTGAGTTTGCTGCTGAGGCAGAAGCAGGTATTTCAGGCGGATCAATCAGGCAAAACGCCTGATTGATCCGCTTGCGTTTTAAGGCAGGTTCGGTGTGTTTTCAACAAAATACTCGTGTGAATCGGCATTCATAATGGCTTTGGCAGGATCGCTGATGGCGAGTTTTTTAGCACCGGATTGCCCGTAAACATTATCTTTGGTAGAGGCCACGGCATAAAAGTGGCTCATTTCATGCACCAAAGTGCCACCTTTGGAGTCGGTGCCCGTCATTGGGGCTGGCCAAAAGGCTTTGCATACGTAAATTTTGTAAGGCTGGCTAGGGTAAACGTAGGCATAGTAAGAATCTGTGCAGCCACAATCCACGGTAACCGCTTTATTCTGGAAGGCATCTTTGATCGCTACAAAATGGTTTTTTACCGTGGCATAGCGGGAAGAATCATATTTGCCAAACCAGGTGGTATAGCGCTGGCCGGCAGTGCCTGTGGATAGATAATCATTGCCACCCGCCGACATATTTTGCGCGGCGGTAAAGGCTGATTTCACTTGCGTTGCCTGGGACGCCGAGCATTTATTGAGGGTTAAGCCGCCAGCTAGAGTGGAGGGAGCTTGTTCTTCAATGACCGTGCCGCGTGGTAGGCTGCCATCTATCCATACCGAGATGGCATCAGAAGGGGCTACCGCCGCTTCTGTGCTGATAAGGCCTTTTGCATCTGGCTGAGTATGGGGCGTATCAATCTGATATTGAATGGTGTAATGACCCGTGGTGCGCATATCGTAGAGCGCAGATAACTCCACTTTTTGCTGATATATTGCGCCCGGTTTCAGCTCAAAATAGTCACTGGCTTTGGGCGCAGGGCGTTTAACCATTGGGCCTAGGTAAGTGACCGGCACACCATCACGGTAAATCTCAAATAGTGGCTGTTGGGCGGCAATAAACGGGGTATGCCATTTCAGAATATATTGGGATGTTGATGAAGTGTTTTTCATCGTGACATTAAGCAATATATCATCGCTTTCAATTAAAGTACTTTTATCTGTGCTTAGGCTGATTTGTATATATTTTGCTGCTGCATGGCTGCTGAAAGATAACAAACCCGCCAGTATGCTGGCGCAGATGTGTAGTCCATTTTTTATATTCATTCTTTACTCCGCTGATTAAGTGATTGACTAAAGAAAGGAATAAGCCTCTCTGCATATTTAAAAATAATTTAAAAATTAAATTGAGATATGCCAGATCACCTTAGCAAACAAATACAGTAGACGTGATGAATAACAATTAATTTCTTTAATTTAATGGTTGTTGCTATTTTTATATCTTAATAAGGTGGCATTTTTTATTTTATTGCTAATATGTGGGTTTATTGCATAGTATTGGAATATTATTTTAATCTAATTAATATTTTGAAAATTGAAGTTTTAAAGCTGGTTTTTTTACTTTAGAAATAGCACGGCTTACAAGCATCAGACAGGCAAGAAATCATAAGAAATGGTGACACTTTTGTTAAGTGCTTAGGTCTAGTGCGGCTTGCTCGATATTTGCCTGAATAAGAGGTGCAGGAGGATAAGTGACAAGATTGAGTAATCAAAATATTAGTCATTACTAGGTTGGAATTTAACTAAAAATTACAAGGATACTATTGTTTGTTCTGTGTATTTAGTAAGCAATGATCTAGTATAAGAAGGATAAGGCCGAGAGCAGTGCCGAGCTTCATCGTGATTAAATGAGGGTGGAAAGGGCCAGCTTGCAGGCGTTTACCTTGGCCAGCACGCTTGATGAGCTATAAAACTACAAAGTAGCACCCGCCCCTTATTTAAGAGCGCTGAGGCTTTTCTGCTATAAAATATAAAACGGCACGTCGCTCTTTAATGTTAAGGGGGATCTATGAGCGCAGGGCCTGTTTTAAGCGATTCGGCAGCGTCGCCGTCTTTATTTAGAATCCGCAGTGCCAGCTGGCCCATTCGGTTTTCTATCGCCACCGTGGTGGTGCTGTGCATGCTGGTGCTGGCGGTTGCAGTGATTGGAATTGGCTGGCAAGGCGCTCGCAGCACACTGCTCGATACAGCGGCCAGAACGGCGCGCGATGCCGGGCAGCTGATTACTGAAAAATCCCGGCGTATGCTCGAGCCAGCGCAAGCCACTTTGCGCATGCTGGTTGATGATCCCATTGCCAATGCCACAACGCCCGAAGCGCGCTTGCTGCGCCTTGGTACGCTTTCTGATGTGCTGACGGCCAATGAGCTGCTGTCATCTGTATATGTGGGTTATAGCGATGGCTCTTTTATGCTGGTGCGCCCGCTGGATAGAGCAGAAATTCGCCAAAAATTTAATGCGCCGCCCATGTCTAATTTTTTGGTGCAATCGGTGCAAAGCCAGCCTGATGGTCAGCTTAAAGGTGAATACCTGTTTTTTAATGCGGGCCGCAGCCTAATAGAGCGGCGAAGCCAGCCAGACTATCGCTACGACCCCCGCACCCGCCCCTGGTATAAATCATCCAGCCAGACGGCTGCTTCGGTTTTGTCTGAGCCTTATATTTTCTTTTCTACCCAGCAAATTGGCGTCACGCTCAGCCAGGCCAGCCAAAATGGGAAGGCGATTTTTGGGATTGATGTGGTGCTGGATGATCTGGCAAATAGTTTGGAAGGCTTGAAGATTTCGCCCAATACCCAGCTTGCCTTGGTCAACGAAAAAGGCAAGGTACTGGCCTATCCCGATATGAAAAAGGTGTTGATTAAGGCCGGTGATAAGTTTGATTTCAGTACGGTGGATGGTTTGGGCATCTCTAGTCTGAGCCGCCTTAATACTCTGGGCTTAGAAACGGGCAAAGTGGCTGCTTTTGATGTGGGTGGGCAAGAGTGGCTGGGGGCCGCTCTGCCGTTTGATGTTTGGCAGTCTGCAGGGATGCGTTTATTGGTTGCTGCGCCAAGTGACGATTTGCTGGGCGAGCTGCGTGGCAAGCTGCTGAATTTGATTTTTTTAGTAGTGGGCTTGGCGCTTGTGCTGATGCCCTTGGGCTGGTGGGCCGGGGCTAAAATCGGCAAAAGCATGGATAAGCTCACTGCGCAGGCGCAGCGCATGAGCCGTTTTGATTTTAGCCAAAGCCAGCTTAAAACGACCATGGTGCAAGAAGTGAATGATTTATCGGGTGTGATGAGCGATATGAGCCAGACCATTCAAACCTTTTTGCAAATTAGTCAGGATATGGCCACCGAGCCCAAAGTAGAGCACATGCTGAACAATGTGCTGAACCAGATGGTGATGGCTACCCGCTGTTTGGCAGGCGTTGTGTATTTGCTGAACCATGCCAGCCAGAAAATGGAACAGGCCGTGGTGCATGGCCATTTACACGGGCATGCCGAAGTGAGCTTTGTGCATATCGATCAGCAGCAGGCGATGCCGGTGATCCAGAAAGTGGCTTTGGGCGTGGCTGAAATGCAGATTGAGCTGCGCGGCCGCAGCGGCCAGCTGGAAGGCCTGCTGATTTTGCAGTATCAGGATGATGTAAAGCACGCTGATATCTCGTTTACTGAATTTGTGCACAAGCTGTCTGGTATGTTGGCGGTTTCGATTGAAACACGTCAGCTGATCGAATCCCAGAAAAATCTGCTTGATGCCGTGATCAGATTAATGGCCGACGCCATTGATGCCAAAAGCCCTTACACCGGCGGCCATTGCGAGCGTGTGCCCGAGCTGGCAGGCATGCTGGTCGATCAGATGGGCAGCGAGGTTAGCGGCCCTTATGTCCGCTTTAAAATGACGGAAGACCAGCGCTACGAGTTTCACTTGGGCGCGTGGCTGCATGATTGCGGCAAGGTAATTAGCCCAGAGCACATTATTGATAAAGCCACCAAGCTGGAAACCATTTACAACCGGATTCACGAAGTGCGCATGCGCTTTGAAGTGATGTGGAGAGACGCCGAGCTGGATCATTGGCGGGCGGTGGCTTTTGGCGGTAATGAAGCGGAGCTGCTTGTGCTGCTCAAGCAACGCCAGGCCGCTTTACAAGACGATTTTACTTTTGTAGCCCGCTGTAATGTGGGAGGCGAATTTATGGCCGACGAAGATATTGAACGGCTGAAGAAAATCGGTGGGGCAACGTGGCTACGTTATTTTGATAAACAACTGGGCTTGTCTGCTGACGAAAATCGTCGTTTGGGCGACTATGTACCGGAAAGATTGCCGATTGCCGAGCGCTTACTGGCGGATCGTGGTGACCATATTGTGCCTTGGGGCGAGCGTAAGCCTGCGGTAGAAAAAAACGATCCGCTTAATCATCATGGCTTTGATATGGATTTGCCTAAAAACGCGCAAAATATGGGCGAGTTGTATAATTTATCGATCAGGCGCGGCACGCTTACAGAAGAAGACCGCTTTAAAATTAATGATCATATTGTGCAAACCCTGATTATGTTGCGTGGCCTGCCTTGGCCTGCACAGCTAGCCAAAGTGCCGGACATTGCTGCTACCCACCATGAAAAACTCGATGGCAAAGGCTACCCGCGTCGCTTGTCGGCCGATCAGCTCAGCACCGCTGATCGCGTGATGGCGCTGGCCGATGTATTTGAAGCGCTTACCGCAGCCGATCGCCCGTATAAATCCCCTAAAACGCTGACCGAATCGCTAAAAATCATGGCCTTTATGGCCAAGGATCAGCATATCGATGCCGAGCTTTTCCGTTATTTCTTACACAGCAAGCTATGGCTGAAATTTGCCGAGAAATTTATGCGTAAAGAGCAAATTGATGAAGTAGATGTGGCAGCCATCGAAAAATTACTACCGGTAAAGGAAGAGTTGATGAGCGCTCAAGCTGTTGGCAATGTCGCTGAAAATATTAAACTTTAACCACGTAAAGGTGAGGTTTTTCTATGAAAAGATACTGCTTAGCAATTGTAGTAGCCACGCTGTTTGCTCTGCCTGCGCTGGCGCTGGAGCCGCCCACCGGCAAGGTGATTTTGACAATTTCAGGCAAAATTGGTGAGAAAAATGCGGGCAACACGGCCGTATTTGATCTGGCGATGCTAGAAAAACTACCTCAGCAAACTTTCACAACTAAAACCCCGTGGGAAACTTTGCCTATTAAGTTTACCGGCCCCTTATTACGTGATGTGCTGGCGGCTACTAAGGCCAGTGGCAACATCATTAAAGCGGTGGCAATCAACGATTACAAAACGGATATTCCGTTTGCCGATGCCAGGCAATTTAATATGATTCTGGCGCATAAAATGAACGGCCAGCCGATTCCGGTTCGCAGCAAAGGGCCTTTGTTTATTATTTACCCTTACGATACAAAACCAGAGCTGCAAGCCAAGTCTTATTACGATAAATCGGCATGGCAGATTAAATCTTTGAGCGTGGAGTAATGGCTTATATCCAAGATGTCATGTAGCGACTCTAAAAAAACCTTAAACCTGTAGACACAGAGAGTAGTGAGCACACGGAGCACACAATATTCAAATAGGCATGTTTTGCTCTGTGTCTGCATATCTTAGTGGGGTGCTGCTATGTAACATTCGCTCTAAATCGGTGTTGTTCAGGCTATGCCGTGCCTCTGCTTCTGGCTGCTGTTAGAATTGCCGCTTTCCCCCCGCCGGATTTTCCCATGCCTTTCTCCCAATTTGCCGCCAAGCTTGCTGAGCGCCAGCAAGCAGGTTTGCTGCGCAGTCGTCGTCAGATTGATAGCCCGCAGGGCGCGCATATTCTGGTTGCTGGGCGACAGCTGATTAATTTTTGCAGCAATGATTATCTGGGGTTGGCTAATCACCCCGCCGTGGTGCAAGCGGCGCAACAAGGCGCGGCGGAGTGGGGCGTGGGTAGCGGCGCGGCACATTTACTGGCTGGGCATTTTGGCCCGCATCAGGCGCTGGAAGATCGCTTGGCGGCCTTTGTAGGCATGCCCGCAGCGTTGGGCTTTTCGACTGGCTATATGGCGAATCTGGCGGTGATTACCGCGCTAATGGGCCGTGGTGATGCGGTGTTTGCCGATAAGCTTAATCATGCTTCTTTGAATGATGCAGTGGCCCTATCGCGGGCCGATTTTAAGCGCTATCCGCATCAGGATTTGGCAGCGCTAGAGCGATTGCTGGCAGCAAGCAGCGCGCCGCGTAAGCTAATTGTGGCCGACGCCGTGTTTAGCATGGATGGCGATATCGCACCTGTGGCGGCACTCTTGGCCCTAGCCGAGCAATACGATGCCTGGCTGTTTTTGGACGATGCCCACGGCTTTGGCGTACTCGGCGAGGGGCGAGGCACGCTGGCCGAGTTTGGCGTGGCATCCCCGCGTATTATTTATATGGCCACCCTAGGCAAGGCAGCTGGTGTATCGGGTGCTTTTGTTGCTGGTGAGCAGGTCTTATGTGATTGGCTGCTTAATATCGCGCACAGCTATGTATACACCACCGCTATGCCGCCGCTTTTATCCTGTGCCATGCAGGCCAGTCTTGATCTAATTGAGGCAGAGCCTTGGAGGCGGCAGCGTTTGGCCGAGCATATCGCGGCGCTTAGAGCGGGCTTGAAGGATTGTTGTGAGCTGCTCGATTCCAATACGGCCATTCAGTTGGTGTTGCTGCCTGATAACGAAACCGCAATCCGCATCGCCAAAGCCCTGTTTGAGCGCGGCATCTGGGTAGGCGCAATCCGCCCCCCCACCGTTCCCACCCCGCGCCTACGCATCACCCTATCTGTTGCGCATTCCAGTGACGATATTGCTGCCTTGATCAGCGAGTTAAAAGCGTTAATGGCTAAGCCATAATCCAGAAAATCAGGGATAAAAATGAGTAAAGTTATCCTGATTACTGACGCTAGCCGGGGGATTGGCGCGGCTATGCCATCTGTGTGAACTACCTGAAAAATCAGGCTATAGCTGAAGTGGTGGTTGAGGTCCGGCTTGAGACAGATTTTGATGGTTTTTGAGGAGAATAGTTGGTTGTTTAACGAAAAAAGTATCGAAACATAGGCAAGTCAGGTACCCACTCGATAATTTGGTTTTGCGGAACTAAAGTGAGTGAAAAAAGTCGGAATTTTTCCGGTTTTTTTCTTGGGCGGCAGGCAACAAAAAACCCGCTAAGCCTTAAGGCATGCGGGTTTGAAGTTTTACTGTTTGAGTGTGGTGCCCGGGATCGGACTTGAACCGATACGCCATAAGCGAGGGATTTTAAGTCCCTTGTGTCTACCAATTTCACCACCCGGGCTACAAGTAATAACAACTTGTATTTTTCACATCAACTAGCTGGTACTGGAGGCGGAGGCCGGAATCGAACCGGCGTAGACGGCTTTGCAAGCCGCTGCATAACCATTTTGCTACTCCGCCATGGTTACTAAAACAAAGGGTATTTTCTTTATTTTTAAAATTTGGAGCGGGAAAAGAGACTCGAACTCTCGACATCTACCTTGGCAAGGTAGTGCTCTACCAACTGAGCTATTCCCGCTGAGGGCACTGCTAATGCGTGAAGTGGAGCGGGAAAAGAGACTCGAACTCTCGACATCTACCTTGGCAAGGTAGTGCTCTACCAACTGAGCTATTCCCGCATACGTCATACATTGTACAACAACGAAACAAATGAGTGGAGCGGGAAAAGAGACTCGAACTCTCGACATCTACCTTGGCAAGGTAGTGCTCTACCAACTGAGCTATTCCCGCATTTGCACATTTACATCGGTATTACTGGAGCGGGAAAAGAGACTCGAACTCTCGACATCTACCTTGGCAAGGTAGTGCTCTACCAACTGAGCTATTCCCGCTTTGCTTCTTTTTTCTTTCTGCTGTTGCACCAGAAGAGGAGTCGCATTATGAAGATGAGGCCTTGCTTCGTCAAGCACTATCCGCATCTTTTTTAGCCAAATGGCGCAGTAAATAGATAGTGTATTGATATTTAAAGGCTAAGTTATGTTAGGCTTATGTCCGCTGACGCTTGCTAGGGATACTGGTGATGTTGTTTGTCGTTAGCAACACTTTATTTTTTATGCTGCCGGGATGACGGCGGCGTCACATTGGAGGATTTCCCATGTCCAAACGTGTAGTCACACTTGCGCATTATTATACCCAGCCTGAAATCCAACAAATGGCCGATAAAGTCGGCGATAGCTTAGAGCTGTCTTTATACGCTAAAGAATGCGGCGCAGATGTCATTGTGTTTGCTGGCGTGCGTTTTATGGCTGAAACCGCAAAAATTCTTAACCCGCAGGCCGAGGTGATTTTGCCTGCCAGCGGTTCTACCTGCTCATTAGTCACCCAAACCGACGTTGCTGCCTTACAAAAATGGCGCGAAGAGCACGCAGATTATGTGCATGTTTCTTATATTAACTCCTCTGCCGAGCATAAGGCTTTATCGGATTGGATTGTAACTAGCCGTAATGTGGATGACATTATCGCCAGCCTTTATGCCGAAGGTAAAAAGGTGGCGTTTTCGCCGGATCGCAATATGGGTGCCTATTTAAACTTCCAGTATGGTTACGATATGCCGCTGTGGAGTGCGGTGTGTGAAGTGCACGATAAATTCAACCAAGCCGCGCTGGATGAAGCATTTGCTGCCGTTGCAGGGGCTAAATATCTGATTGCTCACCCTGAAAGCCCGTTGCCTGTGTTGCAGCAGGCCGATTATGTGGGCTCTACATCGGGCATGCTGAACTGGATTAAAGCGTTTGATAAAGAGCCTGATGCGGTCATCTTTGTCGCGACAGAAGACGGCATTCTCTACAATATGGGCCTTGCCCGCCCTGATCTGAATATCAAGCAAGCCCCGATTTATGCGGGCTGTCAGTGCAATTCCTGCCCTTATATGAAGATGAATACCATTGATGCGGTGAAGCGCGCTCAAGCGGGCGAGGGTACGCGCATTGATTACCTGAGCGCGGAGCAAATGGACAGCGCCCGCTTGCCGATCGAACGCATGCTGGAATTCTCTAAGCGTTATTACCAGTAAGCAGGTTTTAAGTTATTAGGGCGGGTGTGTTACCCGCCTTTTTTTGCCTTTCAAGTTTGAAGCTTGTGATTTCTTTCGAGCTTCTTTCCGATATCAGATTAAATGACGGGTGATTGAATAATGCTGGATTACCTCGTATTTATTGGACGCTTTCAGCCTTTTCATCTTGGGCATTTGCAGGTGGTTAAGGCGGCTTTAGAGCGGGCGGGCAAGTTGATTGTGATTTGCGGCTCGGCTCGTCAGGCAAGAAATCCTCGCAATCCTTGGACAGTGCCTGAGCGCGAAGCAATGCTGCGTGCCGCATTGCCACCAGAAATGCAGGATAGGGTGTTTGTAGTGGGCTGCTCGGACAGAATGTATAACGATCAGCAGTGGGTTACCGAGGTACAAAGCCTTGTTGATAAAGTGATTGCGGTCGATACCGCTAGCCTTGGCAGCCGCGAAGCGCAATTTAAAGTGGGCATCGTGGGTAGTAGCCGCAGCAAGCATACCTATTACTTAGATTTGTTTCCGCAGTGGCAGCGGGTGGAGGTGCCTGAAATAATGGGTATTCATGCCTCGCAAGTGCGCCGTAATCTATTTGCAGATGGTGGGGCAGGGCTTTGTGCCGATAAATTGCCCGCGCCTGTCTACGCGCATTTGCAGGCGTTTCGCTTAGGCGAGGTTTACGCCAATCTGGAGGCAGAATGGCGCTTTGTGCAGGATTATCGCAAAGCGTGGTCTGTTGCCCCGTATCCGCCCACTTTTGTGACCGTGGATGCGGTGGTGATTCATTCCGGGCATATCTTGTTGGTGCGGCGTAAAAACCTGCCGGGGCGTGGGCTGTGGGCCTTGCCGGGTGGCTTTATTAATCAGGATGAATTGGTTAAAGATGCCGTGATCCGCGAGCTGCGCGATGAAACGCGTTTAAAAGTGCCTGCACCCGTGCTGGCGGGATCGATTCGCTCTTCTCGGGTATTTGATCATCCGCACAGATCCTTGCGCGGCCGAACCATTACCCATGCTTTTTTAATTGAGCTCACACCAACGGGCGAGGGCTTGCCTAAGGTGCGAGGCGGCGAAGATGCAGATCGGGCTAAATGGGTACCGTTATTTGAATTTAACCGCATGGAAGCCGAGTTGTTTGAAGACCATTTCTATATTGTGAATTGGTTTTTAGGGCAGATTTAGGCGCTTGAAGAGACGTTGTTCGGCAAGGTATGTCTGCTGCCCGTGCTCATAGAGATAACCATGCTGGGGTGTTTACATCAGCTGTTATGCAATGATCTGGCTAGCCTATAAATGCAATGCCCCGGATGATTTTGAAAATCATCCGGGGCATTATTTATTTGGCTTAAGCGCCGATTTTTTAAAACTGTAATTTGCGGCGGCGTATTAATAGCACGGACACGCCTAGGGCGACGAGCACATAGGTTTCTGTTCTGAGTAAGCTAGCGCTGCTGCCAATGTGGCTTAAGGAGTCGTTTAGCTTGGTTTTCCAGATACCTTGGCTAAAAGAGCGATCCGCTTTATTGGTGTTGGGCAGATTAAGGTTTGTCGCGATATTTTGCTCATTAAGCCGCAGCCACGTTTTGCTGCTATCTGCAGTACTGATTGAATAAAGCGATTCAAACTGCTCGTGCGACGTAAGCACGCTGGCATGGCTTGGGCTGGCAATCAAAAGGCTTAGGGCTAAAAAGAGCATACGCATGGCTGGTTATTCTCTGATTAAGTATTTCAAATAAAACGTAACTTTATTACGTATCATTTTCCATTTCTTAATCTCAGCTGACAATGGTAATTATTACAATTTCGTACTATTTACTTATTTGTGGCTTTCAATTATTACACTAAAAGGTAATTTTTGTAGATTTGGCTTGTATTTTTTTGCTTTTATGCCTTGTTTTATCAAACAAAGCGCAAAAAAAACCTGCATCATACGGATGCAGGCTTTTTGTTCTTTTACGATTTACTTAACTAGTTCTAAAGGTACAGGGATGTTTTTCTCTGGAGTTTGGCCGTCGATAATCTTTTTCGCCGCTTCAATCCCCATTTTGCCGATCAATTCTGGTTTTTGTTGCACAGTAGCTGCCATGCGGCCTGCTTTTACAGCCGCAACCGCGTCTGTTGTGGCATCAAACCCCACCACAACCACATTCTTTAGACCGGCAGCTTCAAGCGCTTGCACAGCACCCAAGGCCATTTCGTCGTTATGGGCAAAGACGGCTTTAATCTTTTTATTGCCTTGCAGGATGTTTTCCATCACAGACAAGCCTTTAGCGCGATCAAAGTCAGCAGGTTGCTTGGCGGCTACTTTTACGCCTTTTTCTGCATCTACCCCGGCATGAAAGCCCTGGCCGCGTTCACGCGCTGCGGAGGAGCCGGCAATGCCTTCCAGCTCGGCAATTTCGCCTTGCTTGCCAATTTTTTCTAGCAGAAACGCCGCCGCCATTTTGCCGCCAGCCACATTATCTGAAGCAATATGGCTGATGATTTCGCCACCGCTGATGCTGCGATCCAGCGTAATCACGGGGATTTTTGCCGCATTGGCTTGTTTGACTGCAGACACCAGCGCATCAGAGTCAGTTGGGTTAATCAGAATTACTTTTACTTTTTTCTGGATTAAATCTTCGATGCTGGCAATTTGCTTGGCCGCGTCGTCTTGCGCGTCCACGGTAATCAGCGTCAGGCCATTGGCCTTGGCGGCTTCCTCAGCACCTTGTTTTAAGGTGACAAAGAAAGGATTGTTTTGGGTGGAAATTGCTAAGCCGATGGTATTGCTGCTGGCCGCTGTGACGGGAGGAGCAGATGCCTCAGGTGCTGTGCTTTCAGGGCCTTGCTTAGAGCAGGCAGAAAAAGCCAGAGCCATTGAGGCGATCAGAAGGGGTTTGAGCCAAGTTTTCATGTTTAAAGCCTTGTGTGTGAAGGACTACGACATTAGCACTGGCGACTTCTGCGCCATTGAGTGCTTCTTTTTAGCCAAGCGATGGAAAGCTTGGTTTGAAAAAAATTAGAGAGGGCGGCCACATGTAGGGCGGGTGAAACCCGCCGTTTTTTCCGCATTTCATCTCAAAGTCTGGCGGGTTTCACCCGCCCTACGAATGATGCAATGCTTGCAATTGATGCACATAAGCAGGTTTATCGCGAGCCCCGCAGCCCTTTATTTCTTTGCACTTCTATCCAGTAATACTGCCAGCAGGATCACGCTGCCTTTAATGACTTGCTGGTAAAATGATGACACAGATAGTAAGTTTAAGCCATTATTGAGAACACCGATCAATACCGCACCAATCAGTGTGCCGACGATCCAGCCTCGGCCACCCGATAAGCTGGTGCCGCCCAAAACCACGGCTGCAATGGCGTCCAGCTCGTATCCCATGCCGGCATTAGGCTGGGCAGAATTCAGGCGCGAGGTGAGGATCACGCCTGCTAGGGCGGATAAGCCACCAGAGAGGGTGTAAACCCAAAGTTTGACGCGATTTACTTTTACGCCAGAGATGAGTGAGGCTTCTTCATTGCCACCCACTGCATAAACATGGCGGCCAAAGACGGTCTTTTTTAAGATAAACCACAGGGCTATAAAGGCGATCATGGTGGTAATCACCGGCACAGGAATCAGATTGGCGATATAGCCCGCACCCAGCATCGAGAAAAAGTCGCTATTAAAACCAGTGATGGGGCGGCCATCTGAGGCGACTAGCGCCAAGCCGCGAAATACCGTCATCGTGCCTAAAGTAGCAATAAAGGGTGCCACTTTGCCGCGGCTGATAATGATGCCATTGACTGCGCCGAGCGCAGCGCCTGCCAATACGCCAAATAATGTTGCGAGCACCGGATCAACGCCTGCCGCCATCATGCTGGCAATGGCAACGGAAGAAAGCGCTAGCACTGCGCCTACGGATAAATCAATTCCGCCTAGCAAAATCACAAACGTCATACCAAAGGCAATCAGGGCATTGATCGATACTTGGCGCAGCACATTCAGCAGATTATTGACGGTGAGGAAATCACGGCTCATCACCGACAAAACGCCGGAAATAAGCAGCAGTGCGAGTAGGGGGCCCAGCTTTTGTAGCGTGGCTTTTTGGCTTTGGTTCATGATTATTGGCCTCCGGTGGCGGCGTGCATAATGGATTCTTGGGTGGCCGTTTTCGCGTCGAAAATGCCAGCGCTTTGTCCTTGGTGCATCACAAGGATGCGATCGCTCATGGCGAGCACTTCGGGCAGCTCGGATGAGATCATCAAAATAGCGACGCCACTGGCGGCCAGCTCATTAATAATGTGGTAAATCTCGGCCTTGCCGCCTACATCAACCCCTCGGGTGGGCTCATCCAGGAAGAGCACCTTGGGATGAATGCCCAACCATTTGGCAAACACCACCTTTTGTTGATTACCGCCTGATAGTGATTTCACTTCCAGATCAGCATCACGGGTTCGGATAGACAGCTTACGTATCATTTCGCTGACGTTTTTACTTTCGGCATTGTGATCAATCATGCCCATTTTATTAGGGGCATTGGTCAGGCTGATGTTTTCTTTAACGGATAAACCCAGCACCAAGCCTTGTGATTTTCTGTCTTCAGTGACATAGCCGATGCCGTGCTCAATCGCTTCAATGGCTGATTTGCAATGAATAGGCGCACCATCCAGCCAAATTTGCCCGGCTGATTTGGCAGAGAGGCCAAACAGGCTATGGGCAATTTCGCTGCGCCCTGCACCCATCAGGCCCGCTACGCCTAGCACTTCGCCCTGGCGAATTTCAAAATTAATACCGCTGATGGTGTGATCATCTGCGAGGTTTTCTACCTTAAAGCGCACAGGGCCAAGGGCTGCGGTGCGCTTGGGGTAACGATCGCCAATTTCACGCCCCACCATCATTTTGACGATTTCATCAAAACGCGTTTCTTTGATCACACGGGTGCCGACAAATTGCCCGTCGCGTAATACCGAGATGCGATCGCAAACCTGAAAGATTTCTTCCATCCGGTGCGATACATACACAATGCCTACACCGCGCGCTTTTAAATCTTGCATCAGCTTAAATAAAACTTCGATTTCTCTATTGCTTAGCGCGGCCGTTGGTTCATCCATGATTAAGACTTGTGCGTTAAGTGATAAGGCTTTGGCAATCTCCACCATTTGCTGCTGGCCAATAGATAAAGAGCCTGCTTCCTGATCGGGGTCGATATTGCTAATGCCTAAGAGCGCCAGATATTCGCGGCAAAGCGCGCGCATTTCGCCAGACTTAAGCCAGCCGCCACGGGTTTTTTCACGGCCTAAAAATAGATTGTCCATCACCGATAATTCACGAATCAGGTTGAGCTCCTGATGAATAATGGCAATGCCTAGCGCTTCGGCCTCTTTGGGGCTATGAATCGCCACTTCGCGGCCATCCACCTGAATACGGCCAGCATCGCTTGGGTAAATGCCGGTGAGGATTTTCATCAGCGTCGATTTACCCGCGCCGTTTTCACCCATCAGCGCATGGATCTCACCACGCTCCAGCGCAAAATCCACGCCTTCCAGTACCTTAACCGGGCCAAAAGATTTATTGATGCCTTGCATTTGGATCAGCATACGAAAGCCTTGGTTTTTAATGAGTGACGGTGTTTTAAAAAAAACTTCAAAAAGGTCTGTAGACACTGAGCTAAAAAGAGCACACGGAGAACACAGAGAAAAAAAACTGCTATTTGTAGTGCGTAAGACGAACCATGAGCGATGTAGCTAGGCAAGCACTTATTCTTTGGCGTAATCGACAAACTCATCACTCAAGCCTTACGACCTCTATGTTTTCTTCTCATGCTTTTCTCAGTGTGCTCTGTGTTCTCAACGTTCTTTGTGTCTACAAAACTTAGGTTTTTACTCCGCTTCCTAAGGAGAGCCTTAAAAAATCACGCCAGAATGCAGGATGATGTTGGCGTAGGGCGATGCTTCGCCGGTGCGGATTACGGCTTTGGCATTGTGGCAAAGCTGTTTGAATTCTTCATGGCTGACAAAATCAATACTAATGCCTGACGATTGCATGGCTTGTGCCTGAGCTGCAACTGTTGGATTTGTTGCCAAGCATTCTGTGGCAAACACAGCACGTTCTACTTGCATGTCGCTAAGGATTTCTTGCAGTGTGTCTACAAAGCTAGGCTGGCCGAGTTTGAGTGCCAGATCGATACGCTCTACATGGTCTGGAATCGGCAGGCCGCAGTCGGCAATCACAATGCTGTCGGTGTGGCCCAATCGGGCGAGAACGCGAGCGAGCTCGCTATTTAAGATGCCGTGCTTTTTCATGATTGCTTCTTTAAAAATTGTTCGAGTTCTGCAAGGGTGGGCATGCCGCCCTGTGCGCCAGCGCGGGTCACGGATAATGCACCTGCTGCGCTGGCTCTCTTTGTGGCCTCGCTGATGCCCAGTTGCCAGAATGTGGCGAGCGCGCCGTTAAAGGTGTCGCCCGCTCCGGTGCTATCAACCAGATCAACCTTAAAGCCTGCTTGATGTTGAAGCTGCCCCCCTTGATTAAACCAGGCGCCGTCACTGCCCTTGGTCATCACCGCCGCGTGCTTGGCCAGCACGGTTTTCCAATCGGCCCCTGATTCGCCCAAGGCTTCCAGTAGCTCAAATTCATTGGGGGTGAGCAGGGTGCAAAGCGCCAGTAGTTCGGCAGGCAGCGCTTGTGCGGGGGCTGGATTCAGGAAGAAAGGTTTGCCGTGCTTTTGGGCGAGCTTCGCTGCAGCCAGCACAGTGTCTAAGGGGATTTCAAGCTGGGCCAGAATCACATCGGCATCGATAAAAGCGGGTTCCGCTGCGCTGATATCGCTTGGGCTAAGCTGCATATTTGCGCCTGGCACCACGACAATGGCGTTATCTCCAAGGCAGAGTGTAATCAGCGCTACACCGGTAGCGGTATCCGGGCTGGTTTTTAGCCAGCGGGTATCAATGCCTTCCGCCATGAGGCCTGCTTTTAGCGTTTGGCCGAATTCGTCATTGCCGATACAGCCCACCATTGAAACCGAAGCACCAAGGCGCTGCGCAGCCACGGCCTGATTCGCCCCTTTGCCGCCCGGATGCGTTGCAAACTGCTCGCCAAATAGTGTCTCACCCATACGGGGAAACTGCTGGGTATGGACGACTAGATCCATATTAATGCTGCCAACGACGACTACTTTTGTCATGTTGCACCTTTATTTTTTCTGATTACGGCTTGATTTGTGGGTAATGCTAAACCGTACGCAGCAAAAAATATAGATCTAAATCAAGAAAATGTAGTGCTTTTAATCGAACTACGGGATTTTCCTGATGGGGATAGCTCTGGGGTGGTGGTTTGAGAAATGTCTTTGGCATTAATGGGTTTGGAAAGGCGTGTTAAGTGGAGCGAGCAAGGGAGTTGGCTGGCGATTGGGCTATCTGTAATAAACATGCAAGGTGTAGGGAGGGAAAAATGCTTTATCTTGCCCGCGCAGAGAAGGTGCAAAACCCATATCAAATGTTTTAACTTTGCACCTGTATTTCTTCGTGAAACGCTGCGTTCTGCTGTGAGCTCGGTGTTTCAAGGCTTGGGCTTTGCTGCGTAATATCCTTTACTTTGCAACCTCCACCCGATTACGTCCGCCTGCTTTTGCGCGGTAGAGTGCCAGATCGGCTCTATGGAGGGCCGCTTCAAAGCTTTCGTCTGTTTGCCGCTCTGCTACACCAAAACTGCAACTTAGGGTGATTTCTGACGGCCAGTTTTGGCTAAAGAGCCATAAGCGTAGTTTTTCTGCGAGCAGCTCGGCTTGTGCTAAGCCGCTGTACTGGCAAAGTAAGATAAATTCTTCGCCGCCAAAGCGGATTAGTTTTTCGCTTGGGCGAATTTGCTGCTGAATATGCTGGGCCAGCAGGCAAAGCACTTGATCTCCTGTGCTGTGGCCATGAGTATCATTAATTTTTTTAAAGTGATCGATATCAATGAAAATAATGCAGAGCGAGGCATTGGGTGGCTCACTTGCAAGCAAAACGTTAAGCCCTTCCCGATTAAATGCCGAGGTGAGTGGATCACGCATATTGCGTTCTGTCAGTAATTGATTCGTTTCTTTTAAGCGTTCTTGTGCATTTTTTAAGGCCTGCTGCTGCTTATTACTACGCTGTAAAGCCCGCATTGCACGGCGTAATTCTGTAATTAGCCACAAGGCGGCACTGCCTCCCCATAAGAGGAGAAGCAATAATTGCAAAGTATTATTACTAATCCATTTTCCGCTTAATTCGATATAGGCCAAATCAATCTGGTGATTGGTTTTTTTGGGGAAAAGGCCGGTGGCCACGCGAATTTCCCTGATATTGCTAAATTCATTATCAGCCCATTTAGGCGGTATTTTTTTGTCTGCAATCCACCAGGATGCCACATTAAATTGGCTCCAGCTTAAGGCATGCGTGCTCCAGCCGATGGCACCGGGCAGGTAAATTTCTGTAAATTTCTGGCTGCGGTAATCATTCTCCACGCTATATTCGGGATTAAAATTAATCATTACCAGATTCACTTGTTCACGCGCATCCTGATAGCGGTAGTGGATGGTGATTTGTGTGTATTTGGAAAAATCAATGCCTTGGCTACCATTGCTTAAATCCAGATCAATCGAGCAGTAAGGGGAGCGATGCCCCTCATTGAGCTGGCAGTCCAAGCGCCAGTAATCCGCGGTGTAGGTAAGCAAACCTATGCTTTTGCCACCTTCGGTATCTCTATCGTCGCTGGCACTGATTTTTGTAAAATTGCTGGGGTCAAAGCGTAAAGATAAATTCATGCCATAGTGCTGCCACAGCAATAAAGTGATGGTCAGCATAATTAACAGGCCAAGCACAAAATGAATCGGTTGAAGAATGCCCCACTGGGTGACTATTTTCTGCGCTGGCATGTTCAAACCTTATAATTGCATTAGCTTGCAGTATTGATTTGAAACGCGCAAATGGCTAGTCCAAATAGGTCACTTGTTGGGATTCGCTGAGTGTGCAAAACAGCATTTTGATGCTTTTTCTGCAGTTTAATTTTGATAGCATTTATTCCCCGCTACACGCACATCCACCGCTGCCACACCCTTCACCCGCTGCTGCTTCTGGTTTAGGTTGAATTGAAAAATCAATCACAATTGCCTCATGATCGCGCTGAATATATGTGGCTTTAACCTGGCCTTGATAACGTTGCTCAATTTGCGCTAATAAAGGCAATGGATCGTGATCATTAATAAAGCGCATCGTTTCGCCTTCATTGAGCGATTCGATGGCCCCAAAGATGGCTGCATGGCGAAAGCGCTTGGCGATACCGCGCGCATCAAAGCCGTATACGCCGTCTAATTGAGTGGGGAGGCTACAGTTATGCATGGTGATTCCTTTTAATTAAAAATATGGCGTAGCTTGGGTTAGCGGGTTTGTTCGCCTATTTGAGGCGGACAAACCTGCTTTACCCAACATTTAGGTGCATTGGCTTATGCGATAAAACTTGCTAACCCAAGCTACAAATTTATTTAAAACAATTCTCTCAAGCATCTACCAACTTGCCCGTAGGCACAGGCATACGATCTCTGCCCAGTAGTTTCAGGGCAAATACGGCGAGATACACCACGCCTACCGAGAACACGATATCGCCTGGTACACGTAGCCAGACTAAGGTTTCCATCACAGGTGAGTGGATAATTTCAGCAGAGCGGGCATACCACAGGCCGTGTTCTACGCTGGCAATGGCCTGGTAAATGCCGGATGGCAGCAGCGACATAAATACCATCATAAATAGGCCAATATTCAGTGACCAGAAAGCGGGTTTCAGCAGCTTGTCATTCCAGTTGGCAGCAGGAGCAAGGCCGCGTAAGCAGAACAACATTAGGCCGATGCCGAGCATGCCGTACACACCAAAGAGCGCGGCGTGAGCGTGGGCTGCGGTCATATTCAGGCCTTGCACGTAATACAGCGAGATAGGCGGGTTAATTGCAAAGCCTAGCAAGCCTGCGCCGACGGTATTCCAAAACCCTACGGCGACAAAACACATGATTGCCCAGCGATATTTAGCCACCCACGGTGCGGCTTGGTTATGGTGATAGGTTTGATAGGCTTCTGCACCAATCAGCGCTAAAGGCACGACTTCTAAGGCTGAGAACATCGCGCCAACTGCAATGACGCTGGTTGGTGAGCCGGTAAAGTAGAGGTGATGCAGCGTGCCTAAAATACCGCCAAATAAGAACACAATCGTTTCAAGTACAATGGCACGGTTGGCCGATGCGGCGCGGATTAAGCCTAAGCGGCTGAGCAGCAGGGCAATCACGGCGGTGGCAAATACTTCAAAGAAGCCTTCTACCCACAGATGAACTAACCACCAGCGCCAGTATTCAATCAGCGCGTAATGGGTTTTTTGGCCCCATACCAAAGATGATGCGTAAAACAGGCCGATACATACCGCAGAGATAAACACCATGGCGATCAGGCCTTGGCTTTCGGATGGTTTACGCAGCGCAGGCCATAAGCCACGGCCCAGTAAGCCAGCCCAAATTAGCAGGCCAATAAACAGCAGCACTTGCCATACACGGCCCATACTGGTGTATTCTAAACCTTGATTACCTAGCCAAAAGCTATAGCTGGTGCCCAAGCGCTGTAAGGTGCCGACCCAGCCACAGGCAATCGATCCAAGCACAATCAACAGCAGGGCATAAAACAACACATCCACACCGAATTTTTGAAACTTAGGCTCTTTGCCGCCTAATACCGGCGCTAAAAACAGGCCTGTTGCCAGCCATGCGGTGGCAATCCATAACACGCCCAGCTGGGTGTGAATGGTGCGGCTAATGGTAAACGGCAGCACTTCTGCCAGCGGAATCCCAAAGAAGCTACCGCCTTCTACTTGGTAATGCGCAGAAACAATCCCCATCCCAACTTGCACCAGCAGTAAACCAATCACCACATAGAAATACTTCATGGTGGCTTTCATCGACGGCGTCAGCTTGAGTGTGACCAGCGGGTCGTTTTCTGGGCAAATCACCGGCTCTTCATCGCGGTGCATTTGGTGGAACAAGATCATCCCGGCAATCCCAGCTAGCAATAAAATAATGCTGGCAATCGACCAAACGCTGGTACCTGTGGTCGGGGTATTGGCTACCAGCGGCTCGTGCGGCCAGTTGCTGGTGTAGGAAATAGCCTCTTCAGCCCTAGGGGGATTTGTGGAGGGAGAAAGCGTATCAGCGGCGGGACGATTGGGGGTGTAGGAAATATGATCAATGCCGGGGCGATTAGTGGTGGCCGACCATGCCGACCAAAAGAAGAAAGCGGGTAGGGCTTTCAAGTCGTCAGCATTTTTAATCGAGCCAGAAATCATCGCGTATTGCTCGCGCAGCTTATCTTGCGAAGCATCTGTACCGAATAGGCCCATATAGTGCTGCGCTACTTGCTCGATTGCCACGGCTCTATCGGCTTGAATAGTGAGCGTATCGCTGGCTTTATCGTAAGTGTTGCTACGCATCACCGAGATTAAGCGCGCATCCAACGGCGCTTGCTCTTCGCGGCTGAGCTGGCTGTAGTCTTTTTTAAACTGCTGCCTTGCCCAGATTTCACGCAGAGTAATCGCCTCGCGGTGCAGCCAATCGGCCGACCAATCTGGCGCCACATAACTGCCGTGCCCCCAAACCGAGCCCATCTGCTGGCCACCAGCTGACAACCAAGCCTCCTGCCCCCGCTGAATTTGCTCGCCGCTATACAGCAGCTTGCCGGTACTACTTAAAACTTGTTGGGGAATCGGCGGTTTCTCTAGGTAAATTTCCCGACCTATCCAGCCGAGCACGGCAAAAGACAGGAAGAAAATGACCGCAAGCGAGCGCCAGAGATTGCGCGTTTTATGCATGATGTGCTCCGGATGGGTGAGGCGTATTGGGATCTATATGTGCATAATATATACCTATTTTAAAAAGATGCAAATAATATGCATATTATTGGCGTGGGTAGGGAGCGGGGGTAAAAGCGAGTGGGGTGCAGGCATCCCCACTTCACATTCCAAGTAAGCGCAGCAACGCTTGGCAAAGTACGCTGCCCGCCTATGCCGCTTATTATCAAGTGCTTTTGAAGTGATTTATCTCAAAATTGGCAAGGTGAGCGTGGCTTTAATGCCGCCGTTTTTATGCGGGCTTAATTCGAGCTTCCCATTAAAACGCTTGGCGATGGCGGCTACGATGGATAGGCCAAGGCCGCTGCCTTTGGTGCTGCTACGCCGCCAGAAGCGCTGGGTGACTAAGGCTAGCTCGGCGGGCTGAAGCCCCGGCCCTTGGTCGATGATGCTGAAACAGATTGCTGATTCTAAGTGCTGTGTTTCCACTCTTACTACGCTATTGGCTGGGGAGTAATTCAGTGCGTTATCTAGCAGATTACGCAGCGCCGTTACAGCAAGAGCTTGGGGCAGGGCCAGCTGAGCTGTGGCTATTTCGCCTAACTGCACCCGCTCTGGTTGCTGGGGGGCGGCGTCTCTGATGGCTAGTTTTAAGATCTCGTTAGCAGAGGTGCTTTGCCCGTCATCCCAGCAAAAATCGCCTTCAATCTGGGCCAGTGTCAGTAATTGCGTCAGCGTATGCTGCAGCCTTGCCACGCTTTCTTCGGCATAATCTAAAGCGGTTTTTGCTTCTTCGCCCTCGGTAATGCGGGCGACTTGCAAGTGGATTTTGATGGCGGTGAGCGGGGTGCGTAATTCATGCGCGGCATCGCTGGTAAGCTGGCGTTCCCGCTCCAGCGTTTGCTCTATGCGGCTGAGTAATTGATTTAAGCTGTTTACTAAAGGCAGCAGGTCTTTGGGAATATGCTGGGTAGAGAGCGGGCTTAAAGTTTGCGGCGCTTTGCCTGCAAGGGCTTGGCGAATTTTCTCTAGTGGCAGCAGCCCTTGTCTTACGCCAAACCAAAGTAAAAGCAGGCTGCCAACAAGTGCCGCCATAAAGGGCAGTGTGGTGGCAAATAGCACATCGTGCAGCATTTGATTTCTTTCGCTTAGCCGGTCGGCGGTGGTGACGCGCAGGCCGAAGGCTTCGATGGTGTAGCTGCGCCATTGCTCTTTATTGATGGTTAAATCAGTAAAGCCCAGCGTTTCAGAGCGAGTGGCATTGGGATGCGTATGATCGGTGCGCGCCAGCACTTCGCCACGCAAGGAGCTGATCTGGCAGGCTAAGCCTTTGCCTGCTGGCAGCAGCAGGGTATCGCGTTTTTTACCTTTGGCCGCAGCATCCCAGGCAGCGGCATTTTGCGAGATGAGCCCTGCTACCATTTGCGCCGACATGCTTAAGCGTTGATCCAGCGAATTGCGGATTTGCCGGTCCAGATTATATAAAGTCCAGGCCGTTACGCCGCCCCATAGCAAGCTTAGAGAGATACCAATCAGCAGTAATAAGCGCAGGCGCAGGCTCATCGTTTTACTCCGCCGTAGCGATAGCCCATGCCGCGGATGGTCTCGATAATCTCGCCGCCTAATTTGCGGCGCAGATGATAAATATGCACATTGAGGGCATTGCTTTCGATTTCTTCGCTGAAATCGTACAGCCGGTCTTTGAGCTGCTCGGCGCTAAGTATTCGTTCTTTGGCTTGCATCAGAGCAGCCAGCAGCGCCATTTCCCGTCGGGATAAGGGTATGGCTTGCTCATGCAGGCTGACATGGCCCGTAGCGGGGTTGAGCTTTAATGGCCCATCTTCGATCAGATCAACGCAACGCCCGGCAACACGCCGCTGCAAGGCGTGTAAGCGGGCGACTAATTCGTCTAAATCAAAAGGCTTCAGCAGATAATCATCGGCCCCTCGTTGCAATGCCATTACTTTGTCTTTTACTGAATCACGCGCGGTCAGCACAAGGATGGGTAAAACGATGCCTTTTGCTCTTAAACGTGGCAGGAGTTTCATGCCGTCTTCGTCAGGTAAGCCAAGATCTAGAATCAGCACATCGCAATTTAAAGTGGCAAGCGCAGCCTCTGCCATTGCGGCACTCGCCACGCTGTCTACCGTGAATTGATGGGCCCGCAAGCCCGCTTTAATGCCATGGGCAATTAATTCGTTGTCTTCTACCAGCAGCACGCGCATGGGTGATTTTTCCTTGCTTCGCATTCAGGCCGCAGATTATTGCACAGTTAATGTTGCCTTAATCCGAAGGCGACATCCTTACATTTCCGGTTTTGATTTTGGAGTGATTGATGTTGCGTTCATTATGGATAGGCCTGCTACTGGCCCTGCTATGGCTGCCTTTCGCTCAGGCAGAGGAAAATTTTTTACCGCCAGAGCAAGCTTTTAAACTGGTGGTGAGCCAGGAGAAATCCGGCCAGATCAAGCTGCATTGGGATATTGCCCAAGGCTATTACCTTTACCGTAAAAATATAAAAGTAGAGAGCCTGCCTGCGGGCCTTATCGAAAAAACAGAGCTACCCGCCGGTGTGCCTAAGACGGATGAATTCTTTGGTGAAACCGAGGTCTACTTTAATCAGGTGGATGTGCTGCTTAAAGCGACTCATGCCAAGGAGCTGGTCATCAGCTGGCAGGG
The DNA here is from genome assembly GCF_000969645.2 of Janthinobacterium sp. B9-8. Lineage (NCBI taxonomy): Bacteria > Pseudomonadati > Pseudomonadota > Betaproteobacteria > Burkholderiales > Oxalobacteraceae > Janthinobacterium > Janthinobacterium sp. B9-8. Next base: position 544,705 of record NZ_CP014222.1, read on the forward strand.
GTGCGCTGAAGCGGGGCTGTGCTATCAGCCGCAAACACGGCAAATTAAATTGGATCAGCTGGATGCCTTAGACAGGCCTTCATTACCTAACCCGCTTAATCTCAGTGATAGCCAACCGCCTGTGTCTGAAGACTTACCTGCAGGCGATCTGGCAGAAGATCAGCAAATTGCACAGCGATTAAGCCAGGCGCATTTGGGATGGATGCTGCTGATGTTTTTGGGGCTGGGCTTACTAATGACGTTTACCCCCTGCGTGTTACCGATGGTGCCTATTCTTTCTAGCTTAATTGCAGGTAGTGGGGCCTCACCTCGGCGCGGTTTTATGCTTTCACTGGCGTTTGTTTTACCTATGGCGCTGACTTACGCTGCATTGGGGGCGGCTGCGGCGATGGCAGGGGCGAATCTGCAGGCATTTTTGCAAAATCCTTGGGCGCTGGGCGTGTTCGGCATGATTTTTGTGCTTTTGGCGCTGGCGATGTTCGGGGTGTACGAGTTGCAGTTGCCCGCGGTGGTGCGTGATCGGCTCTCTGCAGCCAATCAAAAGTCGCAAGGCGGAACAATAGGCGGCGCGGCCATGATGGGATTTTTGTCGGCCTTGCTGGTGGGCCCGTGCATGACTGCGCCATTGGCGGGGGCTTTACTTTATATCAGCAATACTGGCGATGTATTGAAAGGGAGTCTGGCCTTACTCTTTATGGGGCTGGGAATGGGCTTGCCGCTGCTTCTGGTGGGCACGCTAGGCGCACGTTTTCTGCCGCGCCCCGGCATATGGATGAATCGGGTCAAAATGGTGTTTGGCTTTGTGCTGCTGGGTATGGCTATTTTGTTTCTGGCCCGCATCATGCCGCCAGCACTGGCTTTGGCGTTATGGGGGGCTTTATTACTGGCGATGGCTTTTTGCCTATGGGCTTTATTGCCGCAAAGCGAAGCCTGGGCAATCCGTAGTCTTGCTGCTGTGATGGCGCTTTGGGGCGCGGCAATGGTGCTGGGCGCTGCCGCAGGTAATCATAATCCGTATCAGCCTTTAGTATTTATGCAGGCAACAGCGGTGAATACTCTTGAGCGGCCTTTTCTGGAGCGGTTTACCACGGTAAAAAGCGCGGGCGAATTGGCTGCAGAAATCCAATCGGCCAGCGGGCAAGGGCAGTGGGCCTTGGTGGATTACTACGCGGACTGGTGCGTGGCTTGCAAAGAAATCGAGCGCGATGTGCTGGGCGATGTCCGCGTGCAGCAAGCCTTAGCGGGCATGCGATTAATCCGCCCGGACGTGACCACCTCTGGCGATCAAAGCCAGGCACTACTCTCTGCTTATCAGGTGCTTGGCCCGCCCACGCTCTTGCTTATTGGCCCCGATGGTAAGGAGCGGCGGGCACAGCGGATTGTGGGCAAGCTGAGCGCCGATGCCTTTCTTGCTCGCTTAGCGCAAGCCAAGTTATGAATAGCATGATGAGTATCGGCCCTTTTCCTCTGGCCTATGCAGTGTTGGGTCTATCGCTCTTGATCGGTGCAGGCGTGGGGCGCTATCTGGCGAAAGGACAAGGCATCGGCTCCCTGCTGCTTGATCTTTTATTGGCAGGGGTGCTGGGCGCACGTTTGGTGTTTATTGCCCTGTGGTTTGATCTTTACCCCTCACTCTGGGCCATGATCGATTTACGCGATGGCGGCTACAACGTGTGGGGCGGCTTGGTGGCGGCCTTGCTGTATGCAGGATGGCGGGTGAGATTAAACGTGCCTTTGCGTCGGCCCCTTGCCTGGAGCCTGCTGGCCAGCGTATTGGCTTGGGGGGCGATGACGACCATGCTGAGCATGCAAAAGAGCGCGCCACTTTCTGCCTTGCCCTTGCAGCATTTAGCCGGCACAACGACCACGCTGGGTAAATTGGCCGAAGGTAAACCACTGGTGCTTAATCTATGGGCCAGTTGGTGTCCGCCTTGCCTACGTGAAATGCCGGTGCTGCAAGCCGCTCAAGCGGCAGAGCCCAATATCCGTTTTGTGTTTGCCAATCAGGGCGAAGCAAATGCCGTTGTTGAGCAGTATTTACACAAAAATAAGCTGAATCTAAACCATGTACTGGTTGATCCTTTTAGCCTGCTGGCTAAGGAATACGGCACGGTGGCGTTTCCAAGCACATTGTTTTTTAGTGCAGATGGCCAATTGCTGGGCTCTCACCTTGGTGAGCTGTCAGCTGCTTCTTTAGCCAGTAAGCTTCAATTACTGCGCTCTGCCCAGCCAGAATAGGAATAATCAAATGAAAGTAATCATCACCGTATTAGTTAGTAGCTTATTGATCATGAGCCATGCCCAGGCCGCATCCAATTGGCCTGCTCCGATTAAAGCTTTAGAAAGCAAAGGGATGGAAGTGCTGGATAGCTTTAAAGCCCCCGGCGGCGTAACAGGCTATGCCGCCTTATATCAGCAGCAGCCGGTCACGGTTTATCTAACGGCCGATGGCAAACAAGCGATTATTGGCTCGATGGTCGATAGCAAAGGCGAGCCGCTTAATCAGGCGCATGTTGATCAGCTATTTAGCAATAAGCTTTGGAAGCAGCTGGAAGAGAGCCATTGGATTCGCGATGGTAATAAAAATGCGCCAAGGATTGTGTATATGTTTACCGATCCTAATTGCCCCTATTGCAATAAATTGTGGAATGACGCTCGGCCTTGGGTGAACGCAGGCAAGGTGCAGATCCGGCATATTATGGTGGGCATTATTAAAAGCGATAGCATGGGTAAAGCTGCCGCATTGATGACTTCCAAAGCGCCAGAGGCTGCGCTTTATCAGCATGAAAAACAGCATGCCAGCGGCGGGGTAAAGCCTTTGGCTCAGATCCCTAAAGACGCGCGCAGTAAGCTAGATGCCAATTATCAATTGATGCAGCGATTTGGCGCTTTTGCTACACCCGTGACGTTTTACAAAGACAGCGAGGGCAAAATGCAAAAAACACAGGGTGCACCACCGGCAGAAATGCTGCCCAAAATATTCGGCCCGCGCTGAGGTTTATAAGAGAGGCATACCCGCTGTATTGATAAAAAAGGAGCCGCTTAAACAGCGGCTCCGGTGGGCATGGATTCAATGGGCTAACGGCGTTTAGCGGCGCATTCTGGCATCGAGTTCTTCCACCTTGGTCCGAGCCCAAGGGGTGCGGCGCAGAAATTTTAAGCTGGATTTGATTGATGGTTCTTTTTCAAAGCATTGAATCGGAATGCGGCGGGCCAGCTCTGGCCAGCCGAAGTGTTCTACTAAATCAGTGAGGATTTTTTCCAGCGTAATGCCGTGCTGGGGATTATTTATTTGGGTCATGGTGTTACTTTTTATAAATGGTCTGAATTAGTCTTTTACTTGCAGCAAGGGAATGCTGAAAATCGCATTAAGCTCGACTGGATTATTGATTAAATCTTGCAGGGTATAGCGATCAAGTACGCTATAAAACGCTTCCATGGCTTCAAAGAGCACCCCTTTTAAACGGCAAACCGCGCCAATGCTACAGGTGGAATGTTCACGATCAAAGCATTCTACAACGGGACTATCGACCTCGCTCAGGCGCACCAAAGCACCGACGCTAATCTGATCCGCAGGCCGAGATAAACGCATACCGCCCCCCTTGCCTCGGGTGGTGTCCAGAAAACCATTGCGCGCCAAAAAGCTCATGACTTTCATCAGATGATTGTCAGAAACGCCATAGGCCGATGCAATCTCCCCACGCGTCACAATGCCATCATTCTGCACGCCAACGTAAATTAAAGTACGCAAACAGTAATCAGTAAAAACATTTAAGCGCATCGCTGTTGTCCGGACTTTAAAATAAGCATTTATAGTACATCTTCAGTGCTGATAAGCATACGTTGTTTAATGCCAGTGGGCTGAGGCAGGCTTAGCAAGCTAAGTTCATGGTGGGTTTTACTTCATATGTGCAACCAGTTTGTTTTTGTAATCAGCAAATAACGGAAAAACGTAATGGTTAAATTCTAGCCCCCCTTGACGCCACGACGCGAGGAACAAGCGGGGTGGAAGATCGCTTGGAAGCGAGCCCATTTCGCTCCCCTCCGAGGCGATTAGACTACATGAGGGTGCTTCGTGCTGGCTGGGGTGGTTTCTTTACGTACTGTGATTTCTGGCCGCTTAGAAATCAAAGATTTCGCGGGGGTGCCATATCAAGATTAACGTGCTGAAGGCACAAAAAAGGTCTTTTTGAGTTTAGTGAGTGGTATGTGCAGTTAAACTAGTGAATCATCGTGAAAAATGAGGGTCAACACCCACCTCAAGCTATTGTTGTTGCTCAATGACCTATTATTTTAAGAGGGTAATTTGAATATCAATCCGGATCAATCTCAAGATTTATCAATTACGCTGAGCCCATTATCTAAAGCCAATTGGCTTGCCTGTGTAAATCTAACACTCCCGCCCGAGCAAGCAGATTTTCTGGCTCCTAATATCTATTCCATCGCTGAATCAAAATTCGAGCCGCATTATCAACCGCGCGTGATTCTCTTGGCTGGCAAGGTGATTGGGTTTTTGATGTATTGCCCTGACGTCGACCTGCCAGATCCCAAGTTATATTGGCTATTTCGTTTTATGCTTGGTGCTGAATATCAAGGTAAAGGCTATGGTGCGATAGCCATTCGCCTTGCGCTAGCAGAAATGAAATTGCTTGGAGCTAGCCGGGTAAAAACAATGCATAAGCCCTCAAACAAAACCGCTTCACGCCTTTATCAGCGAATTGGTTTTTGTGAAGTGGGTTATGCAGAAGATGGTGATATTGAGTTGGAATTAGTTTTTTGATTTGAAGATTGGGAGCAGGTCACAAATAAAATACCGAATTAAATGTGGTCTGCCCCTCTGTTTATTTATTTATTTTTTACATTAAATTGTCGAAAATAAATCTCAAAAAATTCCTAATAAAATAGGAATTAAATAGCCCCAAAGAAAAATCCATGCATATTGAAATAGTAAATTTAAAAATAGATGCTGATCAGGAGGTCCATACCTTGATGCATAGATGATGATAGGTATTAAGGTAATCAGCATAGATAGTAGAACAATATGATTAAAACCCTGACGCCAGTTATCCGCAGTCGCTAAAACAGGAATAAGCGCAAGAAATACTATTAGCATGGGGTCGAAAGTGTAAACCCAATTGGGATATTTAACGACTTTTGCATACAGAAAAATATCGGGCCAGCATGCCATTAGCAGTGCTAAAAGCAATGCTGAAAGAAAAATGCCTATTTTATGGTGTATTGACAAACGCGGCATGCAAGGTGTCTCTGAATTTTGGCTAAACCGTATTATGAATAGATGACTTAGAAAAAAATGGGGTCAGGCTTTTTGTTTTGATTCAAAGCGAAAGATCTAACTCCAAGGGCCACATCACGATTATGGCCGGTCTGACCAAGGTTCAATGGTTCCAACAATACACAGTTTTTCTGCGTCCTTGATTGCTTTGATGACACCTGAAGATATTTCGTTATACGTTAACCACCGAGATTGATTCCCTGAGTAGGTAAGCCAAGAACAATTTGGTGGAGGTGTATAGGTAAAGCATCAAATCGACGGCGTGCGTCAGTTAAAGATGAATCAGGGCTTGCACTTGCACTGCCAAGGACTTGGAAAAAATGGATTGTTTTTTCTGTCGCTGAAAGTTGGTGTGCCAGATCTAAGGCCATTTCGTCTTCGTGAAACCAAGCTAGGACGACATCAGGAGCGCCAAATCGGCTGACCGTATTGCGTATTGCCTGCTGAAAACTTTCGGTGTTGTAATAATTGGTCGACTCAAAATAGACATTTACATCGCTTGGAATTTGGGCTTGCAAGGCTATCCAATGAATTTTTGGTCCGAGCGAATAGAGAAACGGTGGTTGATATTTCCATCAAGTACAGCGAAGCCTGAGCAATCATTCCCGTTCCGCCAATAATCAAAGTGTGTCCATTTTTGCTTGGCATATTTATTTACTCGTAGCTTATCAGGGCGGTGCGCAAGAAAAACGAATGCGCACCCTATGAATGTAGCTTTTTTCTCTGTGTTTCAATAGTGAGTTTTATTTCAATCCTATCAATTTAGCCATCGTAGGGCGGGTGAAACGCGCGTATTTTTCAGCATCGCTCGCGGGTTTCACCCGCCCTATGAAAAACATTATGCTTAAGTGGATAAGATTGCCCAACCCCCTCAACTCTGCGCCATCCTCGTTTTCGCCAGCGGTGGATTTTTGGCGAAGTAGCGTTTGATGCCTTTGTGCAAGGCGCCGGCCATTTTGTGCTGGTAGGCTTCGTCGATGAGTTTTTGCTCTTCCTGCGGGTTAGAGATAAACGCGGTTTCGACCAGGATCGAAGGGATGTCGGGGGCTTTGAGTACGGCGAAGCCCGCTTGCTCGATGCCTTGTTTGTGCAGGCGGTTGATATTACCGATCTCACCCAGCATCGATTTGGCGAGTTTCATACTGTCGTTATTGGTGGCGGTTTGGGTTAAATCCATCAGCGTGTGCGCGAGTGCTTTGTCTTTAACGTCGATTTTTACTCCGCCAATCAAATCGGCGTCGTTTTGCGTTTGTGCCAGCCAGCGTGCGGCGGTGCTGGATGCGCCTTTTTCAGACAGCATAAATACCGACGAGCCATTGGCATCGGGCCGGGTAAAGGCATCCGCATGGATGGAGACAAATAAATCGGCCTGTACTGCGCGGGCTTTTTTAACGCGTACGCCAAGCGGCACAAAGAAATCGCCATCACGCGTGAGTACAACACGCATATTGGGCTCGTTCTCTAACAGTGCTTTCAGCTTTTTGGCAATCGCTAGCACCACGGTTTTTTCATGGTTGCCAGCGGGGCCAACTGCGCCGGGGTCTTCACCGCCGTGCCCAGGATCAAGCACGATGGTGATCAGTCGGTCGACTTTCATTTTGCTGCGATCAACGGTGCCGTCTTTGTTTTCTTCAGGCTTAGCGGGGGCAACAGGAGCAGGTGGGGCAGGTTTGATATCACCGGTTTGATCGTCCAAAAACGCAAGCAGCGGATCATTTTGCGAAGCCGGGTAGAGGTCAATCACTAAGCGATGCTTGTATTCGCCAACAGGGTTGAGGGTAAAAATTTGTGGTTTGATTTCGGTTTTTAAGTCCAGCACCAAGCGCACCGTGCCGGGCTTATTGCGTGCGGCGCGTAGCTGCTGGATATAAGGGTCATCACCGCCCACTTTGCTGGCTAGGCTTTGCAGCTCGTTGTTGATATCAATGCCTTCCAGATCGACTACCAGCCGTTCAGGGTCTTTAAGCGAGAATTGCTTAAAGGTGAGTGGAACGGTGGATTCGATGGTGACGCGGGTATAAGCCTGTGCAGGCCAGACACGCACGGCCACTACGCTGGCGGCGGGCGCAGCAAAGCCAAAGGGGGTCACGGCCAGCAGCAGGCTGGCGCTTGCTCCGCGCAGAATATCGCGGCGAGCAAGCTGGGGCAGGTTTTCTAAACCTGTTGAAGACGATTGAGGCATGTTTGGCCTTGCTCACTAAATGCTTGGATATGGGCCACGCGGCTTGTTTGATCGGGCACTAAAGAAGCTTCGGGCGTTAAAGTAATGATCCAGTCGGGGGTAGGTAAAAGGCCTTCAGCCTTATCTGCCCATTCGATCAGGCAAATAGATTCGGGGTTGAAGTAGTCTCTAAAGCCTGCATCTTCCCATTCGCTGGCATCATTAAATCTATACAAATCAAAGTGATATAAGTATAAGTTAGAAACAGTATAAGGTTCAACCAGCGTATAGGTGGGGCTTTTTACTCGGCCGGCAAAACCCAGCCCACGAAGCAAGCCTCGGCTGAGCGTGGTTTTTCCTGCACCTAGGTTGCCTTCCAAAAAAATCACCATGCCCGCCGCTACGTTTTGCGATAAACGTGCGCCTAGTGCCAGCGTGGCATCCTCATCGGCTAAAAAACATTTGAAATCAGTATTGTGTTGCATTGGCTATGGTATCCATTGGCTTAACGCTCACGGTGATAGCAGGCAAAAAACGCATGAAGCCGGTATCATCGCGGCTATGAACACGTCTCTACCCTCATTAGATTATCAAAAACTTGCCCAGCAAATTTAAATGAGTTGGCGCAAGTGAAAGTCGTTTTGCCCACGGCTGGATGGAAATTTAGGCATAGGCTTATTGGGCAAATTGACTTCGGTATCATTATGAAAACGTCTTTACGGCAGTTAGATTATCAAAAACTCGCTCAGCAAATTAAAGGCTGGGCGCAGGAATTAGGTTTTGCCCGGGCCGGAATTACCGGCATCGATTTAAGCCACGCAGAAGCCGGTTTGCAAGAATGGCTGGATGCGGGCTTTCACGGCGAGATGGATTATATGGCAAGGCACGGCATGAAACGTGCCAGACCTGCAGAATTACACCCCGGCACTATTTCACTTATTTCGGTTTTTTTGCCTTATTTGCCGCCTGCCGCCGCAAATTCAGAAGAAATTCTTGCGAACGGCAGCAAGGCCTATCTTTCTCGCTATGCGCTGGGGCGTGATTATCACAAGGTATTAAAGGGCCGTTTGCAGCAATTAGCAGACCGGCTGGCGAATGAAATTGGCCCTTTCGGCCATCGGGTGTTTGTGGATTCCGCTCCGGTGCTTGAAGTGGAAATCGCCAAACAGGCAGGGCAGGGCTGGCGGGGTAAACATACCCTGCTGATTAACCGCGAATACGGCTCTTATTTTTTTATTGGAGAGTTATTTACCGATTTGCCGCTGCCGCCTGATCCGCCGCAGGAAGAAGAGCATTGCGGGCGTTGCACCCGCTGTATTACGGCCTGTCCGACCGGTGCGATTGTGGCGCCGTATCAGGTGGACGCGCGGCGCTGTATTTCTTATTTAACCATCGAGCTAAAAGGCAGTATTCCGCTGGAGTTTCGCCCGATGCTGGGCAATCGCGTGTATGGCTGCGACGATTGCCAAATGGTCTGCCCGTGGAATCGCTTTGCAGTAGATAGCAAAGAAGCCGATTTTCATGTGCGTCATGGCCTTGATGATGTGACGCTGGTCGAGCTATTTGCCTGGTCTGAGGCCGATTTCAAACAGAAAATGGCTGGCAGCGCTATTTATCGGATTGGTTACGAGCAGTGGCTTAGAAATATGGCCGTTGGCCTTGGCAACGCGCCCACTTCGCCCGAGGTAATTGCGGCACTGGCGGCTAGATGCGACGACGCTAGCGATATCGTCAGAGAGCATGTGCTGTGGGCTTTGGCGCAGCATGCTGGCTAATTACTTAGGCTCATCTCCGCTATTTTTTGTGTAAGCCAGCTAGTTTAGTCTGCTGGCTCATTCAGTATTTTGGTCTGAATCGCGTCTTCCCAAGGCTCGTTAAATATTCTCCTTTAAGTTTAAAGCCTCTCGCCTAAGCACTCGGTGCGGATTCTGCTTGTCCGTAATCAGCTTATTAGCATATTGAGCAAACATGCTTTGGTATTGGCGTGCATGCCATTTGAGATGTACTAAAGTTAGTACGTTGACTGCCTTGCTATCTGCGACTGATTAAGATTGATTTAATTTTTGTTCTAGATCGCAAAATAATTAGGGTCTTTAAATATAAAGAGAGTGTGAAATGGGCTTACTAATGAATTATCGGGTGAGAACTCGTTTATTGCTGCTATGCGTTTTTGCCTTATGCGGCATGGTGTTATTAAGCCTTGCCAATATGAAAGCGCTGCGGGACACCATGTTGCAAGACCGGATGGATAAAGTAAAAGGCCAGACCGAAACGGCAGCAGGGGTGATTGAGCGCTTTCATGCTTTAAGCCAAAAGGGTCAGATGAGCAGTGCCGATGCTCAGCAAGCGGCGATTAGTACCTTACGGGATGTGCGCTATTCCAAAACTGAATATTTCTTTATTTTTGATACAAATTATATTGTGCGCCTGCTGCCAACCAAGATCGAGTTTGAGGGGCAGAATAAGGGCGATTTAAAAGACGCCAACGGCAAGTTGATTTATGTAGAGCTGACTAAGGCGGCCCAGCAGGGCGGCGGTTTTGTTGATTATTTCTTTCCAAAGAAAGGCTCGGATAAGGCTGAGCCAAAGATTTCTTATGCAGTACTGATCCCCGATTGGAACTGGGTGGTTGGCACGGGGATTTATATTGACGATGTGGATGCCGAGTTCAAAAAAAATCTACTTTACGGCCTCGCTAAACTCTTGCTGCTGGCGGTCTTGGTGGCGGGTGTGGCTTGGATGATTGCGCAAAGTATTTTGCATCAGCTCGGTGGCGAGCCGCAGGAAGGGATTGCCGTGATGCGGCGGGTGGCCGATGGCGATTTGCAAATTAATGTGTCATCGGCCCAAGAGGGCAGCATGCTGGCCTCTTTAGGGGAAATGGTCGGTGGTTTAAATAAGGTAATGCGTAATGTGCGTAGCGATGCCGATTTACTTAATGACAGGGCCGCGCAAATTGCTAATTCCAGCCGGGAGATTTCGATCGCGGCCACCCGCCAATCGGATGCCACCACCAATATGGCGGCAGCAATGGAGGAGCTTACCGTTAGCATTAACCATATTTCAGAAGGCTCGGGTGTGGCCGAGCAAGCGTCGCGCCAAGCCACAGCACTTGCTAAAAATGGCGTAACTCAAGTGACCGAAGTGACCACCACCATGGAGCTGATCGCGGGCAATGTAAGCGAGGCAACGGCGCAAATTCGCCAGCTGGATGCCAAAGCGCGTGAAATTTCTGGGGTGGCTTCTGAAATCAAAGATATTGCCGATCAAACCAATTTATTGGCGCTGAACGCGGCCATTGAAGCTGCAAGAGCAGGCGAGCAGGGACGTGGCTTTGCTGTGGTGGCCGATGAAGTCAGAAAACTGGCAGAAAGAACCTCGGTGGCCACAGTGAACATCGCCTCGATGCTGGCTGCAATTCAGGGCGAAACAGTGAGTGTGGTTAACGCCATGAGCGCCGCCATTCCTCAGGTTGAGCGGGGAGTGCAATTGTCGCGCCACGTAGCCGAATCTTTAAACAGCATTCATTCGGGTGCTGAATCCAGCCTCTACAGCCTGCAAGAAATGGCCTCGGCCATACGTGAGCAAAGCCAGGCCAGTAATAGCATTGCGTCACGGGTTGAAGATATATCGCAAATGGTGGAAGAAACCAGCACCTCTATTCAGCACGCAGCAGAAAATGCTTCGCAAGTCGAGCAGATTGCTCACCAACTGAACCAGGGAGTGAGTCACTTTAAGGTTTAGTCGTGTAAGTGCTGTGGCAGATCTATATACCCACCACAGAGGCGCCATTTTTGTGGCTGGCTTGCAGCAGCTAGCGCTTAGGTCAGCAGGGCTGGTGCTTAAGCGGTAGCATGAAATACTGCGTAAGATTAGCGCAGAATAATGTCATGAAAAAAGCAACAGGGCGTAAAAAAATCACTGTTATGGGTAAGTAAAGCTTGGCCAACTTGTGGGTATTACACGATGCTTTGTTTTAAGTACCCATGGCGGCTTGATTTTGCGAATTAAGTTTGTTTAATGCCATGACAAAAGCTTAATTTTGAACACTCTGCGAATTTAGTTTGGATGACATCGGCCTATGCCAATATAATCACATCTTTCTATTCACTTTCTGGCCCATGACAGCACGACGTTATCAGCTCAGCATACGTATTGCCTTTCTGGCGATCATGCTGCACGTCCTGATGCCCTTGCTGCATGCCACTTTGCCGCAGTCTGCTCTACGCAGCAGCGTATTTTGCGGCACGCTTACGCCGCTTGTGGAATACCAGCTTAGCCAGCTGCCCGGTAGTAAATCTGAATCCCTTTTAGCTAAAGCCGCGCCTGCCTGTGTGCTCTGCGCCCATGCGGATCAAAGCCAGGCACCTGCTGTTGATGCGTTTGCACCAAAGTTGGCGGTGGCGATGTTGCCGCATACTTTTGGCATGCCTGCGCCGCCTGTGCTGCGTTTGCACCGCAACTCCGCCCTTCCTCCCCCCAGCCAAGCCCCGCCTGTTTTCTCCTGATAGATCCTTGAATGCGTTGCAAAAGGTCTGTAGACACAGAGCCAAATAAGAACACAGAGCACACTGAGAAAACCTTGTCTGTGTTCTTTGTATGCTTATCTTTGCGTCTATTGATTTAAGGTAAAAACGGCTGAAGCTTTATAAACACAAGCTTTCGGGAAACCTTTAAAGGTTTCTCAGTGTGCTCTGTGTTCTTACCGTTCTCTGTGTCTATAGAACTCAGGTTTTTTTGCCTAAACACCCGCGCGTTTTCATGGATCTGTTCAGCCTTTGTTGGCACCCGGTATAGCCGGCGTGCTCCTTTATGCTGTTTGGAGAAAACCATGCGTTTATATGCAATTCTTGCCGCACTTATTCTGTCTGCCTGCAATTCCAGTAGTGATAATGAAACCACTTCCGTTTCTGTTGCGCCTTTGGCGGATCAAGCCGTGGCGGTGCAATTTGCGCTGAAAGCAGGCGGGCAGGCGGTGGAGTGTAATGCCGCCTTGCCGGGCCTTGGCCTAGCCGCAACACCTGCCAAATTGCGCGATGCGCGGCTGTATGTGCACGATATCAAGCTGATTAATGCGCTGGGCAAGGAAGTGCCTTTGGCGCTGACGCAAAACGATAATCAATATTTGAATGTGGCCCTGCTGGATTTTGAAAATAAAACGGGCCAGTGTGTGGGCTCGGCTGGCTTAAATACTCAGGTCAGCGGCATTGTGCCCGGCGGCCAGTATATTGGCCTGAGTTTTAAAGTGGGCGTGCCTGATACGGCTAAAGATGCAGCGGGTAAAGACGTGGTGCTGAATCACTCCGACACCATGGCCGTGCCTTCGCCGCTGAATAATATGGCACTGGGCTGGAGCTGGCAGGCGGGTCGCCGTTTTGTGCAGCTAGAGCTGAATCCTGATGTGCCTGCGGTGGGGGGCAAGGCGGTGAATTGGTATTTCCATTTAGGCGCAACTGGCTGCACGGCCGATGCCACAAATGCTAATAGCTTTAGCTGCAGCAATCCCAATATTGTGCCGGTGCGTTTAAGCAGCTTTGATGCGGCTAAGCAGCAGGTGGTGCTGGATTTAGCGGCACTGTTGCAAGGCGTGGATCTCAGCAAGGATGCGGGCGGTGCGGTGGGCTGCATGAGCGGGCCGACTGATCCGGAGTGCGGGCTGATTTTTGCTAATTTAGATTTAAATCTGAATGAATCGGCAGCAGGTAAAAAAGACGCGGGCCTGCCTAAGGGTGATGGTAGTTTCTCCAAAATTTTTAAGGCCGCTCTGAAATGATAATTCGCTGCCTTTTGGCAGCGTTAGTGCTCGGCGGCTGCGTGCAGTCGGGCACTTCCACCTCAGATCCGGTTCGTACAAGTGCGAGCTGGAGCTGGGAGCTGCCGTTTTATTTTCCTACCCCTAAAGTACCTAGTGATAATCCAATGAGCGAGGCCAAGTTTCAGCTGGGCCGCAGTTTGTTTTACGATGCGCGGCTTTCTGGCAACGGCCAGCAAAGCTGCTCATCCTGCCATGATCAGAGTAAGGCATTCACCGATGGGCGAGCGGTTTCGCTGGGCTCTACCGGCGAGAGCACACCTAGAAATGCGCAAGGTTTGGCCAATGTGGCCTGGCATAGCACTTACACATGGGCCAACCCCGCACTGGCGACGCTGGAGCGGCAGATGGAAGTGCCGCTGTTTGCCGAGCATCCCGTAGAAATGGGTGTCACCGACCAAAACAAGGCCACGATTTTGGCGCGCTTTCAGAGTGATAAGGCTCTGGTGCAGCGCTTTGCCGAAGTCTTCCCCGGTGAGCCGATTGGTTTTTCGCAGATTATTAAAGCGATTGCCACGTTTCAGCGCGGCTTGATTTCTGCTTCGTCTAAATATGATCAGTATTTGCAAGGCAAGGCCACGCTTACATCGGCAGAGCTACGCGGCAAAGATCTGTTTTTTGGCGAGCAGGCCGAGTGTTTTCATTGCCACGGCAGCTTTAATTTTAATGATCAGGTGCGCCATGCGGGCTCCAATACGGCAGAAACGCTGTTCCACAACACAGGGCTTTATAACATCGATGGTAAAGGTGGCTTTCCCGAGCCTAACCGTGGCTTATTCGAGCTGAGCGGTGTGCCTGCGGATATGGGAATGTTCCGCGCGCCTAGCTTACGCAATGTGCAGCTTACCGGCCCCTATATGCACGATGGCAGCATCGCCACGCTGGAAGAAGTGCTGGATTTTTATGCAGCAGGCGGGCGTGAAATCAAGACCGGCCCGCATGCTGGGGACGGCCGCCTTAATCCATTTAAAAGCGATTTGATTGTTCGTATTCAGCTTAACGAGCAAGACAAAACCAATATCGTCGCCTTTTTAAAGACACTCACCGATGAAAAATTTATTACTGATCAGCGCTTCGCTGATCCTTGCCGCAGCAAATAGCGCGCTGGCCCATGATGGGCCGCATGATGATGAAGGCAATACGCAAATTAATCTGCTGACTCATGTGCGCTATCTGAGCGGCGATTCGGCATGGCCTGTTGCCTTGCCGGTATTGGGCGCAAGCACAGAAGACAGGCGTGGCGCGTGGTACGGCGGCTCTGGTATTGAATGGCGGCAACGCTGGACACCAGAAGTGGATACGCTGCTGATGGCTGCTTACGACGAACATGAGCAAGGCGTGGTGCTGGATCATGCTGTGATTCGTTATCAAACTGAAAGCGCGCAGCTGGCCTTGGGGCGGCAGTCGCCCGTGTTTGCAGATGCCGGATTAAGCGCTTGGGCCTTGCCTGATTTATGGCTTTATACGGTATTGGGCGATGATCACTGGCACGAAGATGGCTTAGCCTTGCGTTATACCACCGGCAAGCTGACTAGCCACGCCGGTGTTTTTAATGGTCAAGGCTATCCGGGGGCAGAAAGCGCTATGTGGGCGGCAGGCCTCGCCTGGCAAGATGGCCCATGGTTTGTGGCTGGCCATGCCGCGTATTTACCCGAGGTGAATCGCTCTTTTGCCACCGATGCACATAGCGGGCATAGTCACGCTGGGCAGGCTGTGGGCTGCGGTAAGTTAACAGATTGCATGGCGGGAAAATCCACCCTGCTGCGCGCTAAGGCTGGCTGGCAAGGGGAGCAATATTGGCTGCAATCAGCGTGGAGCTGGCAGCAGCAGGATGGTCAGCTGGATAGCACTTTGGGTAAAGTTGCTTATCAGGGTGAGTTAAACAGCTTGGCGCTAGAGGGCGGAGCCAAAATCACCGACACCATTAAACTGGCGCTACGCCATGAATGGATGGGAATCAGCCATCAATTAGCAGGCGTGAACGCCGCGCAAATTGCCAGCAAAAACGGTATTGCCAATAGCGACGAGCAGCCAAGCCAAACAGGTGTACGTCTGAGTTGGCAAGCTCATCCCGCGCATTTGCTGGCGGTGGAGTTGTATCAAACCCAGCGCAATGGCGAATCCAATCATCTGGCGATGCTGCAATGGCAGATGAATGCGAGGCTGTATTGATGGTTGATAGACCATTTTTGTGGGGCGGGTGAAACCCGCGAGAGATGCTGAAAAATACGCGGGTTTCACCTCTTGTGCGCTAAGCAAAGTTAAAAAGATAATTTTAGTGCCTTCGGCACGTTGATTTAGGTGCGGGCGTCCCGCTGGACCTTCCTTTCTTGCGCGGCCAAGAAACGAAGCCAAGCCGCAACCCAAAAAGCACGAAGGCCCCTCATCTGCGAACAATCGAGCGGCGGCTGCGGAACTCGCTTCGCTCAAACAGGCATCAAAGAAACCCCGCCCGCTTGTTCCTCGCTTCGGCGTGCTTCAAGGGGGATTTAAGCCCCATTCCTAGAGTGTGGTTGTTACGTTTTTTCGTTGTTTGCTTAGATTAAAAACAAAATGGTTAGTGCGTATGGATTTTCACCCGCCCTACGAATGATGCAATGTTTATGTTTTACTTCGGCAGGTTAATGATCTGCCTCTTTTAAGGGAAATAAAATGAAAAAAATCGCTTTATTACTAGCCGCTTCTTGCGTGTCTTTTGCTGCTTTTGCCCATGAATATAAAGCTGGGGAGATTCGGGTGGTGCATCCTTTTTCGGTGCCGACTTTACCGGGCAAGGATGTGGGGACGGTGTATATCGGCCTTGAAAATAAAGGTGCTCAGGCGGATCAGTTAATCGCAGCGACGAGTGATCGTGCTGCCCGGGTAGAGATCCATACCATGAGTATGGAAGGCGATGTGATGAAAATGCGCCAGGTGCCTGAGCTGGAAGTGAAGGGCGGAGAAACAATCAAGATGAAGCCGGGTATGGGTTATCACCTGATGATTTTTGGCGTGAAGCAGCCTTTAAAGGTGGGCGATAAATTTCCGCTGAAATTGCAGTTTAAAAAATCAGGCGCGGTTGAGGTATCGGTGATGGTGCAAGAGCGCGAGGCAGGTGCAAAAGCCGCTGAAGGGCACTTTCATTAATTGCTTGCGATAAGGGGGCTAAGCTTGGTTTAGCTTCCTTGTAAACTTGCTTTCTGCCTGCTTAATTGTTTTCTACTTAAGTAAGAATTTTATACCAATTCTTACTTAAGCTTTTCTTATGACAATAGCAATTATTTGCCGCTCGTCATGCAAATATTCAAATTTATTTATGCATATGGCTTTGTCATAAGCATAAAAAGCCAATATATGCGCTAGATCAAGCAATCTTATGTCATTAAAAGCCAAGCTCTTGCTTCGCTATCGGGGCATTGCCCCGGGATTAATCTCTTACATTAAAACTGCCAGTGCTAAAAGTGAGTATTTACGCGGCATGGCGGGGATTTTGCACATTGAGAATCTATAAAATTTACGTCGCCTTGGAGCTTGTTTTGAGAATGTAGTTCATTTGCTGTGAAAATTACCCACTAAAAAATGGTCCTTTTTAGTAACGCATCCGCCGGTTTGTAAGGTATTAATAGTAGCAACATAACACTGACACTTATTAAAGGATGCCCTGATGGCAAATCAGTCTAGCCACCCTAAAGGCCTCTACCTTTTATTTGCCACAGAAATGTGGGAGCGCTTTTCTTACTACGGTAACCGTGCTTTATTAGCACTGTTTATGATTTCAGCTTTGTCATTTGACAAGCACTTTACCTCGGCACTGTATGGTCAATATACGGGCCTAGTGTATTTGGCCCCCTTGGTGGGTGGTTATGTTGCCGATCGATTCTGGGGCAATCGCCGTTCAATTGTGGTTGGCGGCATATTAATGGCCATCGGCCAGTTTTTCTTATTCTTTGCAGGTACTTGGTTTCAAGAAGCTAAACTTGCAATCCCGCTGTTTTATAGTGGTTTAGGTTTTATTATTGCGGGTAATGGCTTTTTTAAACCCAATATCTCGACCATGGTTGGCCAGCTTTACGAGCCAAACGATAGTCGTAAAGACACGGCCTATACCATTTTCTATATGGGGATTAACTTAGGCTCGTTTATGGCTCCGCTGATTTGTGGCGCTTTGGGTGATACCGGTAATCCTGCTGATTTCCGTTGGGGCTTTTTAACGGCCGGTGTGGGGATGCTGATCTCTTTAGTGATATTTATTGCTTTTCGCGATAAATATCTGGTTGATCCAGCGGGCCAATTAATTGGTTTAGCACCAAGCAAAATCAGTGCAGAAGAGCGCGCTAAGCGCGATACGCCGCTGACCCCTGTTGAGATCGAACGCATTATCGTGATTGGCGTATTGTCATTCTTCGTGATTTTCTTCTGGTCTGCATTTGAGCAGGCGGGCGTATCGCTGACTTTCTTTGCGGCCGAATCGCTGGATCGTGAAGTGCTGGGCTTTACCGTGCCCACATCATGGTTTCAATCGTTAAACCCAGTGTTTGTACTGATTTTTGCGCCGGTGCTGGCTTCTCTTTGGACATTCTTGTCGAAAAGAGGCGCAGAGCCAAGCTCACCAACCAAAATGGCCTGGGGCCTGTTATTCCTCGGCTTTGGTTATATCGTGATTGCGATGGCGGTAAAGCATATCGAGCCGGGCGTAAAAGTATCGATCATGTGGTTGGTGACCATGTACTGGCTGCACACCATGGGCGAGTTATGTCTTTCTCCGATTGGCTTATCTTTGGTGAATAAGCTTGCGCCCGCACGTTTTGCATCGCTCCTGATGGCGGTTTGGTTTACAGCCAGCGCGGCGGCAAACTGGTTTGCCGGTATCTTGGCTGGTTTTTACCCAGAATCAGGCCAGGCCGTACCAAGCTTTATGGGCTACCAAATCAACGGCATCTATGAATTCTTTATGTTGTTTGTAGGGATGGCGATGGCCGCTGCGGCACTCTTGCTCTTGTCGACCAAGAAACTGCAAAAAATGATGCACCCAGAAGTAGTTTAAGTTTCCTTAAGTATTGATGTCCATGTGGTGGCCCGTTTCAATGAAACGGGCCATTTTTTTCGTGGAACTCAGCGTGCTTATTTGGGGCAAAGTCTCGTAGCTTGGGTTAGCTGATTTTTATCGCGGTTTTTAGCGGTGAAAATCAGCGTAACCCAACATGCACTCTTGAAAAAAAGAGTTGGGTTACGCGATAAAGCCCGCTAACCCAAGTACAAGGACTACGTTCTCTCCGTGACTTAATGGGGTAAAGAGTGAGTTTTCCTGTTTTTAAACTAAAAATATGGGACTTAAGCCAGCATTACCGAACTTCCAGCTCGCTCAGATCAGTGCTCAGGCGTAAAATGCCATCCCATGCAAAATCCATCTCTTCCTTCTCATCCAATTGGTGTGTTCGATTCTGGCGTAGGCGGTTTAACCGTAGTGCGCGCTTTGATGGACAGACTGCCGTTTGAAAATATTATTTATTTTGGTGATACCGCCCGTGTGCCCTATGGGGTGAAGTCGGTGGATACCATTGCCCATTTCACGCAGGAAATTGCCCAGTTTTTGCAAAATCAGCAAGTGAAAATGCTGATTATTGCTTGTAATACCATGGCAGCGGTGGCGGCAGATCTGGTGCGGGCTAGCGCTAATGTGCCGGTGCTGGATGTTATTGAGGCAGGAGCCAAAAACGCGGTAGATGTGAGCTGGACCGGTGGTATTGGCGTGATCGGAACGCCTGCCACGATTAACTCCAATGCCTACGCCCGCGCGATCCATCAGTTGAACCCCGGCTACCGTGTGTATTCGCAAGCTTGCCCGCTCTTTGTGCCGCTGGTCGAAGAGGGGTGGCTGGATCATCCGGTAACTAAGCTTACGGCGCAGGAATACCTAAAGCCCGTTTTCGTAGAAAAAATCGATACGCTGGTCTTGGGCTGTACCCACTATCCACTGATTAAACCACTGCTCTTAGATGTGGTCGGTGGCCGGATGAAGCTGGTGGATTCGGCTTTATCTATTGCCGATCAGGCGGCTGATTTACTGCAATCTTCCGGCATGGCTAATCCATCTCATCAGGCCCCGGATTATCGTTTTTACGTGACCGATGTGCCGGTGAAGTTCCAGAGTATCGGCGAGCGCTTTTTAGGGCGTAGCCTGAATAAGATTGAGCGGGTGAATCTTTAAGATTGATCTAGTTCTATACGCATTCAAAGCCTCTGGATTCCCGAGTGGTTTTATCGGGAATCCAGAGGCTTTGCTGGACCTCCGATAAAACCACTCGGGGGCGACGATTTTGATTTGTTGATGCAGCAAGTCTACTTACATCTCCCTATAAAAAACCTGCGTATCTAATGCCCGCTTGTAAGCGGTGCAGGGATGCATCTTTGCTGCGCTTATTACAAAGTAGGGGGGTCTGGCAGAGTGCTTTCAATAAGATGGATGGTGCCATCGCATTTCCTACTAAATTCCTAATAATTAGCTTTTTTTAATGTTATTTTTTAGAAAGAACTTGTACTTCCGGGGCATCCATTTCTTGTTGCAGTTTTTCTAGTTCATCCAGAATATGAAGAAATTTTTGCCCGAATGCTGTAACGCCGTATTCAACGCGCGGCGGCAGCTCCGGGTAGACGGTTTTTTCTAAAATGCCGAATTCCATATTTTTACGTAAACACTCATTCAGTACTTTGGTGCTCAGGCCTTCCACACAGCGCACCATTTCACCGGGTCGATTAATGCCTTTGGCTAAGAGGCTAAACACGGTAAGCGACCATTTGCAGCCGTAAATGGTTTCAACCATGCGCGCACTGCGCTCTGGTGCTGTTTTTTGAGAAATTCTTTTGCTCTGATTAATCATCAAGATGTACCTGTTTGTGCCTACCCTACCGTTTTGTGCTTGGTTTTCAGCGGCATAAGGGGGAAATAAACTCTGTTCACACATCTTACTGATTCACGGAGCAACACCAATGAAAAACTTAAATCAAACGATTGCCCTTATTGTCGGCGGCTCTAGCGGTATGGGGCTGAGCACGGCAAAGCGTTTATTAGAGCAAGGCATTAAAACGGTGATTGTAGGTAGCTCTGCCGCCAAATTGGCGCAAGCGCAGCAGCAATTAGCCGGTTTAGGTGATCTTGAAACTATGCAGACTGATTTATCCAATACAGGTGATATTGAGCGCTTGATTGCCTTTGCCCGCAACCATGAGCAGCCGATTAAATATTTAGTTAATGCAGCCGGATCATTCAATCCCAAGCCATTTCTGGAGCATGAGCAGCAAGATTACGATCAGTATTTAAATTTAAATCGCGCTACTTTTTTTATTACCCAAGCCGTGGCTAAAAATATGGTGGCCAATGGGGGCGGATCAATTGTCAATATTGGCTCAATGTGGGGTAAGCAAGCCATTAAAGCTACGCCTTCATCGGCTTATTCAATGGCTAAAGCGGGTTTGCATTCTTTAACTCAGCATTTGGCGATGGAATTAGCAGAGCATCATATTCGTGTGAATGCGGTTTCGCCCGCTGTGGTGCAAACGCCGATTTACCAGTCATTTATTGCCGCCGACCAAATCGATGCCGTGCTGGCTTCATTCAATGATTTTCATCCTATAGGCCGGATTGCCCAGCCGGATGATGTGGCGAAGGTGATTGAGTTTTTACTGAGTGATAAAGCGGGCTGGGTAACGGGGGCGGTTTGGGATGTAGATGGCGGAGTAATGGCGGGGCGTAACTAGCAGCTTGCCGGGTTTTTCCTGCGATTGCTTAAGCCTGATAGGCTGCGTGGCTTGGCCGATATGGGCCAAGCCCTTTTTAGGCTGCTTTTATTTGCCGTAACCCAGTGTTTCGATTTGCTCAATTTTATTATTAATGGCATTGATCCTGACCATAAGGCGGTTGGGGCCAAAGTTGTATGTCCAGACCTGATGCTCGGCAGCCCTCTTGTTAGGATCAACTACGGTTTTGCCGTGTCTGTTGGTATAGGTAGCGGGCACGCTATATTCTCTTTTATCGCTTGGAGGCCCGCACTTTTCTTGCGCCATAAATAAAGGGTCGCCTGTGCTGACCAAACTTTGTTCACAACGCATCGAATCAGCAAAAGCCATCGTGCTGGAGCAAAAGAGCGCAATTAAGCAGAGAGTTTTCATGGTATTGCCTTGTGAAGGATGAGCATGGCTGTGATTAAAATGATTTAAGCAGCATTGAGCGATGTACGTAAATAGATCGAGGCAGATCATGCCTTTGGGCTATGTTCTTCACAATGGCAATATTTATCTTTAATAACAGTTGCTTACATATTTTCTGCAATCACTTTTAAAAAGTCATCGCCGTATTTTTCCAGCTTTCTATCGCCAATACCCGAAACGCGGGACATTTCGTAATGATCCCCGGGGCGTAATCTCACCATTTCTTTGAGTGTGGCATCGCCAAAGATAATATAGGCGGGCACATTTTGCTCGTCGGCCAATTCTTTGCGGCGGCGGCGCAGTGCTTGCCATAGGGCTTGATCCGAGCTGGTAATAAAGTCGCTGTCTTTTTCGCCTTTGTAATTAAATTTCTCGGTGCGCTCACGTAAAAACAGCGGTGTTTCGCCCTTGAGTAAGGGCCGCGCAGCATCGGTGAGCTCTAGCCCGCCGTGGCCGGATTCATTTAAGCGGATGGCGCCACGGGCCAAGAGTTGGCGAAACACGGCGCGCCAGCTGGATTCGTCCACATCTTTGCCGATGCCAAAGGTGGTGATGCGATCATGAAAATGCTCTTTTACTTTGGGCGTTGCCTTGCCTTGCAAAATATCCACCAGATGGCCAACGCCAAAGCGATTGCCGGTTCTAAAGATACACGACAGCGCTTTTCTGGCCGCCTCGGTCATTTCCACCAGTTTGGGCGGGTTGATGCAATTATCGCAATTGCCGCAGCGCTGGCTTTCTTCGCCAAAATAGCCCAGCAGCGTCTGGCGGCGGCAGGCGGTGGCCTCCACTAAGCCCAGCATGGCATCGAGCTTGCGCCGCTCCACCAGTTTTTGCATATCGGGGGAGTTGGAATTATCGATCATGCTATTGAGCAAGATTAAATCTTGCAGGCCGTAAGCCAGCCAAGTGTTCGCAGGCAAGCCATCGCGCCCCGCACGGCCGGTTTCCTGATAATAATTTTCTATGCTCTTGGGCAAATCAAGGTGGGCCACAAAGCGCACATCGGGCTTATCGATGCCCATCCCAAAGGCAATCGTCGCCACCATCACCACGCCTTCGTTCCGAATGAATTGTTGCTGATTCTTAGTGCGCACGCTGACATCCAGCCCAGCATGGTAGGGCAGGGCCTTGATTTCCTTGCTTCGCAGCCAAGCGGCGGTGTCTTCAACTTTTTTACGGCTTAAGCAATACACAATGCCCGAATCGCCCTCGTGCTCGCGGCGGATAAAGGTGAGCAGCTGATCGCGGGCGTTTTTTTTCTCGACCATGGCGTAGCGCAAATTGGGCCGATCAAAGCTGGAGACAAACTTTTGCGCGTCTTCGAGGCGCAGCCGCTCTATCATCTCGGTACGAGTGGCATGGTCCGCCGTGGCGGTGAGGGCAATGCGTGGAATGCCGGGGAATTCATCGGCGAGTAAGGATAGCGCCAGATATTCCGGCCTAAAATCATGGCCCCACTGCGATACGCAATGTGCCTCATCAATCGCAAACAAGCCAATCTGCGCACGCTTTAGCAGCGCCATAAAGCGCGGCGTAACTAGCCGCTCTGGCGCGACATACAGCATCTTGAGCTGGCCATTGATAAACGCGTTTTCTACATCACGCGCCTCTTCCTGATTCAAGCTTGAATTTAAATAAGCCGCCGCAACACCCAACTCTTTTAAGGCGTCCACCTGATCCTGCATCAGCGCAATCAAGGGCGACACCACCACACCGCAGCCATCCCGCAGCAGCGCGGGGATCTGATAACAGAGTGATTTCCCCCCGCCAGTAGGCATCAAAACCAGCGCATCCCCACCCCCCGCCACATGGCTAACAATAGTTTCCTGCTCACCGCGAAAACTGCGATAACCAAAGACGTGTTCGAGGACTGAATGGGGGGACATGGCGAATCTTATGTGCAGCAAAGGGAGGATTGTACCCGTGTGCGGGGCGAAGCTAAAACCTAGCTGGGTTTGGAGGGAAGATTTACGGGGAATAAGTAATGTAGGGCGCACTCGAAGCTCGAGCGTGCGGCAGTTTTCGTAGCGTAGGGCGCACTCGAAGCTTTGCGTGCGACAGTATTTTTGTCGCTCAGCGAAGCGCAGTGCGCCGTGGGGTGATCGCATTATCAATTACTCTACGGCGTACTACGCAGGGTGAAAAAACGCTACCTGCTTTGAGTACGCCCTACAAGATTTAACTCACGGGATTCAATTTTATTTGCTCATTCGGAATCGCTTTGGTGCGTAGGCTGAAGCGGGTCAACTTGTTGCCGGATGGGCAAGGGGGAAACAAGGTGCTTAGTTAAATATATATTCAGTTAAAATAATAGTCGCCTTATAAAACCTGAGTTTATTTTTATATTTGATGCGAAAATTCTTTATCCCATTCATCAATATTGAGCTGGAATGCACACAATGGGCGTAATTGGTTTATCAGCCATTCCCTATCAATTTGTACTGTATGTAGTGGATAGTTTTCTTCTTCTTCATTCTCTGTTTCAGCTTCATAATCCATAAAGGTAAGCCGGACAAAGTCATTGCATCCTTCTGCTCGTTCAGCACCAAAAATAACATTGTCATCGTCGCTGTCATTATCAACCATTAAAATTGGCTGGGTTGTTGGTATGCCAGAGAAAGAATTTAGCTGTGTTAATAAATCGGTGATTGTTCTACCATAAAAGCCTAGCTCACATGTTTCATCTCCAAAATCAGCATGCTTTATAACGAGGTCAATGTCCCAATATGGGTTTGAATGTTTGATAATTATTTGTTTGTTTTTTGGGAATGATTCAATTGAATTTTTCAATGCTTGTAAATATTTTTCCCATTCATTATCAAAGCCAGAAAAATGATTTGTATTAATCGTAACCGATTGATATTTGTAATCATGCGTATCGGTAGTGTTTTCATATTCAGGAGAAAAATTCAAGGGTGAATTAAATATTTCTCGCGTTCTTAATCTGAACAAAAAGGGTTCTGTTAGCTTATATAACAGACCTACACGGCTACAAATCGCAATTTGATAATTTGGCGTTTGGCTGGGGGAAAATAGGATAGATGATTTAGACACGGACTTATTCCTGCTCCATATTAAATAGGTGAGCTTTAAAAACTAAGCAAACAATATTGCCTTTTTATCTTGTATGACAATTGTGCTTGAAGCAAGTAGGGTGTAGAGCGCACTCGAAGTTCGAGCGTGCGACGATTTTTTGTCGCTCAGCGATAAGCGCAGTGCGCCGTGTGGAAATTGTGATATGTGTGTGGCGTACTGCGCAGGGCGATAAAGCCCGCCCTGCTTCGAGTACGCCCTACAAGATTTAACTTACGGTATTGAATTAAATTCTATTTTCTCAGCCAAAATCGCTTTAGCCCGTGGCCCGAAGCTGGTCAGATTTGAAAGCGTGACATTGTGATGGGCAGAAATTTGTGCGGCAGAAAGCACATCGTTGTCCATGGTGGAATGGCCGTCAGCAATCAACGTTACAGGGTAGCCTAGGGCAAGGGCACGGCGGACTGTGGTGTCTACGCAAAACTCGCTTTGCAGGCCGCAGATTATCAAATGCTCTGCGCCAAGGTCTTTGAGTAGGGTATGCAGATTGGTACTGTGGAATGAATCCGATGCCGTTTTTCTGATAAATAAATCATCTGGCTGCGCTTGCAAACCCGCAGCCAGCTTCCAGCCATCCGAGCCATATTCAAGCGGGCCACCATTTTCTTCATGCTGGATATAAATAACAGGAACACCATTCTGGCGTGCTAATTGGGTCACAGTATTAATACGGCTAATTACTTGAGCGGCTTCAAAGGCTGCATATTCGCCACTGCAGAGGGCTTCTTGCACATCAATCACGAGCATTGCGGTTTTCATAGTGGCCTTGTGGTGATTTAAAAAAGATGAATATCAAGAGTATAGAACGAGCGTATGCTTGAAGGTATAAGCAAGATGTACTTGAAGATTAAGTAGGACGCACTCGAAGCGAAGCGCAGTGCGCCCTATGGTGATATGGGCTAGGAGGTCTATGGCCCACTGTGCTGGGCGATAAACCTTGCCCGGCTTCGAGTACGCCTACGCTGCGGGGGGAAGCTTCTCCTGTTTTCGAGCCCTGCAGGGCTGTATTTCAATTAACCGAGGTCAGAGTAAAGATAAATCCGCTTGCTTCGGCCCTGAGAGTAGATGAGGCATAGCGGTTAAGCGTTGCAGGGTGAGTGGCTAATAATTACAATGCACTGACGTATGCCTATAATCCCCGCTGTCTACCGCCTGAAAAGATATTCCTATGACTTGGCTTAATTATTACTTAAAGCGCCTTTCGCTAACAAGCTGGCCAACGCTCGATCAGGCAGGGCTGGCGTTTCTGCAGCGGCGGCATATTGAATCGATTGCATTTGGCAACGTTGATCTGTTGCTGGGAAATACCCCAAAGCTAAATCATGACGCTTTAGTTGAAAAACTATTAATTCAAGGCCGCCCGGGATATTGCTACGAGATTAATACGCTATTTGCATCGCTGTTAAACCACCTCGGTTTGAAAACCACTCTGCATATGGCGCGGGTTTTACTGAATAAAGAGCTTGTACATGAACGGCCCAGATCGCACTTAATTATGACTATAGAGCAGGAAGGGCAAACGTGGCTATTAGATGCGGGCTTTGGCGGTGGAGGGATTTGCGAGCCTATTTCATTACAGGCCGGAGTGGTTTTTGATCAATCTATTGATCGATATCGCTTATTACCAGAACAAACACTTGCCGGCTGGTATTTGCAGCGCGAAATAAATGGCGAATGGAATAATTTATATTGGTTTGATTTAACCACGGCTTATCCGGTAGATTGCCATGTGGGTAATCATTATGCTGCAACAGAAAGCGAATCAATATTTTTGCGTGATCTGATGGTCACGCGTATCGATGGTATTCAACGCTTAGTGCTGCATAACAGGCAATTGAGTATCCGCAGCAAAACGGATAGCAGCTTTAAAGTAATCTCGACGGCTGTGGAGTTGCAAAACATCCTTGATCATTATTTCGGTTTTGGTGTGCAGCCTGATCAGGCTGAGCTGCTTTTTAAAATGGGCGATTGCAAGGACTAATAAGGAAGGGCTGATTAAATCGTCATTCTCGAATGTTTGCATCGGGAATTTAGTGCAAAGATTAGATTTTTGCCTGTGTGGGAATGATGAAATTGAATAAATCAGGAATAAACCGAGGGCAGAGCGCAGTTAAAAATAAATACATTAACTAATTTATCCGTGGTCTGTCCCTATTTCCCTATTTTCGCAAGACTTCCGCTGCCAGTCGTTGCAAATTCTGCTCATTGGCCGTAGCGATAAATTGGGCGATCTGTTCGTAGTGTTCAACTAAATCGAAGGTTTGACGCCAGTAGACCTGAGTCCCTTGCTCAACTGGCCTGAGTTCAATCGTCAGCATGAAGTGATGGCTAGACAGGTGCTCAATCTCGAATAGCTTGGCAGGCACGATACGCGTGAAACGGCTTTCATTTGGGTAATCCTCGCCTTTTGGTCCGTGCATGGTGAGCAGCCAAGTGCCGCCCGCTTGAAAGTCAAACTGGTGAATCGTGTTCGTAAAGCCATCAGGCCCCCACCAGCGGGCGACCCGAGCTGGGTCGCTCATCGTGGCGAAGACCTGAGCTGGGGTTGCTGCCACAAACACGCTTCGTGAATCGGAGCGCTTGTCGATTGCTTGCATATTGCTACTCCCTGTTGGGCGGCTTAGCCGCAGGCGTAAGCCGTGATTTTGGTATGGGGTGCTGAGCGAATTGAGCAGGTGGTTTGTGCTTGACAGTGTAGTTTAGTGTGGGTTGATAAACCTAAGCTGCCCTACAGGACTACAGGGCTGATGTGCTCGAATGCCGGGTTGGGCGTCATTTAATTTTCTCGCTGCTCTCAGGCGTTTGCTCCGTAAATGCTTTCAGTCAGTCAGCATACTGTGCGTCGGGTGGTATCAATCCACTTTCGCGCGGGCCACTAAAGTCGATGATGCTGACGTATGGCGCGCCTTTCCCAAACTTCTTAGTGAAGGCCGCACGGACCTTGTTCCCGTGTTTGATTAAATCGATACACAGTAGGGTGCTAAAGAACGCGATGTCATCAACATAGCTGTGAATTCCCTCAACGCTATCTGGGTACTCTTGGTTCGTATCGCCAGCCGGAAGTGGCATACCGAAATAGTACTGAGGAATTTGTTCATTTGGTATGGCGCCACTAGCAAACCTGTGAATCAAGTGGTCACGTTTTACTATCGCCTCTCGCATACCAAAAAGCGACTGATCGAGAACTGAGACGAGTGCAAGTGGCCTGCCATACGCGGATATCTTTTCGAAAACTAGCTTCTTGAGTGTCTCGATTGGTACAAATGGGGCTGGAAATGTCCTCATGTCTACGACGACCCGATATTCGACATCGTCTGGTATTTGGCCTGCGGCTAGCTGTTCCTTGAATAAACGTAGCGCGTCTTATTTTCGTCATCCAGCTCTTTTATGCGCGTCATCATCGAGACGTCCATGCCGCCAAACTTAGCGCGCCACTTATAGAATGATGCGGGGCTCATGTCGTGTTCACGGCATAGATCCGGAATGGTCGAGCCGGCTTCGGCCTGCTTTAAGATCGCCATAATCTGGCGTTATCAATTGCCTTCGGCTTTCATGTAGAACTCCCCAAATACTGCGAGAAAATCCCACTTAAAAATGAGCTGGTTTTGTGGGGGGATTACCATCTTCTTCGTTTTCTCGTTTAACTTTATTCCGTAAATAGGGTGCGTAATAGCTTTAATAATATGCCTCATGAAAGGTTTACAGAGTCGTAATGTCATGATTTTAGCTTTTGAAAAATAAGCGATACGTCTTGTACTGCTTCAGCCAGTATCTTCGTTCCTTTAAATAAACTGACAAAATTATCTGTGTAATGGCAAGAGGATAAGGTTAATTGAGGCTACTACACATTGTTGCTCTTCGGTTATGTGACAAAACTGACGAGTCATACCTTTTTTAGGTAACGACATCGTACTTGTCCCATTTATTTAAATTGGGGTGATGAACATAATCTAGGCCTTATTAGTGTGGTCTCTAGAAGTGTGCCGTTTGGTGCAAATGAGATCTGACCAAGCATCATTTTTCTGCATTTAAGTGTGGTGTTTGACTGGGTATTTTTCGCTTGATATTGAACAGGATGGGGGTCTCGCTCATCGTAAGGAAATCACTGTAAATGAAAATTCACTCGCTTGGGGGCAAACACCTAGGTCTAGAAGAGCGTAGTACTGGCGTTGGGGATGCTCTGGAGAGTGCGCATGCGCACCTAGTGTTCAATGTACATGCCAAATTTGCCGACGCCGATGCTTTGAAGATTATGCTTCAAGGGTTGCAGGATATTGGCCAAGCGCCGTTACTTGACATGTTAGGCGTAGATCCAACACCGCCAGAATGCCAGGCTAATTGTGTAAATGCCCAGGCTGAGACGGATTCGTCGGCAGATCTAGGCATTGCTTTACCCCTTTCTTGGGCTCCAAATCTAACTGTAGCCTTGGATTCTCTGAGTTTGAAATGGCCGAGTTTAGACCCTCTTGCCAAAGGTGAAACAAAGGCGCCTGTTGAACAATCTGCTCTTGCATCCCTTCAAACTTTATCTTTATTGACATCTGTGGTGCCGCCCAGTGTTGTAGGGACAAAGCGGTTAGACGTGGAACGATTGCACAGCACGCCTCAATCCATGCGAAAAATCAGTCGATTGCAAGAACAAGAGGAAAGAGGGGCATCAAGCCTATTCCCTTTTCCTCCAATCATAAACCAGCTCAGTGAACCTGCTGAGGTACTGATGTCTGGCGCATATAGCCTACCAACCGCTTTTGTGGAGGGTATGCACCCCCTTCGCTTGACGCCAGATGTCGGGCAAGGTTTAAACACAGCGAAGCCTGATGTGCCTAGTCAAGTCAATACGGCAGTTCTTGGGGCCGTACTTGATCGTTCGCATCTTAAACTTGCGGTGGGGGGCGCAGAGCTGGCTATGCTGGCACCCACTTCAGTGGAGGGGCAGATAGTAGGGCCGCTTGTGCTTGCACGAGGCTCGAAGGGTTCTGCGGTGCCGTCTGTTTTTGTAGGGAACGAATCTGCTTGCGAGCTGCCTGCGAGCACATCACAAGCGGGCCAGGCTGAGCGACCTATTCGTGCACAAGAGCTTGTGACGAGTGCCTTATTACAGCTGCTGCCTGAGCCAAATTTGAATGGCCCACATTATGAGTTCGTTAGTAATCCCGCTGCACGTTCTATGCCCGCCCCTATAGTGCAAGTGCTTCCTAGCCCTGTAGAGCAGCAAGGGTTTACCTACCATTTTAAAAGTTGGGGCAATGGTGCGTTTGTAAGTGTTAATACGCTGAGTGCTGCTGATGTGCGATTTGTGCCGTCAGATGTACAGGTTCTGCAGGCCTTGCAAACGTATGGAGAAGACCATGATATGCCGCAGCACTGGCGTGTTGAGGCGAGCGAACGTCGTGATGATGAGGCGCCACGCAGGCAGGCACGGGCTCTGCCTGTTGAAGAGGAAAATGAAGAATGATGCCCTTGAGTAGTTTGCGCCGGGTAGATGTTGCCAGCATAGAGCGAAGCCGTGTTCTGATTCGCTTGCGTGGTGCAGGTTACACCGAAGCGGCTTTGTTACCGCTTGGCAACGCTCGCTACGTTCGTCTGCGCGGTGATCTGGCTGGTTTTGGAACCGTGATTGCCCTGTTGGATGTGCACGCTTGGGCTGGCCACAGTATGCCCAGCTTGGCTGGCATTGCTTGGCACTGCGTGGATGAAAAGTTGTTGTGGAATCTATTGGTCGAGGAATTAACTCAACTCACTGGCACGGAACACGGGCTTGATTTGACGCATATCGAGGTACTGGATCTGCTTAGCACGCCTTTAGAGCATGCGCTACCTTGTGTGAGCACGCTGAGTGGGGGCTTATTTGTGGAGGCTTTAGAGCAGGAAGCTCACCAGCTTGATGCGAATTTTGATTTTAACGCAGTAAAAATTGAGTTGGCCGCTAATTTAGGGCGTAGTCACTTAGCTTATCAGACCATCCCGACTTTAGTGTTGGGCGATGTTTTATTGATTAAAGAAATCGATTGCCAATTGAATTGTGGCACTCATCCCCTATTTACGTTTGAGCTTTATGAGGAGCAGTTGATGTTGCAGGATTATGCGGAACAAGAGGCGAGTATAGGCATTGTACCTGAGTCGGAAAATCAGCTCTTAGATTTAAAAAAAGTACCCGTTGAATTAACTTTTGTATTGTTCAAAAAAATGCTTAGCATGGCTCAATTGCAGTCTATGGATTTAGGTAATGTGATTGATTTACCGATAGAGGCACAAAAGCATGTTGAGATTTATATCAATAAGGTGTGCTTTGCAGGTGGGGAATTAGTGCAATTGGACGATGGCCGTTTGGGCGTAGAAATTCAGCGCTTAATACGCTCGGCATAATTCAATGAATGATATTTCACTTATTGCCCTGCTGTCATTTGCTACTTTGTTTCCATTTTTAGTGGCATCGGGCACTTGTTTCGTTAAATTCTCGATTGTATTTGTATTAATTCGCAATGCTTTGGGTGTGCAGCAAGTACCCTCTAATATGACTTTAAATGGTATTGCATTGTTGCTTTCAGTGTTTGTGATGATGCCAGTAGGGCAGCAAGCCTACGATTATTATAAAACTGAAAATGTGAAGCTGGATAGTGTAGAGGCTGTTGTTAATTTCATGGATGGTGGTCTGAGTGGGTATCGTGCGTATTTAAAAAAGTATTCAGATCCGGAATTGGTCGATTTTTTTCAAAAGGCACAAGCGGGGCGCTTGGGTGAAGTTAAGCAAAATACACAAAAAATTACGGAGCCAGAGTCTGAACCGGCGATTATTGCGCTATTGCCAGCTTATGCCCTAACCGAAATTAAGGAAGCATTTAAGATTGGTTTTTATTTATATTTGCCTTTCATTGTTGTAGATCTAGTAATTTCCAGCATTTTATTGTCTTTAGGCATGATGATGATGAGCCCAGTAACGATTTCTGTGCCCGTAAAGTTAATTCTATTTGTGGCAATGGATGGTTGGACTTTACTGGTAAAGGGGCTGGTCATGCAATATATCGATCTTGCTGCTTGACGTTAAAGTTTTTTTCTTTCCGGTGATCCAAAGCAGGAATAGAAATAAAGGACAGGTTATATGGATGATTTGGTATATGCCGGTAATAAGGCGCTGTATTTGACTCTTGTTTTATCTGCGGTTCCGGTGGCCGTGGCGACATTAGTGGGGCTGTTGGTGGGTTTGATTCAGACCGTAACTCAATTGCAGGAGCAAACGCTGCCTTTTGGGGTGAAGTTGATCGCCGTGATTGTGTGTCTATTTATGTTTTCAGGTTGGTATGGTGAGCACCTACTGAACTATGCGGTGGAATTGATGCATTTGGCCCTGGATCCGCGTCGCTAATTTGTTGTTAGCGAGGTAGGGGTAAAGGAAATGTTGAGCTGTTTTTTTATATGGTCAGATTGTCATAGCCTATGTTGATGTATGAGTTATTTGCGCGCTGGCAAGAATATATGTTGGCGGCCGCGTTGATTTACGCGCGGATTGCGGTGATTTTTTTATTTTTGCCTTTTTTGAATAATAACGTACTCGGACATATGGTAACGCGTAATGCGGTGATTCTACTGTTGATATTCGGGTTGTGGCCTCTAGTGGGGGTCGATGTATCTCAGGTGAATGGGGGGGATTATGCGGTACTGGCTTTAAAAGAAGCTGTAGTTGGTTTGGCTCTGGGTTGTATGGTGGCTTTTCCATTTTGGGTATTTCATGCGATTGGTGCTTATATCGATGTGGCGCGTGGGGCCACTATCAGTAGTTCCATTGATCCGGTGAATGGATTGGAGTCGGCAGAAACCTCCAATCTGTTGAACTTATTTGCAGGGGTGATTTTTTTAGAGGCTGGCGGTATGCAGCTCTTGTTATCGCTGTTAATAGATAGTTATCAACAAGTCGGTTTGCTCAATAGTATCGAAATCCGTTTAGAAACCTTGATCCCCTATTTAGGGCGCTTAGTGGCAAATAGTTTTATGTTGGCGGCTCCTGTATTGCTAACGCTTATTTTGTCTGAAGTGTTACTGGGTTTGTTGTCGCGCTTTACTCCGCAAATGAATGCCTTTTCAGTATCTCTCACGATTAAGAGCATGATTGCCTTTTTTATTTTTATGATTTATTTCGGTCCCGTATTTCCGGGTGAAATGATGAAGATGATGGGCGACTTTGCTGGTTATGAATTATTTGTTAGGGGTGGGCGTTAATGGCAGGGGAAAAAACTGAAAAGCCAACGGCTAAAAAACTACTTGATTCGGCTAAAAAGGGTCAATCTTATAAAAGCCGCGACATGGTCGTGCTGTGTATTTTGGTTGCAGGAGTCGGTTTTACTGCAACGCGCTCTTTTAATACGGTAGTAGAAATGTATTGTGGTTTTATTGAGAAGGGTTTTAAAACACCTCCGGCGGATGCGGCACGAGAGCTTGTTTTTGCATTTCTAACCCTCTCCTTGCCCATTATTTTGGCCTGCGTGGTTGCCACTGTATTGCCATCGTTATGGCAAAGTCGCCTTGTGCTTGCAACTGAGGCAATCAAAATTGATTTTAGTGCTTTGAATCCGGTTGCAGGCTTTAAAAAGCTATTTAGTATGAAAACGGTAAAAGAGTTGGTAAAGGCCGTTTTATATTTATTGCTAACTATTGCAGTGGCTTATGCTTTTTGGGTTTTTCAAAGGCATATGCTGCTAGCTCAACTCTATGTTTCAACTACAGAGGCAGGGGCGGCTTGGGTTAAAGCGGGTGTGATTCTTGTGTTCTATTGCGTAGCGGCCTTTATTTTCATCATTGGCATGGATGCCTGGGTAGATTATTTACTGTATATCAAAAACCTCAAGATGGAAAAGCATGAGGTAAAGCAAGAGTATAAGCAGGCGGAAGTGAGTAGTGAGGTGAAATCACGGCGTCGTGAGGTGCATGAGGAATTGTTGTCCGAGCAAATAAAAAGCGATGTGGCGCAGTCACAGTTTGTGCTTGCTAACCCGACCCATATTGCAATTGGGGTGTATATGGATACGGAGTCGCTACCACTGCCCTTTGTGTCTGTACTGGAAACAGAGCAAAAAGCGCGTGCGGTGATTGCTTATGCAGAAAAAATTGGGGTACCTGTGGTGCGTGATATCCGTTTAACTCGTGCCATTTTTAAAGTGGCAACGCGCTATACCTTTGTACCCTATGAGCTGGTCGAAGAGGTGTACAAGGTACTGTTTTGGTTGCTAGAAGTCGAAAAGGCCCGCGCAGGAAATGGGGATTCTCCTACGTTAGAGTCATGATAAAGGTCATGAATGAGGGGGTATTTGCCTTAATTTAGACCTGCATCATATGCATGACAAAGCTGGGTAAAAAATAAGGGGCTTTTTGTTAAAGCATCTGTCCCAAATAAAAGAAGGCCAGATGGGACATGCTTAGCAAGATGGTAGGTTCAATGCAAGGCATCTCTCTCGATGCAAATCTGTAGATCAAAAAAGCAAAGTTCATTCAGCGCTAGCGCTCGTTAAATCATGCTTGCGTTTTTTTGCTTCGTATTTTTATGAAAGTTTATCTTTTAAAAATTTTAATTCTTTTAAATTATAACGGATACCTCATGTTGAACATGAAGGATATGGGCTTTGCTGTCTGCAGTTTAACTCTTCAATTTAAATATACCTTTTATAAATTAGAAAAAATTTCGTGATTTATGTGAAATAGGTTGT
This sequence comes from Janthinobacterium sp. B9-8, assembly GCF_000969645.2. Lineage (NCBI taxonomy): Bacteria > Pseudomonadati > Pseudomonadota > Betaproteobacteria > Burkholderiales > Oxalobacteraceae > Janthinobacterium > Janthinobacterium sp. B9-8. The sequence continues at coordinate 578,946 of NZ_CP014222.1, forward strand.
ATAGCTTACAAGCTGTGCTTGCTGGTTTAAAGATAGTTCGCTAGAGATGTCTTGGTAAATAAAAAATATAGTCTTTTGCATTAACCCCTCGTATGTACTAAGCGTTGCCTTAAGTAAAAGGGGGCGTGGCTGTTTATTGAATTACTTTCAGGAAGAGGGGGAGTGTCGTTTTTTAATAGTGAGCAATATATCTCCGTGGTTTAATTAACACCGTCAGCCCAGTGGTAAATGGCGGATTAAAGGAAAGCAAGATGAATCGTATGAATGAAAACTTAATGGATGAAGGCGCTGCTGAGGTCTTATGGGAGGCAGTACTTAATGGTGCGTCACTTAAAGATATTCAGGGCATTCCTAGTAATGTAATGGAGGGGATTTATGCCTATGCATTTGAGTTTTATCAGCAGGGGCGCTTGGATGAAGCAGAAACATTTTTTAGGTTTTTGTGTTTGTACGATATGTATGACCCAGACTATGCGATGGGCTTAGCGGCCATTTTTCAGATGCGCAAAGAGTATCTTAAAGCGGCTGGTGCATATTCACTTGCTTTTGCTTTAGGAAAAAATGATTACCGCCCGATGTTTTATGCGGGTCAGTGTAATTTGCATTTGAGAAAGGTAAGCAAGGCAAAGCAGTGTTTTGAGACGGTGCTGTTGCATGGGGCGAAGGGGACATTAACCGAACGGGCACAAGCTTATTTAAATGCTATGCAAAATGTGCCGTCAGAAGCTGAAGTTGAGCCAGAAACTGAGTCTGAAAATGAAATGAAGGAGTTTTTCAATTATGAGAGAAATACTGATCCAGCCAAATCGTTATAGCGTGAATCCTGAGGCGTTAAAGATCAGTCAAGATTTGATCAAGGGGCCGATGGAAGCAGTAGGTGCTATTCATGATTCTTTGGTCAAGATGGAGCTGCTGGCACAAAGTGCGGATGTGGATTTGGGGGCAACCAAGCCTTCTGGGTCTAGTAAAGTTCCGCAATTGACGCCGCCACGTGTATCGGTGGCGCAACGTCAAGCAGAGCCTGATTTGTCGCTTGTTGCGGTAATGGCGCAATTGATGGAAATCATGCAAGACATGTCAGTGAATGGCTTGAAGACCAAATTAGAAGCTTTTAAACAAAGTGCGGATGCGCGTGAAGCTGCTTTGGCGAAAATAGGTTTGGCTCTGGGCGAGGCACAAACAAAGGCCGATACGTTGAATGCTAAGGCAAAAGATCTGGCGAGCAGCCTGCCAACAGCGGCGCAAGTAAAGCAATTTGAGGCTAGTTTGCAGCTTGCGGTTGAGAATAGAGAGCGAGCAAAAAAAGAGCTTTCAAATGCGCTGGAAAATCTTAAACAGGCATTTATTGAGAAGTATGGCCCAAATACACCGTTTTCGGGCGATGCAAGTAAACCAGAATCCCTCGCAGATGGAGCAAAGATTCTCAAAGCCTCAAAGGCTTTGGATGAGGGTATGCGTGGTTTGACAAAGGTTGAGAATGAAGCAAGGGCCGCGTGGAATACAGCTAAAGAGCAATTTCAGCTGGTGCTAAATGCGGGCTCTGCTGCACAGCAGGCACAGGCTGATCTCATCTCTTTGCACTCACAATTTAAAGAGAAGGGGGGTGTGCGGGCGGTACAGAATTTGGGTCAGGTACGCACTGGGGCTGCTGAGCTGACTTTTCTGTTGGGCGTCTTGCAGGACATCATTGGTCAAACTAGCGAAACAGAAATGCAAGATAAATTGGCGTTAATGAAGGCGCGCCAAGCTGAAGTAGTCAAGGATTTGGAAAAAAAAGCGGAGGAATTTGCCGCTGAGCAGCGAAAGGCAGAAGAGCTTAATCGAATTATGGGCTGCGTAGGTAAGATTTTGGGGGCTCTATTGACCATTGCAGCCGTGGTGGGGGCTGTGTTTACTGGCGGAGCCAGCTTAGCTCTGGCAGCGGTTGGCGTTGCACTCATGGTATTGGACACGGTGCTCGAAGCCGCTACAGGAAAAAGCCTGACTGAGCGAGTGCTAAACCCGGTGATGAATGCAGTGGTTAAGCCTTTGCTGGACGCCTTGACTAAGCTAATGAGCGGCCTTTTACAGGGGCTCGGCGTGGATAAAAAGATTGCCGATATTGTTGGAACAGTGCTTGCTGCGGCGGTCTTGGTACTCGCGGTGATTCTTGTGGCGATAGTTGGCAAGGGGGCGGCAGCAAAAATGGCTGAAAAATTTGGTACAGCGATCTCAAATACCATTTCCAAGATGATTCCTGCACTTATTAAGCAGTCCGCAGCAGCGGCCAAAGCTGGCTTTAATGGGCTAAATAAATCTGTGATGCAATCCTTCGGGAAGCTGGCCAATCGTGCAGGTATCAACGTTGGAGATGTGGCTATGAATGCCACACGTTTTAAAACGGCGCAGGTAGTGGCTGGTTTTGCTCAGCAGAGCATACAAGCTGGCGGCCAGATCGGCGTTGGGGTGCACCAAAATAATGCGAGTGATGCGCTTGCAGATATCACTTTTAGCCGTGCTAGCCAAGATGTATTTAAGCGGGCTATTACTGACGCGATTAAGCAAATGAGTGAGCAAATGTCGGTTGTTAATGACTTGATGAAGCAAATGTCTATGACGAATGAGCAGCAACATACCACTGCACAATTTATTTCGCAAAGAACACGTGCTGCTTAAACATTGCATATTTTTTAAATGAAATAGGGCAGCTTTGTCCTAAGCAGTAATTTAGTTTAAAGGTGATTTTATGACGACAGCGATTTCAGCAGCTAAAAGTGCCCCTGTATTTTCTACTTCCGCAGTAGTCCTAAAAAGCGTGGCGGATGTAAAAGGGACTGCCGAGGGCAAAACCCTTAATGCGGCGTTCGAAGCAAAGGCTGCAGCACTACCTAATGCGGCTCCCCGTAGCAGCATCATGGCAGGTGCCCCTGATTTACGCGTGCCGGAGTTGGGCCTAGATGCCGCGGCTACCCAGCAAGTTATTGATGCTTTGGATGTTTTAGCTGACGTACCGCAAGGTGATAGTTTTGCGCTACAAACCTTATTTAGCAGCGACAAAATGCGTGGCGTACCCATGGATAGCGATTTATTACTCGCCTTAATTGTGCAACTGAAGGCTTTGCAACTGGAGCAAAGTGCGAGTGAACGTAACCTAGGGGGGAAGCTCACCGCATTGAGCTTTGATGGCTCTAAGGCAATGGCTGATTCGCATCGTTTATCTGGTAATGCGGCGCTTGGAACGGCCATTAGCAGTGCCGCTATAGGTCTTGGTTTTGCAGGTTTGTCGTTACAAAAAGGCGTGAAAGCGCATCAGACCAATAAAAACTCTTTGATAAACAATCAAGGTAAAGCGAATGAACTGAGGGTGTCGGTAGAGAAAAGCCAATTGCAACTTCGTAATCATCCAGACACACCCAATGAAGTCAAAAAAGCTGTTGGCATGAAAAATGAGGCTAGGCTGGGTGATGTTAATCGCTTGGAGCAAGCACATAGCAAGGAAGTAAGCCGTTCGAGTAAATTGTCTGGCCAAGCCCAAGTTATTGCCACTCTGCCCGTAGGGACTCTCGTTGATGGGGTGGGGCAAACTGTACAAAAAAATGAAGACGCATTGCGTACCATGGGTGATGCAAGTGTGAATGTAATCAATCAGGCGAGCAAAAATACGGATGATGTAGGTAATGGCAGCTTGGATTTAGCGAAGCAATTGCAAGCCATGCTGCGTGATTATGTGCAAAGCAAGCGTGATGCGTTTGCCGCTGTGGCCAGTAAAGTTTAAGCCGATCCGAGGTTTATGGTTTGTACGGCCAGAAGGAGTGAAATTTTACTTTTGTGCCGTGCACCCCTTTTTTTAAAAGGAAGCATGATGTCCATAATGAGTGCTGTGGAGTTAAGGCGGAATGCCTCCTCACTTTCAAGCCAGCAAACACACATAGAAAAGCCTGTCTTTGATACGCCTCTGGCGCAATTGGGGGCGGTGGAAAAATGGGATGCCAGTGTTGCTCGTGTACAGCAGGCTTTGCACAATATCGTTGTACGGCCAGAGGGCCTAAAAGTGGCCTTAGAGGAGCAGGCTTCTGCAGAACAGGTGCTGCAGAGCAAGGTTCGAGAAGTAAGTAGCCAGTTGCCGCTTGAGAGTGCTCACCTTCGTGATAATTTGCCACCTGAGTTTCTGGCATTGCAGCACCAAGTGGGGGGGGGCTTGAATACCGAGAGCACGCTCAAGTTTATGAGTGATCGGGAAATTCTGGCGATTGTTAGCGGCAGTATGGTCGATATAAAAGAAAACTATCAAAAAATATTTGCGAGTGCAACTAGCAAATATGCTGATTTCTTTAAAGATTTTAGTGCAACGATTACCAAGCTGGCTGGCTATTTTAAAGCAGATGGTACAAATGATATGAAGGTTGATGTTGATTCATTGCAAAATGATTTATTAGCCGTTATGTCAAAGCACAAAAACGTGGCCTTAGTAAGTTGTGATACAGAGCAAGAGGCAAAGTACTGGGCTAAGGAGTTGGGTTTAGCTGCCGATGCAGATATTTCAGGGAGCTCATGCCCAGCATATATAAAAATGAAAGATGGAAAATGGTGCGTGTATCCTAATCTGGAGCCTTTGGTGCAGATTCTTGTGGCGAGTAATTATAATAACGCTGGTGACAAGGTTAAGCTTGATCTTTCTCCGAGATATGGTGAGGCGGGTGATCCTGCTTATACAAAGAACAGTGGTGATTGGGCGCGGAGCAGTGGCGCTAAATTAAATAATGCCATTTTTCAGGCTTGGCAAACGTCTCATAGTACTCAAAAAGAACAGATCCAAAGTACGGTGCAAGTTTTGGCTGAAAAATTTGGGCGAGCTAACTCAATATACGACAATATTGTTAAAGTATTGAGTAGCATGACTTCTTCTTTGGAGGAAGCTGCAAAAAATGCTTTGCGGTTTTAATTTCTAGCTGATTGTTTTGTGAGGCGTGCTAGAAAATATACGAGCAGGAAGGTTCGTGGATAAGTTTATGGATATCTTAAACTTTACAAACAATATATATCTTCTGTTAAGTGCGGTGGATATTACAATGCATATGCTTATTTAAAGAAATAAGCATATCGACAAGTTTACATTTTTAATGTTTATTTTTTCATGTTGAAAATGAATGATCCTGTAAATATTTCTGTGTAAATGCCTTTGGAATTACTGGTGGCATTACTTAATATCTGCATATCGGTTAATGCTTTGAGGTGAAGGATCGATTTGATCCGGCTGATACAAATGTTGATATTGCGTTTTTCTAACAAGAATAGCTTCATTACGGCGGCCTTCCAAAACGTTCCTTGCGGTATTGTTTTTGGTAATTAACGTCAATAGATATTTTTCATTTTTTAATCGCGTGATATTGGAACCTATGGCGATTGATAGCATCTCTTTATTTGCAAATGGCGTGTAAAAAAATCCCTGCTTAGGACGGGCACGCTTATTTGTATTAAAAATTCCTAGTAGCCTGCTTATCAGGTTTCGTCTATCTCTTCGCTCGTTTGTGCCAAATAAATACTGCGCTGTATTTGTACAAATTGATATTAACGTTGTTTCTGATATATCCACGCCACGCCACTATTTTAAAAACGAGAGTGCCATTTTAAGTTTTACTAGGCATTTATCGCTATAAAAAAACGATTACTGATTAAATGGTGGCAATCAAAAAAATGGCGATCAAAGGTGAGTAAGTGCGCTGAATATAGAGTTAATCCTATCAGCCCCCATCCGGTTTAGTACCGGTCTGATATTTTTTTCTTGGTTTGGAAGGCACAATGAGTAATCAGTGTGGCGTGTTGAGACAAGGCGATGTTTTTGTCTTGAGATGGGGCGCTAGCTCAGTCCACCAGTGCAATAAACGATCGGGTTTAATGTGCATTAATTAACTTAATAAATTAGGGCAATTCGTGAGTTTTACTTTCAAAGCCTTGTCTGGTCCGTTGAATGGGGTGGAATTTTCTCTAAGTCGTGAGGCCTATTGTATTTGTGTAGGGTCTAAGGGAGAGGAGGATGCCCAGTTGGCTGCGAGTTTGGCACTGACTGAGCGCACCTTGTTTGTTCTGGCTAGTGCACCGCAAATTAATTTCTCGCTGCATTTGGATGAAGATCTCGCTGGGGATGCTTTTAGCGTTACGGTGTATCACCCGGCACAGCATGAAAAAATTCAGCTTAAATACAATGAAATACAGGCGGTTGGGGGCTTGCGTTTTGCAATTAAGCGTTCTGACGAGCTGTGGTGTGATGAGGTATTGCAAGGGAATGGGCTGCAGTTGCTGGTTAGTGAAGCTGCCGCTCAGCCAAGCAAGCTTGTTTGTTCGCCTGCAACGGGCAAGACTGCTTGGGCAGCTTTGGTGCGGCGCCTAGTTGGGGGGTGGGGCTTGGTTGTATTGCTTACTCTCCTTCTTTTGTTGGGTGGCGGTGCGTTGGCTTGGAACGCCCAATCATCAACTCCCAAGATAGAGAATATACATAAAATTTTACATGGTTCGAGCAATGCCTATACGGTGAGCTTCGGGCGTGATCAGATATACACGGTGTTTGCACAGACTGAGCGTGACGCATTGTGGGCGCGCCAAGCTTTGATGCGCAGTAGCTTGCACACTGCTTGGAGAGTGACCACGGCTGCGGATGAAAGAAGGCGTTTAAGCCCTTTGCTGGAGCGCGAAGGTATTCTGTTCTTTACCCTACGCTTTCAAGCACCGTTGCAGCCTACTATATTATTGAGTAGTACTCGTATGAGTAATGACGCCAGCACCCAAGCACGTGTGCGTAGTCTGCTTATGCAGGTCATGCCCTATGCCGAGCAGGTGAGCATGGAGTGGCATAGCGACACAGTCGTTGCGGAGGCCGCACAAGACAGTCTTAAACGGATAGGTTTTGAGTATCGCCTACAGCAGGGTGAAAAAGAGATCGGTTTAATTAGCTCAGTATATGCAGGTGATGTACGTCTGGCTGAGTTTAAGCGTGTCACTGAAGCGTTTTACGCTACTTGGGGCGATCGCTATGTTCATTTTAATGCTGAATTACGTGATGACTGGCTTAAGGATAAATCATTTAAATATGGTGAAGAGGGTTATGTGCGCATGAGTCCCTCGCACTGGTTAATTGGGGAACCAGTAGATCATTCAAGTTAGAAACATTGTTTTCTAATCACGAGGATAATCACCGTCGTTTGTGATTAATATTATTAGTTTAAATTTGGCCCTATATTAGGTGGGGCTTTCTCTGTGAGTGTCCGTTGTTTGGTGCACCTGATTAACTTAATTGGAGTCATAGAAATAGTAATTTCTAATTTTGGTCACCGTGGAGCAATTTTAAATAGATATGCTACAGCAGAGGTCACTACTAAAAATATTAATACGACAGAAAACCTAAGTAGTGAATTGGCTAATTGTTTTTTAGAAAATGTAGTCACCTTTGAAGCAGAAGATTTGAAAGAGCAGAGAGAGAAGGTAATTCAAGATACATATAAAAAATCGTATAAGAAACGCTTTGCAAGTTTAAGGCTCGGTAATTCTATGGATTTTGAGTTTTTTACTGCAGTGAAAACCCCAGAAGAGGTTGCTGCTAATAATGCGGTTCCCGGCGAAAATACAGTGTAACTCACCGATGAGAACGGGCTTTTTTTCTGAGCGCCCTTGGTTTGGCGCACCTTATTAATTTTATTGGAGTAATAAACATGGCAATTCCAAATTTTGGTCACAGCGGTTTGATTTCAAATAGTCAAGCAATGGCAGATGTTGCAACTGAGAATCTTAATGCGGCTAAAAATCCAAGTAGAGCATTGGCTGATTATTTTTCAGAAAATGCAGTGACACTTGAAGCAGAATCTTTGAAAGAGCTGAAAGAAAAGGTATTTCAAGATACATATAAAAAAACTTATGATGAAAAAATAGGGGCTGGTCAATCAGAGGCTGAAGCAAAAAAAGCCGGTGAGGTCGCGGCTAAAGATGCAGTTTCTGGTGACAAAATCAATAATAAACACGCTGGTTATAACGAGGTGTTATTGGCAGTAAAAAGCACACATGTACAGTCCTTTCAAGGTGCCGAGTGGAGTGGTTTTGTTGATACGCTGTCTGCTGGTTTTAATGAGGGTGTGCAGAGTTTGAATAAAGCATTATCTGCAGCGACATCTGGGCTGCAGAACGACCCTACCGACCCATCCAAACTTGCCAAAGTACAATCTGCGCTGAGTGAATATACCATTTACCGTAATTCGCAATCGAATATGAGTAAGGCCTTTAAAGATATTGCATCCTCTGCTGCGCAAAACTTACGCTAGTGTTCGGTTGTGGTGTATGCCTACTACTTACCTAGCATGGTATCTCTCAATTTTTGAATTAAGGAAAAATCATGGCAATGCCTAATTTTGGCCATTCAGGCCTGGTCTCCAATGTTGAAGCTGGCGTTAATGCTGGCAACGGTGCGAAATGGGCTGGGTTTGTTGATCAGCTATCAGGTGAGTTTAATACCGGTGTAAAGGATTTAAACGCAGCTCTTAGCTCGGCGCTCAAGGAGCTTACCGCTAATCCGACCGACCCATCTTTGCTGGCGAAGGTGCAATCGTCTTTGAGTGAATACACAATTTATCGTAATGCACAATCCAATGCTTCTAAGGCTTTTAAGGATATCGCTGCGGGTACTGTGCAAAACTTCCGTTGATACAATGTTTTTAAGGCATGACGGATGTTGTTGGACGATAAGAAAATTTACGCACTCCCCGTTTTTTTGCCGAGGAATGTGAGTTATATGGCCTGTGGAGGGTAGAGCGATGACCAGATTGGCCCCTTCCCTTTTATAAGTAAAAAATACAATGAATATAGTACCTATTTCGCCTGTATCGATGTCGCTTGATAGCAGTATGTCTATTGCTGAGCCTAGTATGGGCTTGGCTGAGCGTGCTAGCCAAGCCTTTGCCCGTATGAGTGTGGATGCTGATGTACGTCGTGGCGCGGTGACTGATGGCATCAATAGTGCTGCTGTGACTAATCCTGCGCAACTCTATGAAATGCAAATGGCGATTGCTAATTACACCCTCGATATTTCACTCGCCAGTACGCTGGCTCGTAAGGCGGTGAGTACTGTTGAAACGCTGGTAAAGGCACAGTAATGTTTAATTGTTTACGTGCCTGCTTGTTGGCGTGTTGTGTGCTGTTGGCGGGCTGTGAGCAAGAGCTATTAAAATCGCTAGATCAGCGCCAGGCCAATGAGGTGTTGGCTGTCTTGCAGCAGGCCAATATAGCAGCAAATAAAAAAGATGCGGGCAAGCTTGGATATGCCATTTTGGTAGATGAAAAAGATTTTAGTGCTGCAGTTGATCTGCTTAAAACGCGAGATTTGCCATCAAAGGCACGTATTGAAATCAGTCAGTTATTCCCCGCCGAATCACTCGTTTCTTCCCCTCGGGCTGAAAAAGCGCGGCTGTATTCAGCCATTGAGCAGCGTCTAGAGCAATCTTTGCTTACGATGCCCGAGATTGTTTCTGCACGCCTGCATTTGAGTTATGACGTGGAAGGGGCGGATACACGTAAGCAAGCTGGCGGAGTGCATTTATCCGCCTTGGTGATTTACCAAAATGATGTGAATGAATCCTTATTGATAAATGAAATTAAGCGATTTCTGAAAAATAGTTTTCAAACTGTAAATTACGATGATATTTCTGTGGTGCTTGCTAAAAAGCCGATTGCTCAGCATTCCTCCCCTTTGGTGAAAACAGCGCTTTCACCTTGGTTGTTGGTGGGGCTTTGTGTGCTTTTTCTCGGGCTAATTAGTGCAGTTCTAACGCTGTGCTGGATTAAATTCGGACGGCGCTTATATCAGTCGAAGCGGGAAGCGCAGCGATGAAGCAGTTATTAAGTGTGCTTTATGCGCCTGCTGATTATATTCATCCTCAGCGTTTTAAATCTCTAGGTAGCCCACAAGGGACAGCTCAGCAGCAGTTGTTAAATTCGCATTTACTAGCCCATTTTGGGTTGTGTAGTGATTTGCCCACTGCTGCTACCAGTGTACTGATGCGTACATTGGTCAGCAACTGGAGGCATTTAAGAACGGCGGCTACTTTGCTTGGTTGTAAGCTTGGGCGGGCTGATTTCGTGCGCAGTGGACAATTGGCCTCACTCAGCTTGATGCAGCAGCGTTACTTGGGATTGCCAATCATTGCTCCTCAAATCGCGCTCCCTGATCAAGGCTGCGTGCAAACCCGTGCGCAAGCACTTGGGGCAAGTTATTTGCTGTTGTTTGTACCGCAATTACCTAATGCGCTTGCGCAGAGGCTGCCGCTGCTGTTTGCACCGGAGCAGCTCAATATTGCTATGCCGTCCGGCCTTGAGCCTAACTACACTTTACTGAATTTTGCCATCGATTATGCCAAGACAAATTACTCTTAATCCACATAGTCACATTCAGCAGGATGTGCTTATACGGCGGCGCCAGTTGGTCGATAGTGAACGCAGCCATGCTACCGTAAGCGAGGCTCAGGCACGTGCTAAAAGCATATTGCGTGAGGCTAGTGAACAAGCTCAGGCAATTTATCAGACGGCCTATACCGATGGATTTAGTACGGGCTTGGTACAGAGTCTAGATGAGGTTTATGCGTACTTGCAGGGGAGTGATCAGTTACAAGCACACATTGAAAGCAGCATTAAAGATGATATGCGTAAGGCTTTGAGTAATGCTTTGGATGTGCCTTCTTTGCTTTTGCAACTTTTGGAAGACTGGCTAAGCAAAGCGCCCAAGGTAACTTCGCTCCGTATTGTTTTACCCCAGCGTGGCAAAGGCCAAGCTCTTCAAATGGCGCGGCGGGTAAGGGAAGTACTGGGGTTTGAGCCTTGTATGCAAATCGATACGGGTGAGCGTTTTATGCTTGAATATGGTGAACATGTACAGGAGTTTTCACCCGCGCATGTGTTGAATGAGATGGATAATAAACTCAAGCAAACCCTAGAAAGTTTGAGCCTAACAGAGCGTTGTGAAGCGCTTAGGGTGAAATCGACGCAAGCCTGGCTGTATCAGCTAGAGGAGCACAAAGGTGCTTCTCAATTAGCGGAAGGAGAAGCCTATGTCGGGCTTTAAAATTATGCCTATAAGCTTGCAGTCTTCGTCTATGCAAGTTATGCCAAGCGGTATTCAAGACCTTGCTGGTCGTGCAGCTGCTTGTTTGGCAAATGTGGCGCAACCCCTTTCCGGTATTCACATTGGCTCAGCAGGCAAAGCGGGCGATGTGCGTAGCACAATCACGGCAGAGGGCCCCAAGCAGATTTTACATGAGAAGCTTTATGCAGAATTAGAAAGCAAATTTGCTGCGGCAACGAAGCACGGGCGGCAGCTTACCTTTAGCGAGATGATCAGCTACGCAAAGTCGATGCAGGGGGGGGATGGACAACTTGCCTTCCCTCGCACTGCTGATTTACAAGCGGCTTTTTCATTTTGTAAGGGCCGTGCTAAGGCAGGTGATGGGCAGAAAGTGCCTATGACCCAGCTGGAAAGTTTATTTCTGGGGGCATGCACCCAATTAACAGCTACAGCTTACTTTTTTGGCCGTTTCTCTGACATGACTTTTTTTCCGGATGAAGACAATGGTGGCACTAAGCTGGAATCTGATTGGTAAGTGCTTTTTCAGGAGTATTTATATTGTTTTGTATCAGTAAAGTTATGTTTTTTGTATTGATGTTTTGGGGTAGTTCGTTAGTACATGCGGGGATTTATGCCTATGTGGATGAGAATGGGCAATTAAGCCTTAGCGCTGAGGGGGCGGATTCACGATTTAAACGCTTCAATCCCCACAAAACGTACCGCTCAATTGTTGTTGAATCAAAGCGCTCTGTTAGAGTCATTAAGCTTTCTGAACAGAAACGTCAGTTATTTCCCATCATTGATGCAATTGCACAAGAAGAGGGGGTGGATCCGCGTTTATTACATGCGGTTATTCGGGTTGAATCGCAATATGATCCAGAGGCTCGCTCGCCTAAAGGGGCGCTCGGTTTAATGCAATTAATTCCTGCCACTGCCAGTCGTTTTGGAGCGAGTGATGCATTGGACCCGAGGGCGAATGTGCGCGCAGGAGCACGCTACCTTAAGTGGTTAAATGGTGCATTTTTAGCTGATTTATCATTAGTCTTAGCCGCTTATAATGCAGGTGAAGGGGCGGTGCGCAAATATGGTAACGCGATTCCTCCTTACCCAGAAACCCAAGCTTATGTACGTAAGGTTTTATCATTTTTGTAATATCCGCAAATGGCCGGGTAATTTTTTGTAGACGCCATAGTGCATCACCAAATTAGGTTAATTAGTTTATATTTAAAACCTCAGCATGTTTTAAAAATAAATAAAATTTATAAATAAGAAGGTTATTGTTTTATTTAATTAATTAATCATTCAATGAAATAGAGGGTATAATAAATTGTCAAGCTCTAATAAAAATACATAGTTAGTTAAGCCTACTTTGGTAGCCCCCTAAAAGACTGCGAAAAAATTCTACTTAAAAATGAGCTGGTTTTTTTGTATTACTCTACAGTATCTAGATTTGCTCTTCGTACAAGTCAGGTCTAATTGAGTTTAATTTAGTATTTATCCAATATATTCTTCTCGTTTTATTCGATAAGCTTGATTTTTAAATTGTTTATTAATTTAAGAACGATTGTTGATAGAGCAGGGCTGTATGGCAAGAAAAAGTTTGTATGACCTTATTTTATTTATTTTATCTAGGGTAGTAATCTGAGCCAGATTAATTCACAAGCTCGGAGGGAGCCATACATCTACGCAGAAATACAGATGTGGATTCGTTCTGCCTGTATCTTAACTAAGCTATGAAATATTACGGTAGTGATTGTGGGGAATAGGAAATTGTACTTTGAGATGAACGAGCTATGGCTAGACTGGAAACTTAAAAATTTCTCTGACGCTAGACGGGAGTTGGGTGTTGTTGAGCGTGTTAAAGCTGGCTTTACCAATTACTGATCCTGATTCTGGAATTGATAAAAAATATACGACACTTGATGTGTACTCGATTTTTACAAGGAGCGTAGATATGGCTGCGTTTGGGATTGATATTATCATTGCAGATGATCATCCTGCCGTTTTATTGGGCGTAGTCGCGAGCTTAGGCGATGCTCCCAGCATTCGGGTTCAAGGGTGTGCAAGTAATTCAACGCAGATCGCTCAGTTGCTTGAATTACATGACTGTAGCGTTTTGGTGAGCGATTACTCAATGCCGGGTGGTGCTTATGGCGATGGGAGCAGTATGTTGAGCGTTTTGAAGCGCCGCTATCCTAAATTGGGCATCGTGGTGATGACTTCAGTGAACAGTAGTTTGGTATTGCGTAGTTTGCTTTCTCAGGGAGTGCGCTGCATTGTGAGTAAGTCTGATGATTTATCTCATTTGGCTCCGGCTATTCATGCTGCATATAGTGGCGGTAGCCATTTCTCGACAACAGTCGCCCGAGTTTTGAGCGAAATTAATGCTGAGACAGCGAGTTTTGACAGAGTGCCTGTGCTGACGGATAGAGAGGTTGAAGTTGTACGACTATTCGTAGGCGGGATGTCGGTGAATGAAATTGCCGCACACTTACATCGGAGCAAGCAAACGATTAGTTCACAAAAAAATAGTGCTATGCGCAAATTGAATACCGAGCGTGATGGTGATTTATTCAAATATGCGGTGGAAGTAGGTCTTGTTACTACTGGCGGATTAGATCAATAAATATTCGTTTTGTTTGCTTGAAATTATGTGACGTGATTTATTTGTATGTCGTTATTATTTGAGGGCGAAATAGCTGATTAAATATTTTGTTTTAGATACTCCTTAGGAAGTGACATGGATTTAGATTTGCAATGGAAGCCATTCCCGCTCATTACCATCATACCCCATGCTACTCAAATGATTTTGTGGAGGCGTTTAAAGTCATCATCTTCGTTGCCATTGAATACACGGTTGTTGAAGCTAGGAGATGCACCATCCAGTACCGTTCTTTTGCAAGTGTATCCTGATGATGGAATAAGCAAGCTAAATATTCAGGAGGGAGAGTACGCTTTATTACCGATGCACGTACTGGCCAAATGCTTGGTTTTTTTGGATTTAGGGTTTAGTGCTCAAATGGTGAGTGCTCCATCAGCGGGGTTATGCATAAGTTTGCCCGCTGATTGTTTGTCTTCGCGTAAAGCACTAGATCAATGGTTTATTGCCGGTGTACTACACGCAGTGCCTGAGCAGTTACAGTTGGCTGCTTTGCTAAGAAAATCTGAAGCTTATCAGTTGGTGCGATTTTTATTTAAAAACTATGGTCAGCACAAAATGGTTGAGTTGCAGCAATCTTATGGCTTATCAAGCAGTTACTTTAGAAAATTGAGTAAGCAAGCTTTGGGGGGGAAAGTAAAGACTGAACTAATGAGTTGGCGTGCGATGGATTCTATGCTTTCTTCCTTGGGAGGCAAAAATGCGTACACGCAGATTGCAGTGGATAATGGTTACGACTCGGCCTCGCACTTTTCTCAAGATATCAAAAAAATATTTGGCGTAGCACCAAGTAAATTAATCTAAGTAATTACATATTAATTCCATGGTCTAATTTATATTTCTATTGTAGTTATATGGTGCGTGATAATACTTGAAAATTCATTCTAATCAATTTCATTTAAATGACATGCGTGTATTGAATGTAATGAGAGGGTTAGGGGCGCACCCTGAAGAATTTGAAGTTTGCTCAAAGAGCCATCTGCCGTATATTAATCAATAGTTATATAAATCCTCTCATTTTCTGTTAATTTCGCATGCAGTTGATGAAGTAATCCCCCCACAAAATCAGCTCATTGGCAAAGCTGAGCGAATTAATGCACAAAGCCATTTTATTGCGGTTTCTTCTATATTTTTAAAATCCTCGCAAGCCAGCTATTTATAACATGCGGTGAAATTATAGCGCTCAATATATTCATATTGCTGAAAATTACTATACCAATCAAGTGCTTTATTTAAAGTGTAATTTCTTACTGGTCATGCGGCATTGGGTTGAAGTTGGGACTTGTCCACTATGTGTGCGGATTTAATGCCGTTACAGTGTGAGTGTGAAATATCACTATGGAAAACAGTAAATCAATATTCACTGGTTATTAATAGGTAATTGTATTTATTTGATATTTTTTTATTGCGTAAAAATTAAATTTTTTAATGTTAAACGAGTTAAATTAATTACATACATTGAACTATACCAGTGAAACTCCTTAATTTTATTTAAACCTATTTTTTTGGATTTTTATTATGCGCTTACCAAAAGTTAGTCCTCGGCCACCTATCATTCCAGTGCAAAATAAGCCTGCTCAGATCCCAAAAGACGAATCTTGCGTTAATTCAAAACTTAGCAGTTTGACAACCAATGAAAAGGAGGTGATAAAACTTTCAGGTTTGGTTCCTCGTCATTGCATTGCTCTAAAGGAGTTTGCCACTCAGAGCAATTGTGTTATTGCGTTCAGGCCAGTAGAGCCAATTTCAACTCAGTTGATCGATGAAAATTACCCTACCAAGAATTTTCATATTAAAGGAAAAAGTTCAACGTGGGGGCCTATGGCTGGTTTTATCGCGGTTGATCAATCATTAAGTAAACTGGAAGGGAGTGATAAAATTGGAGCTTCTAATCAAAAAGTGCAAGAGTGTCTTAAGGATAGATATGCGGTGTCTGGGCCTCTGGAAATTAGTACTGAACGGCTGACATATCTGATAAATGAGGGTGTGTTGCAAAAGCAGGGTGATACTCTTTATACCACCGGCCCGAGTGGCACAAAATATGAGTTTAGCGTATGCGCTAATAAGGATAATGGCATGTTGGCTATTACGCACCGTGATGAGCCCGTAATGGTACTTTGCGATCCAGGAAGCAAAATGCCGTTAACTGCCGACTATGACCTAATGCTAATTGCAACACCATTAGAACAATATGGACCCAAGGATATTCCAGAAAATATTGATATCGATCATGGCCATTTTCTTAAAAGAGTAAGTAGCTACAGTGCACCACTTTCCCTTCAGCTACAGGCGCAAAAAGATTCTCCTGCCCTGTTTTATAATAAGGCAGACAAAGATTTAGGAAATGTGACTAAACGGGTACGTGAATTTATCCCGCAGCTTAATGAGGCGATGGGCTGTCAGCTAGGTAGGGAAGTTGTTCACCATAGTATGGATGCAAACAATCCAGTATCCGATCCTAGTACTAATTATCCAGTAACTTTGTTTTTACCACGTAAATTTGGTGACATTGCAGAAACTATGGTGCTTGCCAGAAACAAGGAAGAGTTGCAGAAAATTATTACCTTGATTAAAGACGAAGGTTTTCATGTGCCGCTTAATCCGCGATGGGAGCCTGAGGTAAACAGCATTAAGCGACCTAGTTTTGTGAAGTCGCAGTCTATGTTTTTCTAAGCGTTAATTAAAATAGTAAGTACAACGCTGGGTGGTTCGTAATTCAGGGGCTTACCCTCGTTGAATCCCTAGGTTGGGATTCGAAATCCAAACGTTCTTGTGGTCGATTGTTTATTTTGTTTAGGGGAGATACCGTACTCTTCCTTGACACGGTTCTGGCACTGTTACCGGCCTCGGTTTGTTTTAAAGTCGCGATAATCTGCCGTTATCAATTGCCCTTGGCTTTCATGTAGAGCTTCTCAAAGGCTGCGAGGAAATGCTATTTAAAGATGAGCTGGTTTTGTGGAGAATTACCGTGTTTGGTGTGGTTATCTGAATAACTGCAAGGCATCTGCGATGCGTTCACTCATGCTTGGCCAAGCTTGACTAAAGGTTTTTAAGTCACCTGCTTTTACGCAGATTTCCAGTTCTATACAGGTCTTCAGAAGGGCATCTAACCCTGCTAATCCAAGGCCGCCTTGGAGTTGATGCAATTCGAGAGCTAGCCCAATAGCATCCTCTTCTTGCAGGGCCGAATGTATTCGCTTAATTGATTTTAAGCTAGTTTCCTGCAACGCAATAAAAACATGAGGGGCAAGAGGCTGTCGCTCCGCAAGATCGTGAAGCTTTACTTGTTTGGTTGTGTTCTTTGAAATGTGTTGGCGCATGGCCCGTGACAGACTGCTTAAGCTTAAAGGCTTGAGCAGCAAGGCATCTATTCCTGCTTCTAGGCAGGCTTGGTGTTCTTCTTCTCCGGCGTAGGCTGTCATGCCCACGATGGGGAGTTTGGCTCCTTGTTCCCGCAGGCAGCGGGCCAAGTCTAGTCCTCCCATTTCTGGCATGGATAAGTCAGTAAGGATTAAGTCATAATGGGTTTCTGAATAGGCCGCCAAGGCTTCGCGCCCGGAAGCCACTATATCCGCAGCATAACCTAACATGCTTAGCTGGTCATATAGCAATGCTTGGCTAGCAGGATGATCTTCGGCTACCAAGATGCTTGATAATGCTGCTATAACTGACGTAGGTTCCTGCAGTATCGGTTGCATGGTTTCTAGATGAGTGGTGCTAAGTGCCTCGCATGGAGGAGCATGTACACGTAAGCTAAATATACTTCCTTGCCCTAGTTCACTTTGTACGCATACCTCACCCTCCATGAGCTGTGCTAGACGTAGGCATAGAGCAAGACCTAGCCCGCTGCCGCCAAAACTATGCTGAATGCTTGCATCTGCTTGTACAAAAGGATTGAATAGGGTTTGCAGTTTATCGGCGGCAATACCAATGCCAGTATCGGCCACACTCAATACATGCTGCTGAGTGCTTTCATCAAAATATAAAGTAATAGTGATTTTACCTGCGTGTGTAAATTTCAAAGCATTACTGAGTAAATTAGCAAGAATTTGGCGCACGCGCTCGCCATCAATCCAGTAATGGCCTAGTGCATTTGGCGCTATTTCATAGGTAAGTGTTATTTTTTTTGCTGTGGCCAGCGGTTCAAATAAACTTGCTAATTCTTGCACAATATTGTCCAAGGCATAGCATTGAGGGGATAAATGCATTTGATGTGCCTCGACTTTTGAGAAGTCAAGAACAGTATTTAATAAATCAAGTAGTGATTTGCTTGCATTACAACTCGCCGCTAATTGTTTTTGAGCCTCTTCAGGTAATGGCTGATAAGCCATTAGTTCTAAATTACCCAATATTGCATTTAAGGGAGTCCTTATTTCATGACTTATGTTGGCTAAAAAATCTGATTTCAGTTTGCTTGCTTGCTCTGCATATTGCCTTGCTGCTTTTAGCCTAGCTTCAATTTCAAATTGCTCGGTAATGTCCTCCATGCAGCATAAAATAACATCTTCATTGTTATAACGTTGAAGTTCAAAGGAACACTTGAAATTTATTTTTGTGTTGTTTAGTGGCAAGCTGATGTAATTATTTTGTTTTGACGTGGTTTCTTTTTCTTTCCAGTTCGTAAACAGTACTTGCCACAGCTCTTCATTAGCATATCTGTTTGCATAGCTAGTAATACAATCGTTAGCCATTATTAAATCGCCAGCTTTTGCATGGATTAGACATATTCCTATCGGTACGTTTTGCATGATAACTTGAGATAGTTGTTCGCTTTCAGCGGCTTGCTTTGCACGATGATAAATCGGTTGTGCAAAACGCTTATGGAGAAACAAAACAAAAAACCAAAAGCTAAATAATATAAATACCATATAAGAGATTAACTTAAGCAAAGTATGGCCACGGGCAATGAGAAAGCTGCGCCAGTCATAGGAATATACTAGGCTCCATCCTTGATTTCCAATAGAGCTAGATAATTGAATTTTACCAAGTTCACTATCTTCTTGTATTTCATTTTTATTTTGCTGAGGTATCGGAGTCTTGTGATTTAATTTATCCCGCGCTGCTGGAATAGAATTCTCTTCTGATTTTAATTCGTTTAGGACATCTCTTCCTTGTGAGTCAAGTAACTTGAAATTGCCATCGTGTTTTTCCCTCTGTAGGGTTTGTTTAAGCAAATCTACAGACACGATGCGTCCCACTACTAAAAATACGTTGTCTTTTTTAAACGCAGGCATCCATAGCTCTAGCCCGCCAATGGGTAGAGATAAATTTCCTTCAAAGGGCATCCAAATGCTCTGCCTGGATTTTTTTAGCTCAGCTTTCTTGATTGGGTCACGTATTTGTGGCAATTGAGGGGCTAAGTGTTTGATTAGATCATAGGTTTCTATATTTGAAAATTTTCTTAGCTCTTGAGGTGAAGGAGCTGGCCAAGTCCCTAGAAAAGTGTAATCAGGGGAAAAAAATACACCGGTTGTTTCGGTGATTAATTGTGAGTTCGTAGTCCGTACTGCCCCAGAATAAATAGATATATAGGTTAAAAAATCAAGTAAACCTTGATTTAATTCTTGACTTTTATGATTTGCTATTACCCAAAGATTGCAGCCGTAAGAAAAGTCAGAATATATGACTGCGTTGTCTTTGCTATGGCATTTTACTTTTGTATTTAAAGGGAAGGGGGGTGTGACAGCAGAAAACCTCTCCGCCAATAATACATTGGTGAGTAGATTCGTTTCTCGACGCTGAATCTCATATTGTAAAAGATGTTTTCCGTTAATCAATGTTGAGCGAGCTTGGGCCATGTAATTGTCAATGGTCCATTTCGCCTCAACAATGACTAAAATAATTAGAAGTAAGCTAAAACAACCACCGCCAATAAAAATGGCAATGCCGTAATACTGTCCCAGTAGTTTTAGTGCGACACTATTTTGCTGCTTGATGCTTTTCCTTTCGTCCAATTTAAGCTCCTTACTAGGGTTTCTCTCTCTGCTGGGGGGCTTATCAATGTCTTTTTAATGAGAGTCTCGAATGCTTCGCGGAGCTCCTCTATTAAACTTGAACCTTACAAAAAAACTGGTTTACTGAGCGATTGCTTGTTGGTTTACACAGAAGTTTGTGTTCTTTATTGAATTTCCCCATCCCTAGGTAACTTAAGCTCCTTTTAGGCATCAAAACGTCTAAAAGTTCATTTCCTTCAATTAGGCTAAATACTTCATATGGAGCGCCATCACCTTTAGTGCGAAGCCTAGCTAATGCGGATTGCTGCGCTATAGCACCAAACGCATGCGAATCTTGGCAAGCCGCTGATAGGAAGTTGCTGACACTCAGATCGCCGTTGTTTTTTTAGCCTTTATGTTGAATCTGGTGGCGACAATTGTTGGTGTTAAGCCACGCTCCGCACTCTAATACTTTGATCTTGCTTAGCAGCACAGAACGGTTTTCCATCTTGATCGAAAGCATGTACCAATTGGCTACTCATGCTAGCGGCGGGCCCTGTTCTTTGTTGGCGAACGGTGCTTCATATCGCTACCTTATAAGTCTAGTTTCAAGTCTACATGATTGGGCTGGTTGGTTTTGATCAAGGTGTCTTTTTACCAAGGGGCATAATTTTACAGGAGCCATATATTTATGGAATGGAGCTTAATGATTTGTAGCACCGTGCATGTTGTCATGTCTAGGCTTTGATAGAGTTTCAGGTCTATTTAAAAATCTCTCTAGTTTGGGTCGGTTTAATGGAGCACGGGACTCTCATCATAGACGCTTCTTAAAGCTTGCAAGATACACCCACTTAAACTGGGCTGAGATGTGAATGCAGCAAGATTTGCGTGGCGTTGATGGCGTTGCGGGGGCTCCTCCGTTGATGGGGTAGCGTTGAATTTGGGACAAGACTTTACTGGGGTGTTTACAAATAGTACTAGTCAGATTTTCCTACTTAGGTGATGACGTAATAATACGAGTCAATCTTGTGGCGAAAGGTTTTTCCTACGGATTCAGAGGATATGATGCGGCTGCTAATGGTCTTAAATAAATATTGAGCTAGATTGAGTGGCTTAAGTGAGTAAATACATTTTATTGATTAGCACATTTTGCAGCAGTTATACAAAGAAATCGGTATTTTACCGAATGAGTTGTTTTGAACGGAATGTGTTAATGAATAAGTTTAAAGTCTTTGGTATTGTATTTCTTTTATGCGTGATGACGCTGGAGGTGCAGGCTGATCCTCTAGTGAGTAAGGTGGAGGATAGTCGTGGGCGGGTTGGATATGTCTCAAAAAATGAGAGTGTGCAATTGCTGCTTAATGCATTGGCAGCAGACATTAAAAAGCCATTTATATTAAGTCCTAAGGCAATGAAAAAGACGGTAACGGGCGAGTTTGATTTCGCGCAGCCGGTGCAGCTATTACATAAAATATCAAATCAAGTTGGTTTGATTTGGTATGACGATGGTGCGAGTTATTATGTTTATGATAATAGCGAGGTAAAAAATGCAGTGCTGTCTTTGCGTAATGCGTCGCTAAATAATCTTAGTGAATTTATGCGACGTACCGGCTTGCTTGATAAGCGCTATCCAATTCGTGGAGACGCAAAGAGCAATACGTTCTATATATCGGGCCCGCCAGTATATGTTGATTTGGTCGCAAATGCGGCAGGCTATTTGGATGATTTATATAAGAATGTAGATCTTACTAAGCAAAAAATTGAGGTCATTCGGCTGCACAACACATTTGTAAATGACCGCTCTTTTGATTTGCGTAGTGAAAAAGTAACCCTACTTGGTATCGCTTCAGTGGTGGGGCTTATGCTGGCGGCCGATGGGGCTGAGCTCATTGAGCGTCCCCGAGAAAAGCCCCCTGTAGGTGTTGAAGCCGCCCCATTAATTGCTGCTGGCCAAGCTTTGGATAGCAAGACATTTAATACTTCACAGGGGCAAGTGAAAATAGCTGCTTATGCTGAAACTAATAGCCTATTGGTAAAGGGGACTCGTGAGCAGGTAGATATTATTCATGGGTTGATTACGCAGCTGGATGTACCTAAGCGCCATATTGAATTGTCACTATGGATTATTGATATTTCTAAAAATAATCTGGATCAATTGGGTGTGAGTTGGCAAGGGGCTATAAATATGGGCAATCAAGTGAAGGTTGCTCTCAATGCGGGCAACGTGCAATTAGCGGGTGGAAATACATCTGTATTAGATGGGGCAAAATTTGTAGCGTCTATTATGGCATTGAGTCAAAAAGGTCAGGCGCAAATTGTTTCACGTCCAATTGTATTGACTCAGGAGAATGTGCCCGCCATTTTTGATAATAACAGTACTTTTTATACCAAACTCGCATCTGAGCGCGCAGTGGCTTTGGAAAGCGTCACCTATGGCACGTTGATCAATGTCTTGCCAAGATTTAGTGCAGAAGGCGAAGAGGTTGAAATGATTCTAAATATTGAAGATGGCAGTGCAGCGTCACCCAGCAGCAATGGTCCAAGTAATGTAAATGGCATGCCCGTGATTACGCGCACTAAGATTAATACGGTAGCGAGGGTGCCAAAAGACAAGAGTTTATTGATTGGTGGTTATAGTCTTGAGCATTATACAAAGACTGAAAGTAAGGTCCCCCTATTGGGTGATTTGCCTTGGATTGGTGGTGCGTTTCGCTCGACTAATGAAGATGTAAAAAAAATGGTGCGGGTATTTTTAATTCAACCGCGACCATTAGATATGGGGAGTACTTGGGATGCTCGACAGTTTACGGCCCCAAGTGTTTTGTACCCTGATGCGGCTTTGGATGACGTAGTTCAGTTGTTGAGACAATCTGCTGGAGACAAGCATGGCCGCCATTGATGGGATTTCATTTCAACGCCATAGGCTTGAGCCAAGGCGGACGGAAGTTCAGGTAGAGCCTGAGCAGGCGGATGGGCGTGAGCGGAGCGATCAGGAGCTGCTGCTGCTGGTTCAGGACGATTTATCTGCTGTCCTGACTCAATTTAGGCGTCAGACGGGTATTGATAAGAAGTCTCAAAGAGTCTCTGAGCAATTTGAACGTATTTTAGAAGATGATGCAGAGCCCAAAGTGGCCAAAGTTTTTGCTTTATTGCGTAGCCAGGGGATGAGCCCCGAGGTGCTACTGGCTTATGCACGCAGTTTATTTCCAGATGACAGTGATCTGGTCCTGATCTTGCGCGAACTTTTAAAAAAGCGTGGTCTTGAAGCTTTGCACTCCGATATTTTGGAGCAGGCTCTTGAGCAGGCCTTGATGCAGGCTGATCCGCAACGATGTCAGGCGGGGATTAATGTTGGATTAAAGGCAAAGTTGCACGGCGCACGTATGCAGGTTAGCCCAAAGGCGTTGCGTGCAGCCTATCGTGATTTCTTAGGCAGCGTAGAAAATGAGGTTGCTCAGTATGAGCAATGGGTCGAGCAATTTGGGTCACAAAAGCGTGGTTGGGTACTGGCATTTTTGGAGTCAGCCTTGATCTTTGATATCCAGGCGCATGACCCTAGTTGTGCACGAGAAGAGTTTGGGCGCTTGTTGCACCACACTGTGAAATTGAAGCGTGTGAAATCTAGCGAGTCTGATTTTATTGGTTCATTTAAAGGTCGGGATCTTGCCACAAAAGCAGGGCTTGATGAGGTGAGCTTATTGTCTTTGTGGTTTGATTTTGTGCGGCGGCCATTTGAATTTGAGGCCTCGGTCAGCCAAGCGATAGCATCAAGTTTGTTGACGTTCTCTATGGCGGATAAAGCGCAATTGTTGCAAATGCTTTTAGCTTCAGTACGAAGTATTGATGAGCAATTGTTTTTTGCTCCTGAGAGCAAGCAGTTGATTCTAGATAAAATTTTAGACTGGGCCAGTGACCATTACGTTAGGGAGGCGCAGGTAGATCATCAGAAGCGCTTTCAGAATAGTTTGTCTGCAGCTAAAGAGTAATCAGAGAACATTAATGACTATGCATTGTTGCAGGGGGCTGAACACCGCTCCTCTTTACTCCACATATTGCTTGTGCTGAGAAAGGCTGTGTCCTAATGCATGGGGGTTTGGTTGGTGTTTTGAATTTAAAAACATTTGGCCAAATCAATTAGAAAAGGTTAGGCATGTTAAAAAGAATTTGGGGTGCTTTGGCAACGCGGCCAGAGCTGATTATTTTGGCGTTGATCGTCATTATTATTGCAATGCTGATTGTCCCTTTACCGACGGTCTTGGTGGATTTACTCATTGGCGTCAATATTGTCATTTCATTATTGATCTTGCTGGGTTCATTTTATATTGAAAGAGTTTTGAACTTCTCATCGTTCCCCTCATTACTTTTGATTACAACGCTATTTCGCTTGGCTCTATCAATTAGCACGAGTCGCTTGATTTTATTGGATGCCGATGCTGGGCATATTGTGAGCACTTTTGGCGAGTATGTTATTGGCGATAGTTTGGTGGTGGGGTTTGTAGTGTTTGCAATTGTCACGGTGGTGCAGTTTATCGTGATTACCAAGGGATCGGAACGGGTTGCCGAAGTGGCTGCCCGCTTTTCTTTGGATGGTATGCCTGGTAAGCAGATGAGTATTGATGCGGATTTGCGCGCTGGTATTTTAGATGCCGAAAGTGCAAAGGAGCGGCGTGCGACGGTAGAAAAAGAAAGTCAGCTTTACGGCTCGTTTGATGGGGCGATGAAGTTTATTAAAGGCGACGCCATCGCAGGTATTGTTATTATTTTTGTGAATTTTATTGGTGGTATTACCGTTGGTATGGTGCAACGTGGTACTTCGTTTTCTGATGCTTTGAGTGTTTATACCAAGTTGACCATTGGGGATGGCTTAGTTGCACAAATCCCCGCTTTGCTTATTTCGATTGCAGCAGGTTTTGTGGTGACCCGAGTCAATGGGGAAAGCAAGAACTTAGGGCATAGCATTGTAAGTCAATTATTTCAAAATCCATTCGTGATTTTAGTGACCGCTATTTTAACCCTTTCAATGGGAATGTTGCCGGGCTTTCCGCTTCCTGTGTTTATTGTTCTTTCGGGGGCGATGGCGTTTTTGTACTGGCGGCGAACTCAGGCAGCACAGGTACAGGCATCTTCAGAAGGGGGGGCGGCTACTTTCATTGATGAGCATGGCAATGTGGAAACCGATCAATCAACTCTAGATACGGGCAAGATGAGTGCCGAAACAGTGCCCCTTATTTTTGTGGTGGCGGAGCGCAATAAATCTTATTGGATTAGTAAAAATATTTTACAAAATATAACGAATCGTTTTTTCCTGGATTATGGAATTCGTTTGCCTCAAGCGGTTGTGAGTTATTCGGCATCTGCTGATGAGAATAAGGTTGGGGTGTTTGTAAATGAAGTGAGGGCCGCGGAGTTTGATAGTCCATGCGGGCAATTTCATATTATGGATTATCGAGATGAATTAAGTCAGCTAGATATCAATGTGAAACTTATACAAGGTGGCGCACACACCAGTGCTTGGGTGAGTGAAGCGGATGCGCCTCAGGTGGAAAAAATGGGCTATGCCCTGCGCAGTGATGTGGATGAGCTGTATCAAAATGTGGCGGGGCTGTTGGCTCGTAATGTGCAAGAGTATTTTGGTATTCAGGAAGCAAAAAATCTATTAGATGAGCTTGAAGGAAAATACCCGGAATTACTGAAAGAAACCTATCGACATGCTTCTGTACAAAAGATTTCAGAAGTATTGCAAAGGTTATTGCTGGAACGTATTTCTGTCCGGAATATGAAGTTGATTTTAGAGTCTCTGGCGAAGTGGGCCCCGAAAGAAAAGGATGTCATTACCTTGGTGGAACATATCCGCTCGTCTTTGGGGCGTTATATCTCGGATAAATTTGCTGCGCAGGGAAAGATCAGGGCCATTGTCGTGTCGCCAGGGGTGGAAGAGATGGTGCGCAAAGGCGTGAGGCAAACCAATGCGGGAGTATTTTTAAACTTGGACCCAGCAGAGGCGGAAGAAATCATGGATTTATTTGCGGTGGGGCTAAATGGGCTTTCTATTGCGCATAAAGATATGGTGTTGCTGGCATCGGTGGATATTCGACGTTTTGTGAAACGCTTGATTGAAAGTCAATATGGCGAGTTAGAAGTATTATCGTTTGGCGAAATAAGCGATTCAATATCAATTGATGTTTTAAGGACGATTTAAGATGGATATGCAAAATTTAGATATTGCTACTTTGGTAAAGGCGGCGTTGCAGCATTTAGGTTTCCCTGGCGGCCCAGTTAAGGATATTGATGGACATTCGACCATCTGTTTCAATTTTGATGATGCACCAAGTATTTACTTGGTCAAGGATGAATATAGTGTGTGGTTATGGAGCAGGATTTCCGAATTTAATGAAAGTGCTATGGCCCAGTATGGTAATGATTTACTAACACACTTAATGGAGCCACAAGCCTATTTGCAAATGGGGCAGCCTATCTTGGCTGAGCGCGATGGCTATTTGGAGTATCGCGGTGCATTACATCAGGATTTTTTGCAATCACCGGAATCTTTCGGCTTTTCCTTGCAAAGTTTTTTTAATTCGATGTCTGATGCCCACGAGATTGTAAATCGATGAAATTTACATCGTTGTGGTGCCACTATGCGCATCCACATCACTTGCGCGGGCCAATGATCGAGGCGCCTTTGCCTGATGTGTTTGTGGGCGAGCTGTGTGAGCTGCGTGATTCACTGATGTCTACTCAGGTTAGCGTCCGGGCTAGGGTGGTCGGTTTTAGCGGGGATCAGACCATGCTTAGTATACTTGGCTCTACAGCGGGTCTGTCGCGTCAGATGCTCGTAATGCCTACCGGTAAGAGCCAGTGTATTGAAGTGAGCGATGCAATGCTGGGGGCGGTGCTTGACGCCAATGGCGACATTGTGGAGCGCCTCAGTCCTGAGCGTGTTTCTTGTGGATACACTCGCCAGATTGACGCTTTACCTCCAAGTTATTTGGAGCGGGCATCTATTGATGCCGTCTTACCAACAGGCATACGCGCTTTAGATAGCTTGCTTACTTGCGGCGTAGGCCAACGGGTGGGAATTTTTGCACCTGCCGGCTGCGGTAAGACCACCCTGATGAATATGCTTATTGAACACGCTGACGCAGATGTATTTGTGGTGGGGCTCGTTGGAGAGCGTGGACGTGAGGTTGCAGAGTTTAGCGAATGGCTGCGAAATACTCAGCATAAAGACCGCACGGTTTTGGTGTACTCAACTTCAGATGCTGCCTCGGTAGATCGCTGTAATGCGGCACAGATCGCGACCACAATCGCAGAGCATTTTCGGGATGAAGGTAAAAAAGTCATTCTACTTTTGGATTCATTAACTCGGTATGCACGTGCTTTGCGTGATCTCGCCCTTGCAGCAGGTGAGATGCCCGCCCGCCGCGGCTACCCTGCGTCCGTGTTTGATGCTTTGCCTAAGTTATTAGAGCGTTCAGGCAAGACTCTGCATGGCAGTATCACAGCGTTTTACACCGTTTTATTAGAGTCGGAAGAAGAAGCCGATCCTATCGGAGATGAAATTCGCTCTATTTTGGATGGGCATATTTATTTAACTCAAAAATTAGCGGGTCAGGGGCATTTTCCTGCTATTGACGTTTTGCGCAGCAACAGCCGCTTGTTTGCTCAGATCACTACACCAGCACATCAGGCTCTGGCAGTAAAAGTGCGTACGCTATTAACAAAGCTTGAAGAGATGCAGCTTTATGTGGATCTGGGCGAATATCGGGCAGGAGAAAATGCCGAGAATGATCACGCATTTTCTTGTAAGCCAGCACTGTTTGATGTATTGCGTCAGCCTGTGCAAGAGCACAGCGAGTTTGATCACACCTTAAAGGCGTTGCATGCCGCTGTGGCATAAGGGCCGAAAACTGCTGACGCTGTCTGAGCGAAAAACTCAAATACAGCAGCGTCTGTTGAGCCTGCAGATGCAGGCGGTGGCCACGCAAGAAGCTCAGCTGCTTGTTATCGAAACAAGCTTGCTAAATGTGCAAACTACGCTAAAGGCTCAATGCTTAAATGCAATTGCAGTGAGTAAAGCTCAATTATTTGAGCACCGTCGGCAACAGGCTGTGTTGCTGAGTGAAATTCAGAAATTGCGCCTTGAGCAATTGCAATGCAAGCAGCAGTGTGAATTGCTAAAAGAGCAACTGGAAACGATACGAATCCGCTTGCGAGAGTTGGATTATAAGACGATGAAGTTTGAACGTTGGACACAAGCCGAAAAACAGCGTTGGAATCTGCAAGCGTTGAGTAGCGAGGAGGCAGAAGGGCAAGAAACAATGCCTTGGAGAGGGTTATCGTATTAATCTAACGAAGCCCTCTCATTCTGTTGATGATGTGCAAGAGCGGACTGATACCTTGGGTATTTAATTATGCCGAGTCATTTAAGAACGATTTTTGATAGTTATAAAGATCGCATAGTCTGTACAATTTTTTCATTTTGGAAATCAACATGAAAATTAGTTTACCTTCAAGAGTACTTGCGTTTTCCAAGAAATTCGCAGATCAGATTCAATCATTAAAATTGATGAGCCACCGGCGATAAAACATTGGCTACTAGAAGATGGTAAACATAGCGAAGATATTTACTTGTAATTTTTTATTTTAAGTCAATTGCTGATTGGTTGTTATGTTTTGTGCTTAATTACGTTAAATGTACAGACATAAAACACGTGGCGATTAATTGAATTTTATATTTTAATCCGTTATGTGTACGTTGGTTTTTTTAGTACTTGTCTTATGGTTTTGTATGCTTGATTTACTTATAATTAAGATTCTTATTGGCTTGGTGGATGGTATTTAATTTATATTGTTCAAGTTTTTGTTTTAATTATTCGTTCATCAAGTTGATTGTGTGTTATTTAATAGTAGAGTGAAATTATGCAAAATAATCTCAATGTAAATTCTTTAAGTTCTTCACGTTCTGTTTGTTCATTAGATACTTCTATTAACTCATCATCGGCTAAAGCTAATCATCTTGATCCGCGTGCTCAGGGGCTGCTTGAGCGTTGCATGAATTCCACTGCGAGCGCTTGCACGTCTCTGAAAGATAAAGTGGTCAATTTTGCGAGTGGCATTAAGGCGAGCATAAGCGACTTATGCTCCCGTCTTTTTGGCTTAGACGTTCCAGCTACTTCAGCTGCCACTAATTCAAGTGGCGCTACAAATCAAGTGTCGTTCCATCCTACTTCAATTGATTATTTGAAAGCGATGCAGGCTTCGCTTGCAGAGGGTGATCTATCGGGGCTGTTTAGAGAGGCTTCAAACAAGAATGATGCCGTTGTGTTTGAGACTGCGTTGAGTCAAGGCAAGAGCCCGTCCCTTGATACGGTGTCGCGAAATGTTATTGCTGATCATTTAAAGAAGGAGCTTCGGGAATTCAAAATGACTGCTCCTTTGTTTGAAACTTTGGGCGATTTGAAAGAAAAATGGCTCTCTGCTCCTGAGGGGGATAAGCGGCAAATTGCTAAAGAGGCTGTTGCGTCGTATGTTGAGAGTTTTTCTGATACGAAGAAGGCTACTGTACTGCTGCAGATATTCGCTGGTTGCTTGAATCTAGTGTCAGATGCGCCTGGTAGTACGTTCCCTCGGAATTCTTTTGATACTTGCATTGTGCCAAACATTATGCATCCAGAGCATTCGAATAGTATGCAGGGCTATACTGAGCGCCAGGCGAGTGGGGTTCAAATTTTTGATATGTTAATGAAAGGGGTTTCTCCTCTGACTCCGATTCGTGCGCCAGAAACAAAGCTTAGTGCCTCCAACTAAGTTTTCTTAGAAGAGGCGCTCGCTCAGTATGGAGCGCTTCTTTTTGTTCCTTATATACGCATCTAATATTTTGCTTTTGTGTGGAGGCTTATGCCGCGACCTGTGGTGTTTAATGCCTTTGCTCGCTAGATATCCCAAATAGGGGTATTTGGCTTGTGGTAGCGGCCTGTCCTGCTGAGTTGAATGTACTTCGTTTTAATTGATCTACTTTAGGAAATATGTAATGTCTTTAAATTTTAATGAGGCTATTAATAGTCTTTGTCTTCGTCTTGATTTACCATTTCCTGCTCAACAGAACGATATGGTTAATTTATCAATTGGAGAACACGCGATTCATATTACAGCACAGCCTTCGCAGATGATCTTAATGTTTTGTTGTATCGATAGTGCAAAAATTATCGATTCATTGTCGCTATTGCAATTGAATTTATTTGGTGAAAATAGTTTAAAGCCTATTCTTAGTCAAGATGCGCATAGCAATGACTGGGTGTTATGGAGCCGTCAGCTATTGGATAGTGCTAGTGCTGATAGCTTGTATGAGCAGCTGGAATTGCTGAGTGATTTTGCAGACAAATTAGTGGCTGGAGAGTGTTAATGAATTTTGCCACTTAAAAGCATGACCAAATGCAAAGTTGGCATGTTCGGCGGAAATACAGCTGGCTAAGTCACAGTATGCTTGGCGTGTGTCAATAATAAGTGGCAAGAGGGCGGGTTAAAAACGTTACACGGGACTCGCACTCATTTTGTAATGCCAATTCAAATTATTTTGAATAAAAGTTAAAGATAATAAAATCTATTTTATTAAATAGAAAAGAGTCTGTAACTAAAATTGTGTAAATGCCTTTGGCCGATTAATCTCTTTCCGGAGAAAATTCATGTCAGGCATCACAATGGATCGTCAAAAATTACAGGTTCTTGCCGCTGAACTCGCTAAAGATATCAAAACTGAAGCGGATTTAAATGCGCTCTCGCGTGAACTACTCAAACTCACCGTCGAAACCGCACTGAACGCAGAATTAACTGACCATCTCGGCGACGAGAAACACGCTAGCACAGTGGGTGAACGTGGGTTAAAAGGCTTCCCCGATGCGATTGCGGTTGAATTTCCGCACACGCGGGTTCAGCTTTGTATCGTGCTCATGGTGTGCAACAGCATAAGATCTGTTTTTTGGAAGGATTACAAAGCCGTTACCGCGGATTTGAAACGGCTTTATCAGTCCAGTACGGAAGAGCAAGCGCTGATGGAATTGGAGCGCTTTACTCAGACCTGGCAAGCCAATTACCCTTTGATTTCCAAGTCGTGGACGGCGAACTGGGCTCATTTACGCACGATCTTTGAATATCCGCCAGAAAGTCGCAAAGCGATTTATACGACCAATGCCATTGAGTTGCTCAACAGCATGATTCGCTCTGCCACCAAGCGGGTCAGCTTTGTAGGGAGGGTTAGCCGCAGGCGTAATCCGCGATTCAGCTATGGTCGTAGGCTAAGCGGTAATCGATAAGGTGGTTTGTGATTGGCTGTTCAGCGCGGGTTGATAAGCCTAACCCGCCCTACAGGGCTGGGTCAGGTTTCATGGGCATAGGACAACAGGCTAGCAACATTGCGCCTGAAGGTGGCTTTGGAGTCAGGGATAACTTTATCTGGTGAAGAGTAGCCCATGTATTGATAGTAATGGCCAACGTCACTTCCGTCTTCACCGTACTGGTAGATTTTCCAAACATGATCAAAGCCACGGAGTTTGAACCATGGAACGAATGGACGGAAACTTTCTACGGCGGTCTGCAATGCGGGAAAGATGGCGTGGAGTTTTCTGTCAACGGCGTTTCCGTCACTCGGCCATTCCTTGGGCTCGGGGTAAAGACCAACAAAGAGAGTAAGCACGCTGGATCGGAAGGCCGTGTTGGCGGCAACGCGGCGGGCGTGACGATCTCGCCAGAAAGAGAGGCGATGCGTGGCGAAAGAGGCAAAGAGAACTCCAGCGAGAGCTATCAATGCGGCGATTATTGTGGTCTCTATTTTCCGCTCCCTCTTTGGGTCATGGGCTACTGGATTGCGTTATCGCCAGCAATGCGTTGAACTATGAAACCTAACTGTTTGAGATGAGAGGCGGCGCCCGGCTTGTCGGGTGATGTCCTCTCTATCGAAGGGTTAGCCATCACACCAACTTTGCAAGCCTGAGTTTTTGCCGCTTGTACTGTAGAAGCATTTCATCAAACAAGGGGTGAAGCGCAGCTACTAAAGCGGTGTTGATGTCTATGAACTCCGCCTTCCGTCGAGTAGTAAAACTCCGAACTCGTTCTGCACGATGGGTAACCAGCCTCTCATAGGTGAGCTTGCCGTCATCTGGCCATGTCTCCTTGGAGTGCATGTACAGCAGTTCGATCTTTCGGAGATCTCTGTCCATGTGCGAGTGCCTATGAATCAACTGATGCCTGTCTTGCGCATGCTCATCGATGGACTTCTTTACTGCCTTCAGCAGCTTGGGAACAGGTGTCCGTGAAACGTGGAGGTTACTAACAATCAGGCCGTGGTTTACCAGTTCGTCGGACGTGCAGATATGAAAGATTGCGTTCGTAAGTTGAAGGCAGCGGTCATAAGTTGACTGCAACCTAATCAGGTAGTTTTCAATGTTGTACAGAAGATGTGCTGGCCGCTTGATGTGCAGTTCTTTAGCTTTCTTAGTGTGCCCAAAATCGGTCATGTAGAAAACGGCTTGATGAAGCTGCTCCACCCAGCCAAGAGCATGCGAAAGCGCAAAACCAACTCGCATGACATAGAACTGAAGCTCATCGATCGTGGTTGAGTCATCAAGCTCGTCCATCAGCCCGAGGCCCAGTGCCTTTTGCAAGTCTGTACCGTCTTGTGTGACTTGCTTGAAAAGCGGATGCTCGTACAGGTCTTCGAATGCCATGACCTTCCTTCGTGATGGCTAACAAGATATAGACACCCTAAAACGGTAGAAAAACCACCGTCTCGTGATACATAAAAACACCACTCTCAGAGACATAAAGCTAAATAATTTTCACAGTATAGTATCAGTAATTAGTAAGTAATTCATGTTAACTCTTACATTAAATACTAATTTAATAATCAATTTTTGTAATTAATGCTTGGGCTAAAGCTCTATCCGCCCAACTTTGTATCTCGAGAAATGTGCTGGCAGATAAAACCTGCCCAATCTACCGTGCTACTTAATATAAAAAAGCCGCTAGCAAATTGCTTAGCGGCCTTCTTCTTTATATCTATCAAACTAATCAAAAAAATTAACTAACTACCCCCTCACTCCACCGTAACACTCTTAGCCAAATTTCTCGGTTTATCTACATCCGTCCCGCGTGCCAGTGCCGTGTGATAGGCCAGCAGTTGTAATGGCACGGTGTGCAGGATGGGGGAGAGTAGGCCGTAGTGTTCGGGTAGGCGGATGACGTGGACGCCTTCGCTGGCGGTGATGCGCGAATCGGCGTCGGCAAATACGTATAGCTCGCCGCCGCGGGCGCGTACTTCTTGCATATTGGATTTTAGTTTTTCGATCAGGGTGTCGTTAGGGGCCACGGTAACGACGGGCATTTCTTTGGTTACCAGCGCCAGCGGGCCGTGTTTTAGCTCGCCTGCTGGGTAGGCTTCGGCGTGGATATAGGAGATTTCTTTCAGCTTAAGCGCGCCTTCCAGAGCAATTGGGTAGTGCAGGCCACGGCCTAGGAAGAGGGCGTTTTCTTTGATGGCAAATTGCTCGGCCCATGCAATGATTTGCGGCTCTAGTGCTAGCACGGCGCTGATGGCAACGGGCAGGTGGCGCATGGCTTTGATGTGTTCGGCTTCTTGCTCGTCGCTGAGTCTGCCTTTGATTTGCGCTAAAGACAGCGCTAGCAGGAATAGTGCTGCCAATTGGGTGGTAAAGGCTTTGGTGGAGGCCACGCCGACTTCTACCCCGGCATGGGTGATATAGGCCAGCTCGCATTCGCGCACCATGGCGCTGGTGGCTACATTGCAGATGGTCAGCGTGTGCAGCATGCCTAGGCTACGGGCGTGTTTTAGCGCGGCAAGGGTGTCGGCCGTTTCGCCGCTTTGGCTGATGGTCACGACTAGGCTTTTAGGATTAGGCACGCTATCGCGGTAGCGGTATTCGCTGGCGATTTCTACATTCACCGTAATTTTGGCGATGGATTCAATCCAGTATTTGGCGGTTAGCCCGGCGTAGTAGCTGGTGCCGCAGGCCAGAATCAGTACCGAATCAATGTCTTTAAAAATGCCGTAGGCTTTGTCGCCAAATAGCTCGGGCATGATATTGGTGACATTTTCTAAGGTGTCGGCAATGGCGCGTGGCTGCTCAAAAATTTCTTTTTGCATGTAATGGCGGTAAGGGCCAAGCTCGGCACCGCCGCTATGGGCGTGAACGGTGCGAATCTCGCGCTGCACCGATGTGCCTTGGCTGTCTACAATCCAACATTTTTGTAATTGCAGATCAACTACATCGCCTTCTTCCAGATAAATAATCTGATCGGTCGTGCCCGCTAGGGCCATCGCATCAGAGGCAATAAAGTTTTCACCTTTGCCCACGCCCACAATCAGGGGGGAGCCTAAACGTGCGCCCACTACGCGGTGCGGCTCGTCGCGGCAGAATACGGCGATGGCAAAAGCGCCAGTTAAGCGTTTGACTGCTTGCTGTACGGTCTCAAATAAATCACCTTGATAAAGATGATCGATCAGATGCGCGATCACTTCGGTATCGGTTTGGCTTTCAAATACATAGCCAGCGGCGGTTAGCTCGGCGCGCAGCTCTTCATGGTTTTCGATAATGCCGTTGTGCACCAGCGCAATTCGCTCGCGCGAGAAATGTGGGTGAGCATTGGCCGATGAAGGCACGCCGTGGGTGGCCCATCGGGTGTGGGCAATGCCGGTAAAGCCTGCTAAACCAGTCTGATCGATTTGTGCTTGCAGCTCGGTCACGCGGGAGGTGCTGCGCGAGCGTTGCAGCTTGCCATCCACATGCAAGGCCACGCCGCAGGAATCGTAGCCACGGTATTCAAGCCGTTTAAGCCCTTCTAGCAAAATAGGGGTGATATTACGCTGGGCAACTGCACCGACAATACCGCACATAGAAACCTCGAAAGAGAAGATAAATGGGAAGGTTGTAAATCATGTATGGCGGGTGGAACCCGCTCCAATCAACTTCAGCGAAACGTTACTTGTAGGGCGGGTGCAACCCGCGAGCAATGCCTAAAAATACGCGGGTTGCACCCGCCCTACGATGATTCAATGTTTGTAGTAGTTGTTAGGGTTGGAGTAAAACCCGCCATGTTTAAGCTGGATGATTTCAAAACGGCGGGTAAGCACCTGCCCTAGGAAATAAATGAAGCAATCTCCTTATCCTAAATGGTTTTGTGTGAATATATCTTTCAAAATTTAATGTATTATGAAATAAATAGATAACCATCTATTTGTATGAATTTTTATTTCATTTTTATAAATTTTGTGAATTTATATGACATCGACCATGGTATTAGATGAGCTGGATAAACGCATCTTGCAACAATTACAGCAAGATTCTTCACTAAGTAATCAAGATCTGGCCGCCAAGGTGCACGCCTCGCCGCCCACCTGCTTGCGCCGCGTAAAGCGCTTAATAGATACGGGGGTGATTGCCAAGCAAGTAGCGATTTTAGCGCCAGAGAAAGTCGGCGCAGGCTTAACCGCCATCGTTGAAATCACGCTGGATGTGCAAACATCAGAAAAGATGCAGGAGTTTGAGCAGCTCGCCGCAGCAGAAAAAACCGTGCAGCAATGCTATCGCGTCTCGCCGGGGCCGGATTTTGTGCTGATTATTCAGGTGGCGGATATGAATGCCTATCACCAGCTAGCCCACCGCCTTTTTGCCACTCAATCGAATATCCGCAATGTAAGAAGCTTTTTTTCGATGTTTAGAAGCAAGTTTGAAACGTACTTGGCGTTGTGAAGGGACGCTTTATTTATTGAAGAATATTCATTGGATGCGGATGCTTTTCGTAGGGCGGGTGCAACCCGCCGTTTTTAAGTATTTGATGCGATAGCTGGCGGGTTGCACACCATAGGCGCTAACCAAAATCAAAAAGACCTTTTTAGTGCCTTCGGCACGTTGATTTTGGAGCGCTTGGCCACCGCGGGGGCCTTCCTTTCTTGAACGGCCAAGAAACGAAGCCAAGCCACAACCTCAAGAACACGAAGGCCCCTCCGCTGCGGACAATCTAGTCGGCGGCAGGCGGGATTGGCTCGCTGCCTCGCTCCCTGGCCGAAACCCCGCCCCGCTTGTTCCTCGCTCCGGCGTGTTTCAAGGGGACTTTAAAAAGCCCTATGCAAAGAGCGTGGTTGTTATGCTTTTTCGCTGTTTATATAATAAAAAACAATTTGGTTAGGGCGTATGGGGTTTCACCCGCCCTACGAATAAGCTAATACTCACAATGCTGTTTTGCTAGCCGCTTGTATTAGCCATTTTTCAACAATGGTAACCGCCGCAGCAGCAGGTTTCAGTGCCGAGCGTACAAGGTGATAGGCCAGCCCTTCGACGATTGGCGTTAGAGGGACTTCTAGCAGGCCCATTGCTATTTCTTCTTTGACTAATTCTAAGCTCAGTAGCGCAACACCTTGCCCGGCAAGGGCGGCTTGGATGGCGTGGCTTTCTTCTGAGTAGCGAATTCCTGCTGTGCTATCCAGATCACTTATCCCTGCATTTTGTAGCCAGCCTGCCCATGTTAAATGCATTGGTGGCGGGCTGTGCCAGTCAAAGTGAATCAGCGGATGCAGGCTTAAATCGGATAACTGCCGGATGTGCAGCAGCTTGCTGGCAACGGGCGCAAAGTGGTCTTGTAATAGGCGCGTTGCCAGCAAATCGTGATAGCTTCCCTGGCCATAACGAATGGCTAAATCAACCGCTCCCGAGTGTAAATCTACCTGTTGATTTGAGGCGTGAATATGCAGATCGATTTCAGGGTGCGCTGCTTGAAACGCTGCCATGCGGGGCACCAGCCATTTTGCGGTAAAGGCAGGCGTCGCTGAAAGCGTAACGGTGCTGCGCTGCCTTACTCGCAAGCGCTCAACGCCCGCCGCAATACAATCAAAGCCTTCTTTTGTGGCGGCGTAGAGTAATTCACCCTCTGCACTTAAATCTACTTTGCGCGTTTGGCGTACAAAAAGCGCACAAGACAAGCTGTCTTCTAGTGCCCGGATTTGATGGCTAATTGCTGTGGGGCTGACGGATAGCGCTTCTGCTGCCAGCTTAAAGCTCTTTAAACGTGCGGCTGCTTCAAAGGCTCGCAGGGCAGAAAGGGAGGGGAGTCTGGGTTTCATCCTTAAAGAATACATGAATTTAAATCAGCTATGGCTACAAAAATACTCGTTTGTATGGCTTAAATAATTGAAACAAACTAAGGCATGAATGAATTTAATCACTGATTGGAGTTTTAAACATGCCGACCTTATTACATATTGATTCAAGTGCGCGTAGTGGTCTTTCTGGGGCAGATCCCCATGGCTCGCACACCCGTCGTCTGAGTGCCCGTTTTGTGAAGCAATGGCAAAGCCAGCATCCTCATGGGCGGGTAATTTATCGCGATCTTGGTGCTGCACCGCCTGCGTTTATTACTGGGCAATGGATACATGCAGCGTTTACGCCTGCTGATGCCCGAGAGCCGTGGATGCACGATGCGCTGGCCGAAAGTGATTTATTGATCAGTGAATTGCTCGCTGCCGATGTCATTGTGGCGGGTGTGCCGATGTATAACTTTGGCCCACCTGCGCAATTTAAGGCGTATATCGACAATATTGTGCGGGTTGGAGTGACTTTTGGTTTTGATCGCACACGCAAAGGCCAACCTTACTGGCCCATGCTGAGCGAGCAAGGCAAGCAGCTCGTATTGTTATCTGCCCGAGGTGATTTTGGCTACGATGCAGGCGGGAAAATGGCGGCAAGCAATCATGTGGAAGCAGCGGTGCGTACAGCCTTTGCCTATATCGGCATC
This sequence comes from Janthinobacterium sp. B9-8, assembly GCF_000969645.2. Lineage (NCBI taxonomy): Bacteria > Pseudomonadati > Pseudomonadota > Betaproteobacteria > Burkholderiales > Oxalobacteraceae > Janthinobacterium > Janthinobacterium sp. B9-8. The sequence goes on from NZ_CP014222.1 coordinate 616,414, forward strand.
ACCCAAGTAAATAGTGTGGCGATTGAATACGATGAGTTCGCAGACGAGCGCCTAGCGCAGTCGATTAGGCATGCGGAAGGAAAGGTGGATGAGCTGCTTATTGGTTTAAGGGGTGTTAAGCAGCCTTTGAAAAACGCGAGTAAGACGCCATTGATACAAAAGATAGAGTGCTAAACCTTGAACCACAGAGGAAAACGAGGGCACAGAGCACACAGAGAAAACTATCTAATCATTGATTTTCTCAGTGTGCTCTGTGATTCAATATTTGGCTCTGGGTAATATATCCCGCCGATTACTTAACGCTTACTGGCTTGGCTTGTACGTTAAATGATTTGTGGGTGATTTTCCATTCGCCCTCTATTTTTAGCAGCGCCATATAGTCTACAAATTTGATGCTTGGGTAATCGAGCATGACTTTGGCGATGGCGGCGTCGCCTGTGATATCGATGATTTCAAAGCTGCGTTTGCGTTGTGCTTCATCGCTGGCGGCTTTGCCATTAAAGCGCCCAGCGTATTGCTCTACGCTCCATGAAATTAAATTGCCGCTGATATGGCCAACGATTTTTGCATCGTTACTAAATGCTTTACGTACAAAATCTGCGTTTCCGGTTTCATGCGCCCGAATATAGTTTTGCAATGGTAGCTTTGCGGCTTCTAGTTCAGTGTCTTGTGCAAAAACACGCGGTGCAAAAACCATTGTTGCCAGAAAAATAGGCATACATAAAATGAGCTTGAGTTTCATATCGAGTATGCCTTTATGGGTTTATTCGCTTGTTTCGCTTGTTTCGCTTGTTTGAGCAGGGGCTTTTTTTGTTTTTCTAAATCTACGAATTAATAAAACAATCGCTGCAATCACTAGCCATAAAGGCCAGATTCTCATGAGCTCGATACTGGCATCCAGCCCCCAATACCAGCCTGATTGAATGGCTTGGCCAAGGCGGTAGAAGAAATTTGGGCGGGCTTGTTTGATGATTGCTTCTGTATCACTGACTTCTGCCTGATTGATTTGGGACGCTTGATCTAGAAATAATGTGATTTTGCTAAAGGCTACCTGGTCGGCAAATTCTTTTTCCAGAATGATGGCATGGTCTCTGGCTTGTTTGCTGCTGTCTTGCGCATCAATCGCGATGGCTTTTTCTTCCGCATTGCCGCTGCCTTTGGCGGCTTTACCCATTTGGCTTTGTGTTTCTTGATTGCGGCGGATACCTAGTCTTTGTTTGAGTAATTCAAATTGTGCATCTTGGGCAAGGAAAGTCCGTTCATTTAAAAAAATAATTTGCCCGGCCATTTGGCGCAGGAAGTCTTGGGTTTTTTCGCTGGGCACTCGAATAATCAATGCGCCTGTTACCGCGTATTCGGTGAGTTTCAATTTCTTATTGTCGCCAATAGGCTCAAAGTGAATTTGGGCTATTTCTGATTTAATTGCATTTTTTTCAACAAAGCCACCCAGCTGGGCGGCAATATCTTCAATGATTAGTGCAGATTTATAAACGTCTTTTACTTGAAATTTAGCATCGGCGGTGCGAATAAATTGGCGGGTGCTATCGCTATAAGTATTGGCACTGGAGCTAAGTTGCTCTTTGCTGCTGACTGGTGCGGAATCTGCTGCCGATTCGGCAACTGCATTTGCGGCGGGCATTTCGCCCATTTCTTCTTTTTTACCGCAGGCACCGAGCAGGACGATAGTAAGGCATAGAAAGAGCGTTTTGATCTGCAAGGCTAGATTTCCTAATGGTTTTACGATTTTTTAGGCAGGCTGACGCGTAGCATACAGAGAGATATATTGATTGGGCAGGAATATAAAGTGGGCGTGGTTTTTATGTGCCATTTATCAAGAAAAGATAATGGCGAGCAGAGATTTATAAGGAGAGATGGGGCTTGTGGTGAGGGCGTTTGCAGCTGAAGCCGCTGCAAACGCCCTCACCATTTCATACGTTTAGCGCTTATTTGCCGCTAGCAATGCGGTTTTGAATATTTTTAGCGCGATCAGCAGATGCCGGGTGCGAGCTCAACATGCTGTGATCGCCGCCACCTAGTTTTTCCAGTTTTTGGAATGCAGTGGCTAAGGCTTCACGGTTTAGTTTTTTCTGGGTTAATACATCAAAAGAGAAGTTATCTGCGTCTGATTCTTGCGATTGCGAGAATTGGGCGTTGATCAGGCCTTCAGTAAATTCGCCTAAATCGGAGCCATTAAGCTGAGCCACGGTAGCATTGCCGGATGAGCTTGCTGCGGTGCGGGCTGCAGCAACAGCGTAGGCTGTTTGCATGGCTTTTTTGGAGTGGCCCAGTGCCACATGGCCCATTTCGTGGCCCACTACGCCGATCACTTCATCGTCTGTCATCAGATCCATCAGGCCGCTGTAGACGCGGATGCAGCCATTGGCCATCGCCCATGCGTTTACATCACTGGTTAAATACACTTTGTAATTAACAGCTTGGCCATTGATATCCGTGCCCAGTTTTTTGGAAATGGCATCCATGCGTTTGCTGTATTTGTTTTTAGCGGGTGCAATTTTTGATTCAGAATCGCTTTGCACGCAAGCTTGGTTGGCCAGTGATTTGACATCGGTATCTGACAGCGTAGCGGCTTGAAATGCTTGCTCGCCTGCTTTGATAAGGCCGCCAAGATCAAATGCAGAGGCAGCAGGGGCTAGTAAACAGGTAAAGAGACCAGTCAGGGCGATAGAACGCAGTTTCATACAAACTTCCTTAGTTAAATAAGTGTATTGCTCAAAATAACCACTTGTTTTGAGCAATGATTGATATCACGCGGCCATCCGTGTATTTAAAAAAACGTGCTGTGATTGGGCAATGCAGTCGTGGCGAGTAGTACCGGGTAGGTTGGGAATTGCTCCCCTTTCCTGATTGACTTAGCAATACACTGTTTTTGGGCAGTGCCTGATCAATTCACCATTCTGATGGCATAGATGGCGCAAGGCGTGCTTTATAACTCTGTAAGAGTGTATCTGTAAATAAGTTAAGAACATTATTATTTTTACTTACGTTGATAAACAATAATAGCGGCCGCTTTGGGGTGCTATTGATTGAAAATTGATGAAGAAGTGCGAGGGGCTGGGCGCTTCTCCATCTTGCCGCTAAAAAGCGCTGGATCAGTGCTGCGCTTCAGACAACATGTTGTGCAGTGCTTGCAAGCCCACCTGCCGCGAAGCCGCAATATGCATGCAGGCTTGGATAATCGACATAACCAAATTGTGATCCAGGCTTTTGAGAAAATCTTCCGGCGATAATTGGCCAGAAAAAAAGTGCCGTGCCAGAGACCAGGCTTGAAATGTGCCCTGATGGCCTAGGCTGCGATAGAGATAGGCGGTGAGTGGGGAGGCATTCAGATCAGAGTAGGTTTCCTCTGAGCGGCCTTGTTCAAAAATTTGCAGCAGTGCCGGGCGAACATCGCTGGCCGTATGGGCAGGCGGAAGAAAATTCTCGGCCCGATCTGGCGCGCTGCTTATGCCGTGGATGTCACCAAGAAACATTGATACCGGGCAATCGCCGCCAGTTGCCAGGGCCATCGCTTCAATCAGGGCGATGGAGGTGAGTTTGGAGGCCAGAAAGTCACAGGAAAAAACAATATTCCTACGTGCCGCTTCAGTAAGCCGTTGGTATTCCGCATCGCTTGGCAGATCGGCATATTGGTGAAAAACAACTTCTGCTTTAAGCCCGTGCAGGAATTCTTCCATCCGCAATAAGGCCATGCGATAGTCTTGCAGGGTATACACGCCTACCGTGTTGAGCGGGGTATTGGCTTCTTCGATGAGCAGCCAGGTTGCGGATAAGAATTTACCGGGGTTGGGCTCCGCAAAGCCACCTACATCGATATTGCTCAGGCTTATCGCTTCTTGCATCACTTGTGCAAGGTATTCATCGGCTTCTGCATCGGTGAGTTCCGTCAGCCATTTTTTGCTTTGAATGCTTACTTTTTCTGCCAGTAGCTCAGAGCAATCTTTGCCATTTTCATCAGATCCCCGGAAAGGGATCGTGGCTTCAATGCAGGCCACAATGGCAATCAGATCGCTCATAGGCAAATAGGGCTGCATCAGCCTGACAGCGACAACGGCACTTAAAAACTCATTCATTCCCCCATAGAGTGGCAGGGCCTGATGGGGCTTGAAATTAAAAATATCGGCACACATGACCAGTGCGTCATTATTTAGCTCTTGCAAAATAAAGCCGCCATTTTCGATATGGCATACATTGTTGAGCAAGGGGGCTATTTTTTTTGGGAAGCTGCCATCCAGTTGGTAATACACCAGATCATGAAAAAGTGCCGCAAGCTGTGGCCTGGCACTGAGGTCTTCGCAAAGCTCGAATATATGCGCCGCGGTGTGGTATTTGCGTGTTCTATTTTCCATCACACGGTGTACCAGTACGGCTAAGTGCTCGATCTCAGGCATCGCGATGGATACCGATAATTGGGCAAAAGCATCGCTAAAGATTTGGATAAAGCGGTTGATTTTTGCGGTGCTCATTGGGGCCTCTTACTTTTCTGCCATAACAATCAGATCGCCTTTTTCGCCTTTACTAAGCCGCTGATGGTGCAAAGCAAGCAAGGGATCATGGGGGTAGCTTAGGGCAAGAACGCTAAAGTCGCTGGCGGCGCTCGATGCTTCCTGAGCCATGGCCTGGTAGGCGCTGCAATACAATTCTAGCGGTGCATAGTTTGCTAAGCGTGCTTCGGTGAGCGGCTCAAACACCTGTAGTGCCCGATTTTTCCCCTTGAGAACAAGGCGGCCAACAGGGCGTACTAAGGCGTCCGGGCAGCCCGATAGTGTAGCTTCAGATATGCAGATATGGGTGCCTAGGTGTTTGTTTACGCTCTCTAATCGCGCTGCGGTGTTAACTGGATCACCCAATGCCCGATAATCAAAAATAGTGGAGCCGCCAAAGTTGCCCACGATGACTTCCCCTGAATGAATACCAATCCGGGTTTTGCCAAACTGAAAGCCTTTTGCCTGAAGCGTATCGGAATAGTTGCTGGCAAAAGCATCCATTTCCATCGCGCAGCCGAGGGCGCGGGCGCGGTGATCGGCTTGCGTAAGCGGCGCGGAGAACATAATCGCCACCGCATCGCCTACAATTCGATCCAGTGTGCCTTCATGTTTAAAGGCAATGGCGATCATCTGATCGAGGTAGTCGTTTAGTAAAGTAACGGCCTGAGCAGGGTCGATGCTCTCCATCAGGCTGGTGAAATCGGCTAAATCAGTAAAAATAAAGCTGCATTCTTGTCGCCGTCCGCCCAGTGCCATTGAATCCGGGTGCTCGATCAGATGGCTGACGCGGTTGGGGGAGACATAACGGGAAAACGCTTGCTTAATCCAGCGCTGCTCACGCTCACTCATCCAGTGATGCAGCAGGCTACCAAGGATAAATGTGGCGGTAAAAGCCAATGCAGGCGTTACGGTATTGATAAGCAGTGTGTGCTCGCGAAAGGCATACCAGCCACTAAGCAGTACCAGCGCCAGTAAGGCCAGCGTGGTGCTGGCCGCAATCAGTGCCCGGCTGCGTGTTGCAATCAGGCCGATAGCCAGGCAACCCAGTAGGGTGCTGATAATTTCGGCAAAGCTGGCCCAGCCGGGGCGCTGCAGGAGATGGCCGCTCGTAATTTGCTCCAGCAGCTGAGCGTGTGCTTCTACACCGGGCAAAATACGGCCAAGCGGGCTAAAGCGCAAATCCATTAAGCCCTGTGCCGAGCTGCCAATCAAAATCATTTTGCCTTTAAGTTGCTCTGCAGGAATTTGCCCTGCGATCAGCTTCCAGGCAGGTAAATAACGCTGGGGTGACTCGCGTGAGTAATGCATCCAGACTTCGCCACTGCGGGTGGTTGGGATCTGAAACTGGCCTATTTTTATTTCACTGATGCCCAGTGCCTGTGTTTTTAAAACATAATTTTGAGTACCCTGAGCCACTCGCAGAATTTCTGCTGCAAGGGTGGGGACAGGCTCGTCTGCTAGTTGTAATAAAAGAGGAATCCGCCGCACTACGCCATCGTTGTCTGGCACAAAATTAAGCGCACCATTGCCCTTGGCTGCACTTTCGAGCTCTGGCCGTGCAAGGATGGCACTTTGAAAAGTGTGCAGCCAGCTCGTGGGGGGCGGGCCTGCGTAAATATAGCGAAACGGGCGATGGCTGAGTGCGGTAGCGCTTGCCGTGCTGAGTTCACCTGTCAGTGTGCCACGCTGCACAGTAAATCCCAGTACAATATTGGCCTTGCTGATGCTTTGTGCAAAGGCCTGATCGTGGTCGGGCAGAGCTTCAAGCTCGCTGCGTAAAGGGCCTTTAAGTGACCAAAGATCGGCCATTGCCCGTGGTGCAGTACGATCTGCCTCAGCAAAAACCACATCAAAACCGATGGCAGCAACACCTGCACTTTGCAATTGATCCGTTAGTTGAGCTAATCGCGTACGTGGCCAGGGCCATTGGCCGAGGCGGCGCAGACTTTCATCATCAATATCAATAATGCGCACCGCTGTGTTGATATTGATGCGCGGATACCAGCGCTGATATTGATCAAATAGGTTGTTGCGTAAGGATTGCAGTGGCGATGCATCTGTTAGTAGCAGTGCCAAGCCTAAAAAAGCAGAGGCGAGCGGGAGGAAAAAACCAAGGCGTTTGAGTGATTGATTGATCATGGTTTGTTTTTAGTGGGGTTTTCTTACGCCAAGAGCGAGCTGATATTCAGCTTAGTTTATTGTGAGTCGAGAGGCCTGGTAAAAGCCATACTTCATCTGTAATCGGCATAGCGTAGTCTGCTTGGGGGCAGTATGTGTTTTGGAGCTTGATTGAATAAGCAAAATATACCTTAGATCTGCTGGATTTAACCGTTTGGAGTAAGTTGCTTACGGCTGTCAGCATGCTAGGGAGATGGGTATTAAACGTTGATTCATGCGTGTTAAGCTGACAATGTTTCATACCTGCTCATCAGTGTGATGGAGGAGAAGTTATGTTTAAATTAGCTTTTATGTGCGGGCTGCTATTATCCTCAGCGGGCTGGGCCGCTGAAACGCCTATTGCCTACGTGAAAAACGTGATGGGTGAGGCTTCTGTAACGACGGCAGGCAAGGTAGTCAAAGCCGAAGTAGGTACTGCAGTGCTGCAGGGTAGCATTTTGAAAACGGCAGCAAAAAGCAGCATGGGCCTTACTTTTAAGGACGAAACTGTGATGTCTTTTGGCCCCGATACTGAGCTTACTGTGGATGAGTATCTTTATGCACCGGCCCAAGGCAAGTTAAAAATTGTGAGCATGCTGGCCAAGGGAACGATGAACTATGTTTCTGGAATCATCGCTAAATTGCAGCCTGATGCCGTTGCTATTCGCACTCCTGCCGGCATGATCGGGGTACGGGGCACACAGTTTTTGGTGAAAGTTGAGGAGTAATACATGCCTTTGAACCTTATAAATGGGGCCAAGCGCCCCATTTCATTTTTGATGCTCATGATGTTTATTGCGGTTTTATTGCTGCAAGGGTGCGCATCGAATTCTTATATCGTTTTGCTTGAAAATCCTGATGGGCGCACCGGCGAGGTGGTGATTAAAGGAGATAAAGGCGAGCAAGCGATTAAAACGGCAGGCCATGGTGCGCTTCTTGACGGCTCTGAAGCACCTGCCGCAATTGATCAGGAAAAAATCAAAGAGGATTTTGGCGATGCAATGGCAGCCCGGCCTAAAATACCGCGGCATTACCTGATTTATTTCCAGGTTGATACCATGCTGACCCATGAATCTGAGCTGTTGCTGTCAGAAATTATTGCAGAGGCCACAAAATGGCCGGCGGTGGACATTTCGGTGCTGGGGCATACCGATACATTAGGCAAGGCTGAGGTGAACGAAGAGCTGGCCTTGGTGCGCGCCACTCTGGTTGCAGAAATGCTGAAGCAAAAGGGGCTGAAATATAATTCGCTGACGGTAGAATCACACGGCGAGCGCAATTTATTAGTCTTAACGCCTGATGAGGTGCTTGAGCCTAGAAATAGGCGAGTTGAAGTATCTATTCGCTGATGATTGCTAAGCTTCAAATAAAAGCCCGCTTCTGTATAAGAAGCGGGCTTTTTTATTGGGAGTAAATGGTTCTGCTTTAAACCGAAGGCAGTAAACCCGGCAAGCTAAATGAGTTGTAAGCCGCGCGGCTGATCAGGGCCGCTGCTTTTTCGATATCAGGCGCAAAGTAGCGGTCTTTATCGTAGAAAGTCACCTCGGCGCGCAGCAGGGCTTTAGCGGCTTCCAGCTTATCGGAGGCTTTGTTTGGCGCTCTGAAATCAATTCCTTGGCAGGCTGCGAGTAATTCCACCGCCAGAATACCTGCGGTGTTTTCGCTCATGTCTTTAAGGCGGCGCGCAGCAAAAGTGGCCATGGAAACGTGATCTTCCTGATTGGCGGACGTAGGCAGGCTGTCTACCGATGCGGGATGAGCCAGCGATTTATTTTCAGAAGCCAGCGCAGCACCTGTCACTTGGGCAATCATAAAGCCCGAATTCACGCCGCCGTTGTTCACCAAAAAGGCCGGTAATTTAGAAAGATTATTGTCGATCAACAGCGCCATACGGCGTTCAGACAAAGAGCCGATTTCGGCAATCGCCAGCGCCAGATTATCCGCAGCAAAGGCCACCGGCTCGGCGTGGAAATTGCCGCCAGACAGAATCACATTGTCGTCAGAGAATACCAGCGGGTTATCCGATACGGCATTGGCTTCCACCAACAAAGTTTCTGCCGAATTGCGGATTTGCGTTAGGCATGCGCCCATCACCTGTGGCTGGCAGCGTAGTGAGTACGGGTCTTGCACCTTGCCGCAGTTGGCGTGGGCCTGGGCAATTTCGCTGGTGTCCCCTAGCAAGTCACGGTAAAGCTTGGCCGAATCAATTTGCCCAGCATGGCCGCGTACCGCATGAATACGAGCATCGAATGGTGTGCGGCTGCCCATGGCAGCTTCGACCGATAAGCTGCCTGCAACGGAGGCGGCGATAAATAAATCTTCAGCAGCAAATAAGCCTTCCAGCGCAAAGGCGGTCGATGCCTGTGTGCCGTTTAATAGTGCCAAGCCTTCTTTTGGGGCGAGCACGATAGGATCAAGGTTGGCGGCTTGCATCGCTGCCGCGCCAGTGACGCGTTTGCCATCAACAAAGGCTTCGCCTTCGCCGATCAAAACGGCGCTCATATGGGATAGCGGGGCTAAATCGCCCGATGCGCCGACTGAGCCTTTTTGCGGGATCACTGGATAAATCTGATGGTTAAATAGGGTAATCAGCGCTTCGATCACCGAGCGGCGAATGCCGGAAAAACCGCGGGCCAGCGAGTTGATTTTTAGCGCCATCAGCAAACGCACTGTGCCGTTTTCCATCGGCTTGCCAATCCCCGCCGCGTGAGAAAGCACGATGGAGCGTTGCAGTAGCTCCAGCTCTTCCGTAGCAATCTTGGTGCTGGCAAGCAGGCCAAAGCCGGTGTTAATGCCATACACCGTGCGCCCTTCAGTCAGAACACGTGCCACGGTAGCGGCAGCGGCATCGATGCCAGCATGGGAAGATGCATCAAGGCTAAGGGTGATGCTTTCATCACGAGCGATCTTGCGTAAATCAGCAAGCGTCAATTGGCCGGGCTTGATATTAAATGTGCTCATTGTGTGATCCAGTGTGTGTTTTTGTAGGGTGGTGCGCGCTAAAAAGTTCTGTAGACACAGAGATCAGTGAGAACACAGAGCTCACGGAGAAAAACAAAAGGAAAAATATAATTTTTGTGCTTCCTCAAGGGTTTCTCCGTGTTCTAGTTTTTAACTCCGAGTGCTCTGTGTCTGCAGATCTTAGGGTTTATATCGCTGCCTTTTACTTCATCATCGGCAAATCTAAGCCCTGCTCTTTAGCGCAGTTTTTGGCGATGTCGTAGCCTGCGTCGGCGTGGCGCATGACGCCGGTACCGGGGTCGTTCCACAATACGCGGCCTAAGCGTTTGGCGGCGGCATCTGTACCGTCAGCCACAATCACCACGCCTGAATGCTGGGAAAAGCCCATGCCTACGCCGCCGCCGTGGTGTAGCGACACCCAAGTTGCGCCGCCTGCGGTATTTAAGAGCGCGTTCAAGAGTGGCCAGTCGGATACGGCGTCCGAGCCATCGAGCATGGCTTCGGTTTCACGATTCGGTGAGGCTACCGAGCCAGAGTCTAGGTGATCGCGGCCGATCACAATCGGGGCTTTCAGCTCGCCATTTTTAACCATCTCATTAAATGCCAGCGCAAGACGGGCGCGATCTTTGAGGCCTACCCAGCAAATACGCGCTGGCAAGCCTTGGAAGGCGATACGTTCACGCGCCATATCCAGCCAGTTGTGCAGGTGCGGATTATCCGGGATCAGCTCTTTAACCTTGGCATCGGTTTTGTAGATGTCTTCTGGGTCACCAGATAGTGCTACCCAGCGGAAAGGGCCGATGCCTTCGCAAAACAGCGGGCGTACATAGGCGGGTACAAAGCCGGGGAAGTCGAATGCGTTGCTTACGCCTTCTTCCAGCGCCATCTGGCGGATGTTATTGCCGTAATCGACGGTTGCCGCGCCGCGCGCTTGTAAATCCAGCATCGCTTGTACTTGCTTGGCCATCGATTGCTTGGCAGCCTTGGTGACGCCAGCCGGATCAGTTTTTTGTGCCTCACGCCATTTGGCAATATCCCAGCCCTGCGGCAAATAGCCGTGTACTGGGTCGTGCGCCGAAGTTTGATCTGTGACGACATCGGGGGTAATGCCACGGGCAACCAGCTCGGCAAACACATCAGCGGCATTGCCTAATAGTCCAACGGATACCGGCTTACCGGTCTCTTTGGCATCGGCCACGATGGCCAGCGCTTCATCCAGCGTGGTGGCTTTGCGGTCTACATAGCGCGTCTTCAGGCGGAAATCGATGCGGGTTTCATCGCACTCTACGGCGATCATTGAGAAGCCTGCCATCGTTGCGGCCAGTGGCTGAGCGCCGCCCATGCCGCCCAAGCCGCCGGTTAAGACCCAGCGCCCCTGTGCTACACCGCCAAAATGCTGTTTGGCCATCGCCACAAAAGTCTCGTAAGTGCCTTGCACAATGCCCTGGCTGCCGATGTAAATCCAGCTGCCTGCAGTCATCTGGCCGTACATCATCAGGCCTTTTTTATCTAACTCATTGAAGTGTTCCCAATTAGCCCAGTGAGGCACAAGATTGGAGTTAGCCAGCAGCACGCGCGGAGCATCGGGGTGCGATGGAAACACGCCAACCGGTTTGCCTGATTGAATCAGCAGCGTTTGATCGTCTTCCAGACGGGTCAGCACTTCCAGAATCTTGTCGTAGCATTCCCAATTGCGTGCCGCACGGCCAATCCCGCCGTAAACCACTAAGGATTGCGGATACTCGGCCACTTCGGCGTCGAGATTGTTCTGAATCATGCGAAAAGCGGCTTCAGTCAGCCAGCTTTTACAAGTCAACTCGCTACCGCGTGGCGCGCGAATGACGCGGGAAGGATCATGGCGTGGGTCAGTCATTTTCAGGCTCCGATTGATGAGATGGCGGGTAAGTCAGTAAGGTCAAAAAGTTCTGTAGACACAGAGATCAGTGAGAACATAGAGCACACAGAGAAAAACAAAACATAAAACTTAACTTTTTGTATTTCTCAAGGTTTTCTCTGTGTTCTGTTTTTAAACTCCGTGTTCTCCGTGTCTACAGAACTTAGGTTTTTAAAGGTTTAAAGCTTCTGCAAATGCTCCATGCCAGTCTGGCGGCGGCTTTTGCGCCGTGGCTGTCGGTATCAAACAGGGGATTGAATTCCACTAAATCTGCTGCGACGAGTTTTCCACTGGCTGCAAGCAGCCGGCTAAGATGCTCGATCACACTGATTTCCACGCCAAAGCCTGCGGGGGCAGAGACTGCAGGCATTTGCGCCGCAGGCAATACATCCAAATCAATCGTCAGATAAACCACGTCGACCTGATTGATAAAGCCTTGTAGCTGCGCCTGTGTTTCTGTCAGCTGCCACGGTGTCATGTCGGTGTCGAGCCGCCATGAGGCTTGCAGTTGCCGCGCTTTATTAAACAGCGCCTCGGTATTGGCGGTTTCGGCCACGCCCATGCAGAGGTAATTAAAATCCTGCCCACGCTGGGCGCATGTAGCGGCTATCTGGGCAAAGGGTGTGCCGGATGTGGCCTCAGAGGCTTCGCGCAAATCAAAATGCGCGTCGAAATTGACAATGCCGATGCGCTGGTTTGGATGAGCGTTGGCAATCCCCAGCCAATGGCCAAAAGCCGTTTCATGCCCGCCACCGAGTACCAGCGAAAAATGACCTTCCTGAATATTTTGGCTCACCGCAGCCGCCAAGCGTTGATGAGCGGCATCCAAATCGCCATCTTCACAAGCCACATCCCCCGCATCATAAAGCGGCAGAGTGGGGTGATAAGCCAGATTCGCCAGTGCTTTACGCAAAGCCACCGGCCCCGCCACCGCCCCCACCCGCCCCTGATTGCGACGTACACCTTCATCACAGGCAAAGCCAAGCAGGGCAATGCCTGCGGGCTGATTCGTAGATAAGGGCTGCACTACCTGATGCCAGCGCCGCGCTGCATCCCCTTCAGCAGCATCAATACGCCCAGTCCAGACGGTCATGGTTTTATCCTGTTAAAAATTATTCGAGTGCTAAGTTGGTGAAGCATAAAGTGTTGCGGGTGCTAAATCTTGAACCACAGAGAGCACAGAGGACACAGAGTTTCACAGAGAAATACAAAGACAGATGACTAGCTATTGATAGGTGAAACAGGTGGCCTGCACGCTTTTACAGATCTGGTGATTAACTGAAAGCGAGTCAGATTTTCTCTGTGGAACTCTGTGCTCTCTGTGTCCTCTGTGGTTCAGGGTTTAACAATATTCCTAAGACCTCTAAACACTCGCTGTTTGAGCAGGGGCGTGCCTAGGCTGTAGATGATTTCTGCCGGGTGGTCGATATTCCAGACTAAAAAGTCTGCGACAAATCCTGCGGCCAGCTGGCCGTGTGTGGCTGCGCGCCCCAGTGCTTGAGCTGCGTGGCGAGTGGTGCCGGTGAGGGCTTCTTCGGGCGTTAAGGCAAATAGCACGCAGGCTTGGTTCATCGCGAGGCGGATGGAAGCGAAGGGGCTGGTGCCGGGGTTGAGGTCGGTGGATACCGCCATCGGCACGCCTGCAGCTCGTAGCGCCGCAATAGGGGGCTTTTGTGTTTCACGCAAAAAGTAAAACGCGCCGGGCAGAAGCACCGCCACCGTGCCAGCGGCTTGCATTGCGGCAATGCCTGCATCGTCTAGGTATTCGATATGGTCGGCGGATAAGCCGTTAAACTCGGCGACTAGCGCCGCGCCGTGCAAATTAGAGAGCTGCTCTACATGGCCTTTTACACGCAAGCCATGCGCTTTGGCGGCAGCAAATACGCGGCGGGTTTGGGCGGGGCTAAAGCCGACGCCTTCACAGAACACATCTACTGCTTCGGCCAGATCTTCGCTGGCGGCGGCAGGCAGAATGCGCGAAATCACTTCATCAATATATTCATCACTGCGGCCGGCAAATTCGGGCGGCAGGGCGTGGGCGGCGAGCAGGGTGGGAGCAATTTCAATAGGGTGATTTTCGCCAAACTGGCGGGCCACGCGCAGCTGTTTTAATTCATCATAAAGGCGCAGGCCATAGCCGGATTTTATCTCCAGCGTGGTGACGCCTTCATCCATCAGGGCCAAGAGGCGCGGCAGGCTTTGTGTTGCGAGGTCAGCTTGCGATAAATCCCGCGTGGCGTTCACCGTAGAAACAATCCCGCCACCTTCGGCGGCAATTTGCTGGTAAGGCACGCCGGTCAGGCGCTTTTCCCATTC